>CAILVY010000228.1 GCA_903837785.1 Candidatus Hydrogenedentota bacterium
AGAGGCGGAGGGGGAAATCAGGGAGGGGCCGGGGCGTGGGGTCTCTCGCCCTTTCAGGGCTTTGGTTAGGGGGGTGCTGACCCAGGGCTGTGTTCTTGGCGCGCTTTCAGCGCTCCGGAGAGGCGGAAGGGGAAATCAGGGAGGGGCCGGGGCGTGGGGTCTCTCGCCCTTTCAGGGCTTTGGTTAGGGGGGTGCTAACCCAGGGCTGTGTTCTTGGCGCGCTTTCAGCGCTCCGGAGAAGCGGAGTGCTGACCCAGGGCTGTGTTCTTGGCGCGCTTTCAGCGCTCCGGAGAAGCGGAGCAGGGAATCAGGGAGGGGACGGGGCGCGGGGATGAACCCTACAAGGGATTGCGGTGCGTTGCGTGTTCCTCGCGGAGGCCAAAGGAATCTTCGTTCGAGTGAACCCGGGGGATGATTGAAGCTGCGAGACGCCGCTTCTAAAAGAGCCCGGGTGCGGTTGACGACGCGAATAGCGGAGAGACCGCGGCCTATTCTTCTTCAGGTTCGCGGCGCCGTTTCCAGCGGGGCTGTTCGGGGACGGTGATCTTGGGGGGGGCGTGTGTGGGGAGTCCGGCGCCGGAGGAGCACCAGTAGTTTTCTTCGCCGAGCAGGGCTTCGATGGCGGCGCGGAGGTTTCGGGACGGGGCCACGCGGCAGGCGCTGGTGGCGTGGACAATGATTTCGTCTTCGCCGGGGGTGACGCAGTGGAGGAAGACGTCGCAAGGGCCGCGGGCTTCGCCGAGGATCTCGGCGAGGCGGTCGATCTCGCCGTTCTTGAGGGCGAAGGCGGGGATGCGGATGTGCACGGCCTTGGCGAAGTGTTTTTCGGCGTCGGCGATGGGGACGATGTTGTTGGCGATGAATCCGGCTTCGTTGTTGCGGTAGCTGACTTTGGCGGCAATCATGATGATGCTGTCGGGCACGAGGGCGCTGGCTTTCTGCTCGTAGAGGTCGCTGAAGATCGTGATCTCACAGGCGCCTTCGAGCGTGTCGAGGGTGAGGAAGGCCATCTTGCCCCGTCCGGTGAGGTGGGTCTTGACGTTGGCGACGAGGCCGCCGAGGGCGACTTCCTGTCCTTCTTCGAGGTCTTCGCGGTCCATGAGGCTCACGGAGCTGAATCGGCGGAGGATGTCTTTGTGCCGGGCGAGCGGATGGCTGCTGACGTAGAGGCCGAGCATTTCCTTTTCGTATTGGAGGAGTTCGTACTCGGGCCATTCGGGCAGTTCGGGCTTGGCGTGGATAATCTCGGAGGCGCTTTCCATGCCCATCATGTCGAAGAGGGAAGTTTGTCCCTGGGCGCGCTCGCGTTGGGCGATTTGGGCCTCGCTGAGGGCGCTCTCTATGACGGTTTCGACCTGGCGGCGGTTCCAGCCGGTGCTTGAGAAGGCGCCGGCCTTGTTGAGGCTCTCGATGAGGCGGCGGTTGACGACGCGGCCTTCGAGGCGGTTGCAGAAGTCGAAGATGTCGGCGTAGGGTCCGTTGGCTTCGCGTTCGGCGACGACGGCCTTGGCCACGTTCTCCCCCACGTTCTTGATGGCGCCGAGTCCGAAGCGGATGGCATTTCCCTCGACGGCGAAGCGGGTGTCGCTCTTGCTGACGTCGGGGGGCAGGACGTTGATGTCCATGCGCCGGCACTCGTCGACGTAGAGGGCGACTTTGTCGAGGTTTCCGGATTCGCTCGTGAGCAGGGCGCACATGAACTCGACGGGATAGTTGGCCTTGAGGAAGGCGGTCTGATAGGCGACGAAGGCGTAGGCGACGCTGTGCGACTTGTTGAAGCCGTATCCCGCGAACGTCTCGATCTTGTCGAAGAGATCCGAGGCGAGTTTCTCGGAAATGCTGTTCTTCTTGCAGCCTTCGATGAACTTCCCGCGTTGCTCGGCCATGAGGTCGGCCTTCTTCTTTCCCATGGCGCGGCGGAGGATGTCGGCCTGGCCGAGGGTGAAGCCGGCGACGGCCTGCACGATCTGCATCACTTGTTCCTGATAGACGGCGATGCCGTACGTCTCTTTCAGGATGGGTTCGAGGAGCGGGTGTTCGTACTTGATGGCGGCGGCATTGAACTTGTTCTGGATGTACGTGTCGATGAACTGCATGGGGCCGGGCCGGAAGAGGGCGACGAGGGCGCTCATCTCTTCGAGGCTTTGGAGGCCGATGCGCTTGGCGAGGTCGCGCATGCCCGAGCTTTCGAGCTGGAACACGCCGGTGGTCAGGCCCGAGCGCAGGAGCTGATAGGCCTTGTCGTCGTTGGGCTCAATGCTGTCGATGTCGATATGGAAGCCGCGGCTCTGCTGGATGAGCTTGACGGCGTTGTGGACGACTGTGAGCGTGCGCAGGCCGAGGAAGTCCATCTTGAGCAGGCCGACCTCTTCCACGCCCTTCATTTCGACCTGCGTGGCGACGGTTTCGGAGCCGGAGGCCTTGAACAAGGCAACGTGGTCCGTCAGGGGATGGTCGCAGATGACGACGCCGGCGGCGTGGGTGCCGCAGTTCCCGATGGTTCCTTCGAGGCGCTCGGCGAGCCCCCAGAGGCGCTCGATCTGCGGGTCTTCGCCGATGACGCGCTTGAGCTCCGGCTCCTTTTCGGCAGCGCTCTTCAGCGTGATCTTGAGTTCGTCCGGGACGAGTTTGGCGATGCGGTCCACTTCGCCGTAGGGCATGCCGAGGACGCGGCCCACGTTTCGGATCACGTTCTTGGCGAGCATGCGGCCGAAGGTGATGATCTGGCTGACGTTGTCCTCGCCATACTTCTCCCGGGCGTACGTGATCATCTCGTCGCGGCGCTCGTAACAGAAGTCGATGTCGAAGTCGGGCATGGAGATTCGGTCGGGATTGAGGAAGCGCTCGAAGAGCAGGTTGTATCGGACGGGGTCGATATTCGTGATGTGGAGGGCGTAGGCCACGATGCTGCCGGCGCCGGAACCGCGCCCGGGGCCGACGGGGATGCCGTGGTCGCGGGCGTAGTGGATGAGGTCCCAGACCACGAGGAAGTAGTCCACGAACTTCATCTTCTCGATGACGCCGAGTTCGTAGAGGGCGCGGCGGGTCATTTCCTCGGGCACGGGCGCACCGTAGCGGTCCGCGAGCCCCTTTACCACGAGCTCATGCAGGTAGCCTTCCTTCGTGCAGCCCTCGGGAACCGTGTAGTTCGGGATGAGGCTGTTGCCGAGCGGGATGGAGACATTGCAGCGCTCGGCGATCCTGGCAGTGTTCGCGACGGCCTCCGGATGATGGGCGAAGAGCGCTTTCATCTCGTCCGGGGAGCGGAAGTAGAACTGATCCGTGGGGAATCGGAACCGCCCGGCATCTTCCATGGTCGTCTGGGTCTGAACGCAAAGGAGAACTTCGTGGGCCTCCGCGTCCTCGCGGTCATTATAGTGCGAGTCGTTCGTCGCGATGACAGTCAGCCCGTATTGCCGGGCGAGGTCGACCAGCACGGGATTCGCCCTGGACTCTTCCTCCATGCCGTGGTCCATGATCTCGATGAGGAAATTGTCCTTGCCAAAGATGTCGATGTACTTGCGGACCGCGGCATGGGCGGCGTCCATGTCTCCGCGGAGGATGGCCTGCGGAATGCGGCCGCCGACGCAGGCGCTCGTGGCGATGAGGCCTTCGTGATATTGCGCGAGCAGTTCGTCATCCACCCGGGGCTTGTAGTAGAAGCCTTCCAGATAGCCCTTCGAACTGAGGCGGCAGAGGTTGTGGTACCCGGTGGCGTTCTCGCACAAGAGGACCATGTGGTGATAGGCGTTGCTCTGTGCGCCGGGGCTCCGGTCGAAACGCGACTTGGGCGAGATGTAGAGTTCGGAGCCGATAATGGGTTTGATGCCCTTGGACTTCGCGGACTTGTAGAAATCGACCGCGCCGAAGAGGCAGCCGTGATCCGTGAGGGCGCAGGCGTTCATCCCGTAGCGCTGACAGCGATCGAGCAACTGGCTGACATTGCTGACGCCGTCGAGCACGCTGTATTCCGAATGGACGTGAAGATGAACGAAGCTCATCTACGCAATGGCCTCCCATATCAGTTGCAGGGCCGCCTGGGCCGTCTGTTCTTTCACTTCGAGGCGAGCGCCGGGAAAGACGCGCCGCAATACGTTCGTGCCTGCGTCATCCGTCAGGGCCAGGAAAACGAGTCCCACGGGTTTATCGGGCGTGCCACCCTGCGGCCCGGCGATGCCGGTGACCGCGACGGCAATATCTGCGCCGAGCCGCAACCGCGCCCCTTCAGCCATTTTGCGGGCGACGACCTCACTGACGGCCCCGTGCGTTGCCAGCGACTCTGCAGAAACGCCCAAGAGCGCTTCCTTGAGGGCGTTGCTGTAGACAATGACACCGCCGCGATAACACGCGGAACTTCCGGACACGTTCGTGATGCGGTGGCCAATGAGGCCGCCCGAGCACGACTCCGCAGTCGCCAGGGTCTTCCCGAGCGTAGTCAGCCGTTGGACAATGGTTTCTTCGAGGTTGGACATCTTATGCGCACCGGTGCAGTGAAGCTACGCTAACATTCGCGCGGCGGCGCTGGCAAATTGAGAAAAAGACGAAGTGTGCGCCAAGGGGGTTCTGTCCCAAAAAGTGGGGATCTTCGCGTTCCCTGGAGGGTATTTCCTTGCTCGATCTGGCCGGGCAAGGTATACTATTGACAACACACGGGAACTGCTGGATGCGCGGACGGTTTATCACAGCCTGCACGATTGCCCTGTCTCTGCTGCTGCTTCCCGCGGCGGTGGCGGCGGACCCGGCCGCGGAGAAGGACGCCGGGGGCGAATCCGTGAAGGCTCCCGCGAAAAGGGGCAAGGAGAAGGCCGCCCAGGACAAGCCGCTGCGGCCAAAGACGCATCTGCATCAGTTCATGGAGAAGGACGGTAGCGTCACCTTCACGAACACGCCGGACAAGTACCGGGTCAACCCGTCCTTTGTGGAAGTGGACATCCAGTATCAACCGATCGTGGTGCCGGTTCGCTATCGGGGCTATGCATCGGTGAAGCAGTACTCCGTGTCGAGCTATGAAGACCTGATTCAGTATTACTCGCGGCACTACGGGGTGGACGACGACCTGATTTACGCGGTGATCAAGGTTGAAAGCGATTTCAACCCGAATTGCGTATCGAGCAAGGGAGCGCGGGGCCTGATGCAGTTGATGCCGGGGACCGCGGAGGAAATGGGCGTCACGAACATCTTCGATCCGGCGCAGAACATCGCGGGCGGGACGCAATACCTGGCAAAGATGCTCGACTTCTTCAAGCGGGACAAGGAGCTTGCCCTGGCGGGCTACAATGCGGGGCCGCAGGCCGTGCGCGATCACAACGGAATACCGCCGTACGAGGAAACGCAGAACTACGTGAAGAAGGTGCTGGCCTACATGACGTGGTTCCGGGGGGGCGGTTCGAAGAACAAGACGATTGAACTGGCGCACGTGCGGAACGCGCCGGCGAAACCGCCGTCCCTCAACGATCCGAAACGATACACCGTGTACTTCAAGAGCGGGTTGACCCAGCCGGCGGACCGCGTGGTTGAGAAGTCGGCGCATTACTACATTCAGTACGGGCGCAACGTGTATCCGGTCAAGAAGGACCTGGTGAAGTTCATCCAGAAGCCGGCGTAAGACGAGAGCCTCCTCTTTTCTCGATACTTGAATCATTCAGCCACGATTTCTGTGTTGGAGAAAACGGACCATTGACTGGCCTTCCGAGATGATTGTTCAAATCTTGTACTAGCACCTTTGTGGTGTTGTGGATCGTGAGGCCTAACCTGCCTTTGCGAATCTCAACTGCGCAGATGGACGAAGAAGACCGGAACGGAGACAAACATGATCTTGCGAGTTCCGAATTCCCCAAGAACTTCTTGCCTGCTTAATCGTCTGGCTAAATGGTGTTTATTGCCCTCGTTGATGCTGATCTCCGGGCAAGCCAAGGCGGTCTGCGATGAGTCTTCGTTCAAAGATGTGGACGCAAAGCCCGAACCGGTGATATCGACTTGGGTTAAAGGGCAAGGGAATATTGAGGCTGAGCTTGAAGCAGTGCCTTATGTTGGATATCAACTTACTGGCTGGAACGATGAATGCGGCACGTCAAAATGGACAACGTCTCTCAAGGACGCTCTCTCGACAGATGGAAAACAGCGGCCACTTAAAGTCAGCACCGGGGAAGGCGCGCGAGCTTGGATAACGCTGCGAGTTGTGGCCTCGCCCGGCTGGAAGTTCCTGCAATGGAAAGGAGAACTGCCCGCGGACGCAAAGGCAGATGCTGAACCGCTGAAGTTCGAGGTAAACGAGGACAGACGGATTCTGGCCGTCTTGACGCGTACGGAAGGCAGCAGTACGTCACAGGAGGTGCAGTCGACCGCTGCTCTTCCATGGCTTAAGGAGACTAGTCCATCCAAGGAAGATAGCACGAAGTCGAAGGCGGCTGAACAAGCACGGAACGATTTCGCGTCGCTGGATCTCGTTGGAGACTTGAGCCGATTTTTGGTGGACATGGGTGTCTATCAGTATCCTCATGAGACAAAGGACCTTGCTTTCGACACAGGGGCAATAGAATATGGCGAAGAAGGCCTCGCGGCGCTCAGACCGAACGGAATACCGGATATTGCTGAACTGAAGTTGCTCCAGACGATGCTGCAGACTCCTTCCTTCAATACCCTTCCGTCAGGTGGCATGTCCTGTTCGCTATTTCGAAAGTACTTCCGGTCGAACTACCTCCGTGCATGCCAGGACCTCGGGAAACGTCCGGAGTACTGGCGTCGGATTACGGCCGCCTACATGACACTTGGCACGGATGGGCATCGCGAAGTGGTTCCACGTTACCTTGAACTGGTGAAAGGCGAGAAGCTCGAATCGGTCGAATATGAGCTATCCGCAGGGAGCCACTTCTGGCCTGAGCACGGTGACGTGGATGCTGACGGCTGCTTGAATGTGGAGGAATGGCGATCTGCCATCGCGATAACGACACATGGAGGGCCGGTGACGATGGCCGCCGTGGAACTCTACGGACACAACGCTTGTGACGCGAAGACGTCGTGCCGTGCCGTAGAGAAACCCGTGGACGTCGCAACGCCCGAAGGACAGCAACTTCTCGCGGAAGCGACTGGACAGAACGAGTCCTACGCGGAGAAAGCAATCGTCACGTTTGTCGGCCGGGACAAGAAACGGCCATCGGACTTGCCCATTGAGGTTCATGTAGTCGAGCCGCCCGGCTTTGAGAATCTTCCGCTGCCGCTCAATACACCAATGGAGATCATCACGGGGACAAGTATCCGGGTGACCGTTATGGATATTGGTGACAGCAGGAAGTTGTTCCGAATCTGGAGTGCTCCGAATACGCTGATTGATGGCTCAAACCAAGTCAGTACAACGTTCACTGTGACCGGGTCAGTAACGGTCGTTGCACTGTAAATCGAACGCGAGTCATAGTCCGAATTGGACTATTCCATAATCTTCCCGCCGCACGACTTGATCACCGATCACCTTTGGACTCTCTCTACTCGACGAGGTCTTCCCATTCTTTGTAGAGCTGCTGCAGGTCGGCTTTCATGCCTTCGTATTCTTCGGTGAGCCTCTGGCTGGCGAGGTAGTCGGCGGGGTCGAGGGCGGCGAACCTGTCATGGAAGGTTTCGAGGAGTTCTTCCATGCTCTCGATGTCGCGCTCGATCTGTTCTAGCTGGCGCTGCTGTTTTCGGTTCTCGCGTTCGCGGGCTTTCTTTCGTTCGCGTTCGGCCTGGATGCGGCGGATGCGCAGGACTTCATCCGTGGTCTTGTCGTTTTCCTCCTGCTGGATTTCCTGCTGGTGTTTCCAGCGGAAGTCCGTGTAGTTGCCGAGGAAGATGTCGGCTTTTCCGTTTTCGATGATGATGAGGCGGTTGACGAGTCGGTCGATGAGGGCGCGGTCATGGCTGGCCATGACGATGGCGCCGGGGTAGTCCGTGAGTGCGTTTTCGAGGGCCTCGCGGGAGGCAATATCGAGGTGGTTGGTGGGTTCGTCCAGGAGGAGGAGGTTGGGTTCCGTAAGAATGATCTTGGCCATGGCGACGCGGCTGAGCTCGCCGCCGCTGAGGGCGGTGATGGGCTTGAAGACGTCGTCGCCGGTGAAGAGGAATCGGCCTAGAAACGTGCGGACCTGGACGGGGACCCATTCGGGTTTGGCGGCCCAGACTTCGTTGAAGACGTCGTTGGCCGGGTTCATGCGCTCGTGGTGCTGATCGTAGAAGGCCATCGAAACGCGGTAGCCGAGCTTGACGTCGCCCGTGAGCCCCTGCAGGAGTCCGGCGAGCTGCCGCAGCAGGGTGGTCTTTCCGGAGCCGTTGGGTCCAATGATGCCGATGCGTTCGCCGCGCTGCACCTGGAAGGAGACGTCTTTGTAGAGGGTGAGGCTGCCGTAGCCCATGGCGGCGTCTTGCACGTCGAGCACGACGGCGCCGCTACGGACCACGTCGCCCATGCCGAAGGAGACGTCGGCGGCCTCCGGGGGCGGGGCATCGACGACTTCGAGCTTCTCGAGGCGTTTGAGGCGGCTCTGGACCTGGCGTGCCTTTGTGTTTTTGTATCGGAAGCGGTCGATCCAGGCTTCTTCCTTGCGGATGAATTCCTGCTGCCGCTCGAAGGCTTTCTGTTGCTGTTCGCGGAGCAGGGTCTTGGCGGCGAGATAGGCGTCGTAATTGCCGGCGTAGTCGAAGAGCTGGGCCCGCTCGACCTCGACGACGCGGGTGACAACCGCGTTCAGCATGCGGCGGTCGTGGGAGATGATGACGACGGCGGCGCGGCAGGAGCGGAGGTATTCTTCGAGCCATTCGCGGGCTTCGAGATCGAGGTGGTTCTCAGGCTCGTCGAGGAGGAGGAGGTCGGCGTCCTGGAGTAGGACGAGGGCGAGCATAAGGCGCGTGCGCTGTCCGCCGCTGAGGGCGGCGAAGGGGAGGTCAAATTCATCGGGGTTAAATCCGAGTCCCTGCAGGACGCGCTTGATGTTTGTCCGGAATTCGTAGCCGCCGCGGAGGGTGAATTGTTCCTGGAGATGGCTGTAGTTGTCGAGGACGCTGAGGTCTCCCGCGGCCATCTGCTCTTCGAGTGCAGTCAGTTCGTGTTCCTGATCGAGGAGGTCGCGGAAGGAATGGAGGACGACGTCGAAGATGGTGGCCTTGGGATCGACGTGGGGCAACTGGGCCAGGCAGGCGATGCGGGCCTTCTTCATGCGCTCGATGACGCCCTTGTCCGGGGCGATTTCGCCGGTGATCAACCGGAAGATCGTGGATTTGCCCGTGCCGTTGCGGCCGATGAGGCCGATGTGCTCGCCTTCCTCGACGCGGAAATTGATGTCTTCGAGGACCGGGTCTCCCGCGAAGGCTTTCGTGATGTTTTCAAAACGAACGAAGCTCATGATGTCTCGTGGTTACAGCATCTGCGTGCATTGGGCCAAAGGGGAGCCAAGTATATGCCAAACGGCGGCGTGGAGGGAAATGGGCGGAGAGGACGACGGGGGAGAACAGAATGCGGATAACGCGAATTGGGCGGGTTTTCCCGGATCAGCGTCTGAATTCCTCTCAGGGAATCCGAGTACTTCTCCTGCCTGCAAAACGTCTTTCTGATGAATTGACGAAGAGAGCGCGGCAAAGTGAGCGCGCGCCGAAATCAGATTGCCTGATCCGCGTCCCATTCTTCCGCGATTTCCGCCCCTATTCGCGGTCGAGGCGGGAATAGTCGACGATGTGGTAGTGGCCGGCGTCGAGGTGGCGGGCGAGGATGAAGAGGTAATCGCTGAGGCGGTTCATGAAGGCGAGCAGGGCCGCGGCTTCGAACTCGGGAACGGCTTCCTTGAGGCGGACGAGGCTTCGCTCGAAGGTGCGGGCGGCCGTGGTGGCGACATCGGCCTCGGCGGCGAGCTCAGTCGCGGCGGAGACGATGAAGGCGTGCGGCAGGCGCACTTTGTCTTCGAGCCGGCGCTGTTCGGTTTCGAGTTTCTCGAGGTGTTTCGGGCTGATGATGTCGTAGCGGAACTTGGGTTTCTTCTTCGAGGGATCGTTGACTTCGGCGCCAATGAGGAAAAAGCAGTGGAGCAGCCAGAGCAGGAAATCGGCGAGTTGCTCGTGATCTTCGGGGGTCTGTTGCAGGATGTTGAGGCGGAGCAGGGCAATGTGCGCGCGGAGCGCGTCGAGCCAACCGCTGCATTCGATAACGGGGTCGGCTTTGGAGAGGACGTCGCCCGCGAGGGTGCGGGTGGTTCCGAGGTCGCCCTTTTTCGTGGTGACTTGCGATTTCATCCGATGCGTGTTTCCGGCGCTCAGGCCAGTTCGATGCCGACGGGACAGTGATCGGAGCCTTTGATGTCGTCGAGTATCCAGGCGCGCTTCACCCGTTTGGCAAAGGCCTTGTTGACGCAGTGGTAGTCGATTCTCCAGCCGACGTTCCGTTCGCGGGCGCGGGTGCGGTAGGACCACCACGAGTACTGGATCGTGTCGGGGTGCAAACGGCGGAAAATATCGACGTAGCCATTGCCGAGGAACTTCGTCATGGCTTCCCGCTCTTCGATGTAGTAGCCGGCGCTGTTCTCGTTTTCTTTCGGGTTGGCGAGGTCGATTTCGTTGTGGGCGATGTTGAAGTCGCCGCAGAGAATAACGTTCTTCCCGGCGCTGACGAGCCTGTTAGCGTGGGCGGTGATGGCGTCGCAGAATTCGAGTTTGTAGGGGAGGCGCGCGCGTTCGGCCTGGCTGTTGGGCCAGTATCCGTTCAGGATCGTGAACTTGGGGTATTCGAGGACCTGTACACGTCCCTCGTCATCGAAGTGGGCGAGGTCCAGGACGCCGGTCTTGAGGGGAGGCTGTTTGACGTAGGCGGCGGTGCCGCTGTAGCCCTTCTTCTTGGCGGGGTTCCAAAGGCTGAGGTAGCCCGCGGGGCGCAGCACGGCGTCGTCAAGGTCTTCGGGCAGGGCGCGCGTTTCCTGGAGGCAGAGGATGTCGGGCTGGGTTTGCAGGAGCCATTCGAGAAAGCCGCTCTTGAGCGCGGCGCGGATACCGTTGACGTTCCAGGACAAGACAGTGGTCATCGCGATTTCCTCCGGCGGCGAGGATAGCGCGCTGCGGAATGGCGTTGCAAGGAGAGGCGCTGGCAGACCCTTCAAAAGACAAGAACGGACCGCACCGTATTTCGCGCGTGTCCGTCCCTGCTTTCAGGATTAGCGTGCCACGAATTCGAAAGCGCCCATGTCATAGCCGGCGCCCTGGGGTCGGAGTACGCCCAGAATGTCTCTCAGGGGTGCGCCCGAGGAAGTTCCCGCATTGATGCAGGGTGAGTCCGGCTGGAGGGCCACCCGATACTGGCTGACGTCCACGCGCGGATCCGACGCGATATTGCCGGTACCCGGATACCCTCCGCGAACACAGGAATAGGTCACAAGGGGCGAAGACCCCTCGTCAGACCTGATTTCGTTCGGGTACTCGTAGTCTCCGAACCACACGATGCAATTCTGCACTGTGGGGGAAGACCATGCATTGGAAATTGCACAACCATAGCCCGCAGGATTACCCCAGAGCGTGCAATTGACAAAGGATGGATTGCAGCTTGAGTTTCGGATCACGGCGACGCCGCTCGCGTTCCCAGTAAAGAGACAATTCACCATTTTCGTCAGAGCCTCGATGTTGGCGATGACGCCATAGTCACCGGCGGTATTCTGCGAAAAGATGCAGTTCGTAACGGTCGGTGACGCGAGGTGATTGTGCAGCGCAGAGCCTCCGGTGGAGCTTTTCCCGTTGCACACGATGAACCCGGTCAGTCCCGCTTCATCGGCCCCCTGCACGCAGCGCCGTACGCCCTCTCCGTCGATGATCGTTGGGTACGCGATGGGATCCGCGGATTTCTGAGCACTTTTTGCCCCGGAAAACCCGCCGTACAGGTAAACACGCTTCGCCATCCGGACAACGTTTTCACCGGCGCCCGTATAGACACCTTCGGCCACCCAGACTCCGCCTTCTCCCGCGTCGTGCACCGCATCTACGCCAGCCTGAATGGAAGCGAAGGCCGTGGCCCAGGAGCGTCCGTCTTCAACACCGGACGCGTTGGCGGCGTTTACGTAAACGAAGATTGTCGGCGTGGTGGGACTCCATCCGGTTTCCACCTCCTCCCCATCGGTCGAAGCATCTCCATCCGAGTCCGTCTCCGTTGGCAGGCTTCCGTACAGGCTCTCTTCCAGATTTGTCAATCCGTCAGCCTCCGGATCGTCCTCTGCTTGCGCCGACAAATCCCCGAAATGGTCCATTTCCCACGAGTCGCTCATGCCGTCTGCATCAGAATCATCCAACTCATAGGCCCCCATGTCCACGCCCGCTCCTTGAGGACGGGCCACGCCGCGCAAGTCGTCAGCCGGTGCGCCATCGGCGAGACCTGCGTCAATGCACGGCGAAGTTGGCCGTATGCGGCCAGAGCCCGCGCGTTCTGCCACAAGGAGGGGGGACGTGCTAATGTTGCCTTCACCCGGATAGCCTCTGGCCACGCAGGAGTAGGTCACCACCGACTCCCATCCATCCTGCAGGATTTCCAGTCCGCGATTGGTGGCACGGTCGCCCCACAGGATGCAATTCTTAATCGTGGCCGTGGCACAGGAATTGTTGATGCCCGCACCCGCCATGGCAAGGTTTCTGGTGAAGGTACAGTTCGTCACGGCCGCCCGACAGGAGTAGTTTATCATGCCCCCACCATATTCGGCGATGTTCGACTTGAAGAGGCAGTTTCTGAAGACGGGCGAGGCGTCATATTCGAGGTTGCCTACTCCTCCCCCCGTTACAGCCTCGTTGTCCGAGAATGTGCAATTGACCACGGTGGGCGAAGAACGCCGATTGCCCATCCCCCCACCGAAACCATTGGAGTTGAAGTGGTCATTACTCCCGACCGTGTTGCCCTTGAACGTGCAATTCAGCACGACGGGCGAGGCAGAATCGTTGTACATTCCGGCGCCATTCCCGATGCGGACGAATCCGTTTTGCACGACGAACCCGTCGAGCAGGGCCTGATTTGCGCCGAGGACGCAGCGTCGCGTCTGCTCGCCGTCAAGGACCACCGGGTTCGCTTTCCAATCCCGCTGTTCCAAGAAGCGCTCGGTCCCCGCGAATCCGCCGTACAGCAGGACAGCTTCCCGCATGAGAAGGACCTGCTCCGCGAGACCGGTGTAGGTTCCCGAGGCAACCCAGACCTTGCCTCCGCCGGCGTCGGCCGCGGCATCGACCGCCGCCTGAATGGAGCCCATGGGCGCGTCCCACGAGTTTCCTGCGCTGTCGGCCGCACCGGCTTTCACGTACCACACGTCGCCATAGACTTCCACAAGGGCCTCTCGTATCGTGGTATCACTGCCCGCCTGGGTGGTTACGGTCAACGACACGGCATACGTGCCCGGGTCGGTGTAGATATGGATTGGGTTCTGGCCCGTACCCATGGTGCCGTCTCCAAAATCCCAGGTCCATTGGGTGACGGGCCACATGCCTGTTTCTGAGGTATCGGTGAAGGTGACCCAAAACGGCGCCCTGCCCCACGCCATTGACGAGATGAAGGAAGCGACTGGCATTTGTGCCACGCTAATATAGTCCGTCTTTGTCTCGATGACTGTTCCAAGTTCGGTAGAGAGTGTCAGCGAGACTGTGTAAATGCCCTCTGAGGAGTATGTGTGTGTCGGGTTCTGATCCGAACTTGAAGTGCCATCGCCAAAATCCCATGACCAGGCCGTTATCGGCGTTGAGCCAGGTGTGGAGTTGTCGGCGAACGTGACTTCCAGCGGGGCGGTACCGGAAAGTGGCACGCCCGAGAACTGGACTACCGGCAGTTGGCTCACAGAAACGCAGACCGTGTTCATATCCGTTGCGCTTCCCACCGCCGTTGTGACGGTCAGCGAGATACAGTAATCGCCAGCCGAAGCGAAGCTATGTTGTGGGTTCTGTTCGGAACTTGTGCTGCCGTCGCCGAAATCCCACGC
>CAILVY010000229.1 GCA_903837785.1 Candidatus Hydrogenedentota bacterium
CGGATATACGGAATCGGCCAACGTGAAAAATAGAGCGCATCGCCCCGGGCGTCGCACACCACCTTGACGTCATTGGGGCTCTCGATGGCTTTCGGGTCCGTGATCCGCCGGCGCGCGGTCGCCATAACCACCTCGGGACGTTCGAGGAGGGGCCGGATGGCCGCGTCGATGGTCTTCGGGTCCACGAGCGGCTCGTCGCCCTGAACGTTCACAATGATGGGGGCCGCGTGGGCCGCAGCCACTTCCGCGATCCGGTCGGTGCCGCTGGCATGATCCTTCCGGGTCATGACCACAGGCACCCCGAAGGGCCTCAAGGCTTCCAGAACAACTTCATCGTCCGTGGCAATGACGGCTTCCTTCACCAGCGCGGCTTCGCAGGCGCGCTGATACGTGTGCCAGACGAGGGGCTTGCCGAAGAGGGGAGCGATGATTTTGCCGGGGTAGCGGGTAGAGGCAAATCGGGCGGGTACAACAGCCAAAACATGCGGTTCATCCACCGGTTTCATACAATCCAATCCCGCAACACTCAGAAACGTGTCAGAATAGAGCCCAGAAGGCGGAACGGTGGGAACAGCCCCGTTCACTAACGGGATCGTACCGTATCACAAGCCATGCGACGGTTGCAACGCTATTCCCTCCGGCCTCCCCGCCGTGTTATGCTTTCAGTTGGACCAACAGAGGGAGACGGCACTATGGGTAGTATCTTGCGCGAGGGCGATTTCGTGGTGGGGCTGGACGTCGGCGGCACGAAAATCATGGCCACCGCCCTCGACCACAAGTTCAAGATCCTGGGCCGTTCCAAGAAGCGCAGCAAGTCCCGCAAGGGGAAGGACGAGAAGGCGGAAGAGCGGATCATCCGCATCATCACGGAGGCGCTGAAGGACGCCGGGAATCCCCCCATCAAGGGGATAGGCGTGGGCTCGCCCGGACCCCTCGATCCGAAGACCGGCGTGATCATCGACACGCCGAACCTCGGCTGGAAGAACTTCCCGCTCGCGGCCATTCTGAGCGAGCAGTTCAAAGTGCCGGTCGTGGTCGATAACGACGTTAATGTCGGCACGTACGGCGAGTGGTGCTTCGGCGAGGTCAGCAAGTGCGAGGACATCGTGGGCATCTTCCCGGGCACGGGCATCGGCGGGGGCATCATCATCAACGGCAAGCTCCTGCACGGCTTCTCGGGCGCCGCGGGCGAAGTCGGCCACATGACCATCGAAGTGGATGGCCCCTACTGCGGCTGCGGCAAACGCGGCTGTCTCGAAGCGCTCGCATCGCGCATTGCGATTGCCAAAGAGGTGGCGGCGCTGGCGGCGCGCGGCGATGCGCCGTATATCGCCGAGCACTGCGGGACCGACCTGGCCAATATCCGGAGCGGCGAAATCGCCGAGGCGATCAAGGCAGGCGAGAAGATGGTTGAAAGCGTGGTGCGGAAGGCCGCCTTCTACACGGGCATCGCGGTGGCCAATCTCATCAACATACTCAGCCCCGAGGCCGTGGTGCTGGGCGGCGGCCTCGTGGAAGCCATGACGGACCTCTATCTCGAGGAAGTCAATCGCGCGGTCAAGGAGCACGCCATGCGCTTCCTGCGCAAAGGGGTGAGAATCGTGCCGGCGAAACTCGGCGACGACGCGGTCGTCCTGGGCGCCGCACGCATGATCGCCGAGCGGTTGGCGGACGGCAAGTAACGGAAGAAGACGCGCATGATTACACTCACTGACGGGATACTGCAAGAGATGGCGGGATGCATTGTCAAAGCAGTCGATCCCGAGGAAATCATCGTCCTTGCCCAGGCACTGCGTGAAGGAAGGCGAATCTATGCCCGATCGTGAGACCGCCAGGATTCATCTTGGAATGGCCGCGAAAAAGATGTCAACAGAGGCGCAATCGCGTCAAGCGTAAGAAGACTGATTGATCACGTTCACGAGAAGCTGGAAGAGGCTTGAGGTTCATAAGCGTTGAGCCTTAGGCGCCAAGTACGGGGAGGATTGCATTCATGTCCACGACAGAGAATCTGAAGGCAGCATTTGCGGGCGAAAGCCAGGCCAACCGGAAGTACCTGGCCTTTGCGAAGAAGGCGGATCAGGAAGGATTTCCGCAGATCGCGCGCCTGTTTCGCGCGGCGGCGGAAGCGGAAACCGTCCATGCCCATGCGCACCTGCGCGTGCTGGACGGCGTCAAGAGCACGACGGAGAACCTCGAAGCGGCGATTACCGGCGAGGGCTACGAAAGCGACGTAATGTACCCGCAATTCATCGCGGAAGCGGAGCAGGAAGGCAACAAGCGGGCGCTGGGCAGTTTCAAGGACGCGCTCGCGGTCGAGAAGGTGCACTTCGGCCTGTATACGCGGGCGCTCGATACGCTAAAGCAGGGCAGGGACATGGACCCGGCGCCCCTTTACGTGTGCAACGTCTGCGGCAACACGATTGAGGGCGAAGTGCCGGACCGCTGCCCCGTCTGCAACGCGGTCAGGGAGCGCTTCTTCGAAGTGAAGTAGGC
>CAILVY010000230.1 GCA_903837785.1 Candidatus Hydrogenedentota bacterium
AGGAACTCCGCAATGGAGTCGTTCTCGAACGATTCGTGCGCCATCACGTGGCACCAGTGGCAGGAGGAATAGCCGATGGACAGAAAGATGAGCCTGTTCTCGTTTCGCGCCCGGGAGAGCGCCTCGTCGCCCCAGGGATACCAGTCCACGGGATTATGAACGTGTTGAAGCAGATAGGGGCTGGTTTCGTGAATCAGGTGGTTGCTATGTTGAACCGTTTCCGAAACCATATGAAACTGAACACTTCTTCTCCCCAGGATTCACCCCCCTTTCACCCCATTTCCATAAGAGAGAGGCAGCGGAGCCGCAGCGACGGAAGGGGGAGAGGGAGGGAGAAAGGGGGAAACCTGCCACGGCTCCGCTTTTGTCTGGGTGAGAGACCAGGATTAAATGAAATGAGTCCAAGGCCTATCACCTTTCTTCAACTCTCACTTATAGGAACACGGCATTCCCCGGTTCAATTCCCAATATTCCTGGACAACTTTCGCACTTTGACGGTGGTTCCCATCGGGCGATTCCCTTGCGGTATCATGGTCCGCGGCGCTGTCGGTCGTGTCCGGCGCCGCGTCAAGAAGGAAAGCGAAGAGAGGCCTCATGCCCGGCGAACGCACGCCTGAAGCTGACATGGAATCAAGATACTATCGTTGGTTCGCAGTGGGCCTGGCCTGTCTGTTGGAGGGGTTCACTTCGGGCGAGCCGGGAGTGGCGGCCATCACGCTGCTGTTCCTGCTGGCATGCCAAAGCGAGCTCGCGGGAGTATGGTCGGCGTCGGCCCTGTGTTTCCTGAGCCTGGATCGTGCGGGCCTCCCCGTGACCCGGCCCGCGCTGCTGGCGGTGCAGGTGGCCGCCGCGGCCCTGCTCGCGCATCGCGGCCGGTTGGTTCGGCCGATTCCGGAGGCGAAGGGCCAGGAGCGGGATGCGCTTTGGCTGATGAGTGTCCTGTTTGTGTGGATGGCGCCGCTCAGTCCCTGGCCTTCCGCGGAGGCCGCGCATTGGGCGGTGCTCGCCTACATCGCAGGCCGTGAGTTTCCCGAGGTGCCGTCAACCGGTGTTCAGCGCCATCCGTGGCTGAGCGCGGCACTGGCTTGCGTCTCGATTCTCGTGGCCGCCGGACTGTTCGAAGCCGGGGCGCGCCGGCTGCAGCGGGACGGCCTCAGCCGGGTCCGGTTGTTCTCCGCTGATCCGAAGCGCATACATGCGCTGACCCCGGGTTTTGAAGGGGACATCCGCTTCCGGGTGGCGGAGGAGTTGGCCAAACCGTTTCCCGTCAGGATTTCGCCCCACGGCCTTCGCGACCGGGATTACGGTGCCAAGGCGGGGAATGAGTTCCGCATACTGATGCTGGGCGATTCATTCACTTTCGGCTGGGGCATGCCGGAGGAAATGTCGTTGCCGCGGCTGCTCGAGGCGCGCCTTGTGGAGATGGGCTACGACAGGCCGATCCACGTGATCAACGCGGGCGTGCCCGGTTACGGCCCGTGGCAATGCCGGGAATGGCTTTGCGACGAGGGCTTTGCGCTCGAACCCGATTTGGTTATTCTGCAAACGTATGTGGCCAATGATTTGGGGGATACGCTGCTCGGCGGTCCCGGCTTGATTCCGCATCTGGATGCCTATGACGCCTGGCAGCTTCGTGCCGCACTGCGCATGAAGCTCGCGGCGCGCTCTGCGCTCGTGGCCGTGGATGATTGGCTGTTGCGGAATAGCGGAACGTATCACGCGCTGCTCCGGGGCACGCAGGAGGAACTGCTGCTCACCCGGCTGCTGAGCGGAACTCGGCTGGCGCCGGTGGTGCATGACCCTCCGGAACCTGAGCGGAATTTCCTCCATGAGTGCGACCTGGCGCAGTGGTATCCCATGCTTGACACAGCGCGGGCAGAATTCTCCGCGGACGTTTTCGCATTGCGGGACGATTGCCTTGAGAACGGCGTGGACTTCCTGGCCTTCAACGTGCCGTATCCGCTCAACAAGTACAAGGCGCTGTGGTACTTTCAACACACCGGCCAGGACCTTGGCCTCGAGTATGAACTCGACAAGGGCGCGCGGAATTTCGAAATGCTCTGCCTGGCGAATCATGTCCCGTTTGTCCCGCTTCTGGACGCGGTGCGTGCGTTCTCCTGGCCCAATGCGCTGGATTACCCGATGAACATTCACTTGAGCGAATCGGGCGCGGAACTGGTCTGCGAAGTCATCAAGGGATACCTCTTCTTCAGCTACTTCCCGTTCAAGCGAGTGCACTGCGCCCTGGAAGAAGAAATGGCACCCCCGGAGACAGCGGCGTCCTGCACGGGGCCGAAGGTGCTACGGGAATTGAATGAGCGTGTGCAGGAAGACGTCTTCCCCAGTGCCGAGATGCAGCACGAGGTCCGGGCCGTGGGTGTCGGGGATCACAAAGCCATTGAATTGGATGCTGCCCATGGGAGAACCGTCACAGAGGAATAGCCCCTGCGCGGTCCATTTCTCGGGCTCAATGACCACGTTGTAGATACCGGGCGAATTGATGAGGGACCCGGCAATCCAGTTCACGTACCCGTTCTGAATGGCGTAGGTCACGCCGTCGAGGGTCATGGAATTGGACTTCCACAGCATCACCTGCTTCACATACTGGCCGATCTCGGAGTTGTGGGAGATGCTCACGTCGGAATGTTCGGCGATGGTGATCCGGGTGGTGGGGGAATTGGCCGTTCCGCTGTATTCCTGAACTTGCCGGCAGAACAGAAAGGGTGACTCGATGTAGCACTCCTTGTCTCCCCCGCTGTCCAGCACGTCGATTTCAAAGACTTCGCCGGCATAGTGCAGGGTTCCCGTCACGCGCCGCTGCCATTCCGTGCTCCATGTCTTCACGTATCCCTTGTGGCTGACAATGCGGAGGTCCATCACGCCCTCTTGATACACGGTGAAATCGAGGGTGTGGTTGTACGTGAAATCTTCCGCCGAACCGTTGACATATCCCTGGAATTGCGAGAAGACCATTTCGATAACATTGCCGTTGGCGAAGGCAATCCGCAACTTGTCGTTCGGAGATGCGGAATAAGTGAAGGTCTCTGCTCCCGGGGCCGTCTGGGTCAACGTGCCGGTATACGTGATTCGGTTCCCATTCTGCTCGCTCGCGCTCCAGACCGATTCCGCAGCCATCGTTACCGAACCCGTGCCCAACTCCGCAATGTCGAAGCCAACGTTGAAGAGTCCCTTTACGATATCGGCGCCGGCTTCTCCCTCACCCTCACCTTCACCTTCGCCCTCACCCTCACCCTCACCTTCGCCCTCACCTTCGCCCTCACCCTCACCCTCACCCTCACCTTCGCCCTCACCTTCGCCCTCACCCTCACCCTCACCTTCGCCCTCACCTTCGCCCTCACCTTCGCCCTCACCTTCGCCCTCACCTTCGCCCTCAC
>CAILVY010000231.1 GCA_903837785.1 Candidatus Hydrogenedentota bacterium
CGTTCTTCAAGGCCCTGCTCTTCCTTGGCGCGGGCGCGGTCATCCATGCGGTGCACAGCAACGAGATATGGGACATGGGCGGGCTCCGTAAGAAGCTGCCTATCACCCACGCCTGCTTCCTCATCGCGACGCTCGCCATCAGCGGCATCTGGCCGCTGGCGGGCTTCTTCTCGAAGGATGAAATCCTCGCGGCGACGCTGCCGGGACATCATTACGTCATCTTCGGCGTGGCGCTGCTCGTGGCAGCCATTACGCCGTTCTACATGTTCCGCATCTACTTCGTGACGTTCTGGGGGCCGCACCGCAGCCATCACGCGGAACACGCGCACGAAGCGCCCGTAGTCATGTGGCTGCCGCTGGTGATTCTGGCGGTGCTGAGCGTCATCGCGGGCTTTTTCCCGATGGCGAGCTACGTCAGCATCGGCGAGCACCTCGAACATCACGGCGGCATCAACTTCGCCATCGCCGTGCCGGCGACGCTTGCAGCGCTGATCGGCATCAGCCTGTCCTGGTTCTTCTACGCGGGTGACACTACGCGCGCGGCGCGCGCCGCCGCGTTCTTCGGCGCGCTGCACACGGCCATCAAGCAGAAGTTCTACATCGACGAGGTGTATCTGTTCGTCACTCACAAGATTATCTTCGGGTGCATCGCGCGGCCCATCGCCTGGTTCGATCGCCGGGTCGTGGACGGCGGCGTGAATCTCAGCGCGTGGTGCACGCGCGCGATGGGCTCGGGCCTGCGCCATTTTCAGACGGGCCAGGTTCAAACCTATGGCGCGTGGTACGCCCTGGGTGTGCTCTTCGTGCTCCTGATGCTCTGGTCCGCGCTCGTGTAGTTGTTCCCTGTTTCCAGTCAGTTGAAGTCCGAGTTTGGAGGATTCCGCCGATGCGTCCGGCCTTCCTCCGGTTGCTTAATTACACAATCGCTTAATTGCTGGATGTTCTCGAGGTGCCCGATGGGGTTGGTTAGTTGGCTCATAGCGTTGCCGTTCCTCACTATGCTTGCCGTGGTGTGCGTTCCCGAGCGCCACTGGCGGATGATCCGCTGGATCTCCGCGATTGGCTCGGGGATTCATCTGTGCTTCACCGGCCTGCTCACGTACCGCTTCTGGCAGGCCGCGATGCCGGACGCGGCTGCCATGCAGACGGCCCAATCCACGAAGTTGTACTTCGTCGAACGCATCCCCTGGTTTGAATCGCTGGGGATCCAGTATTACGTGGGCGTGGACGGCATCTCGGTCGCCATGGTGATCCTTACGTCGATCATCATCTTCACCGGCGTGCTGGCAAGCTGGTATGTCGACACGCGCGTGAAGGAGTTCTTCGGGCTCCTGCTCCTGCTCGTGACGGGCGTCTTCGGCGTCTTTCTCAGTTTCGACCTCTTCCTCTTCTTCATGTTCTACGAACTCGCGGTGTTGCCGATGTATCTGCTCATCGGCATCTGGGGCACCGGGCCCAAAGAGTATTCGGCGATGAAACTCACGCTGATGCTGCTCGTGGGCAGCGCCTTCGTGCTGGTCGGGTTCCTGGCGCTGCATCACGCCTCGGGCATGCACACGTTCGATCTGCTGCAACTGGGGCAGGCCAGGTACACCAACGATTTCCAGCGGTGGGTCTTCCCGATGGTCTTCGTCGGCTTCGGCGTGATCGGCGCGCTCTACCCGCTGCACACCTGGTCGCCCGACGGCCACAGTTCGGCGCCGACGGCCGTCTCGATGCTGCACGCGGGCGTGCTCATGAAACTCGGGGGCTATGGCGCGCTGCGCATTGCGGTATATCTGATGCCCGAGGGCGCGAAGATGTGGGGCCTGGTCTTTATGGCCCTCACGACAGTGAACATTCTCTACGGATCCCTGGGGGCCATCCGCCAAACCGACCTCAAATACTTCACCGCGTATTCCTCCGTCAGCCATTGCGGTTTCGTGCTCTTCGGCGTGGCCACGCTGAACCTGATGGGATTCAAGGGCGCGGTGATTCAGATGTTCAGTCACGGAATCATGACCGGCCTCTTCTTCGGACTCATCGGCATGGTCTACGGGCGAACACACACGCGGGTCATTCAGGAGATGGGCGGGCTCGGCAAAGTGATGCCGTGGCTGGCCACGATGTTCTATATCGGCGGTCTGGCAAGCCTCGGCCTGCCCGGCCTCGCCGGCTTTGTCGCGGAGACGCACGTGTTCCTGGGCGGATTCTTCGGGAACCCGTGGTCCGCTTCGCTGGCAACGAAGACTCTGACGATCATCGCCACGATGTCCATCGTGGTGACGGCGGTCTATGTGTTGCGCGGCCTGG
The DNA here is from genome assembly GCA_903837785.1 of Candidatus Hydrogenedentota bacterium. Taxonomy (GTDB): domain Bacteria; phylum Hydrogenedentota; class Hydrogenedentia; order Hydrogenedentales; family CAILVY01; genus CAILVY01. The sequence goes on from CAILVY010000231.1 coordinate 2,293, forward strand.
CGAATGTGTTCCAGGGGCCCATCACCGATCCCCATTTCGAGCACCTGAGCGATGCGCGGCTGCCCGAGAAGCTGTCCACGGGGCTCTTGGTGGGCACGCTGCTCTTTGTCGGCTTGCTGCCGTTTTACTTCATAGATCTGATTGAACCGTCGATCATGCCCCTATTGAACCGGCTGGGGAACTAGCCGCCGCCGGCCGGCGGCCCGGTACCGGCCCAGGAAGAAGCGTTGCCATGTTGATGTTGCCTGAATTGCTGGTGGTGGCCACAGCGCTCGTGGTCCTGGTAATCGATCTGTTTCTGTCCGAGCGCACGCGGTGGCTGACGGGCCTTATCACACTGCTCGGCCTGCTCGCCGCGATGGCGGCCGCCTGTACGAACACGATGCATGGCGCACTGCTGGGCGGGCGCTTTGTCGTGGACGCCGTCGCGTGGTGGTTCGACATCCTCCTCATCCTGGCCGCCTTTGTCACGGTGATCCTGTCCATGGACGTCCTCAACGGGAACACGCGCGTGCGCATGCGGGGCCTGGGCGCGCGCGCCGAATACTACTGCGTCCTCCTGTTCACCCTCGCGGGGATGATGTTCCTCATCTCCTCGCGCGACCTCATCACGTTCTATGTATCGCTCGAACTGGCGACGATCCCCATGTTCGCGCTGGCGGCCTGGCGCCGCGACGACGCGCGGTCGGGCGAGGCGGGGCTGAAATACGTCATCCTGGCCGCCCTGTCCTCCTCGCTCATTGTCTACGGCATGGCGCTGCTCTACGGGCTCACGGGCCAGACGAATCTCGACGCGATCGGCCGCATCCTGCCCAATCACGTTGGACCGGCCTTCTGGTTTGCCGTGGCTATGCTCGTGGCGGGCGCCGGCTCGAAGTTCACTGTCGTCCCCTTCCACTTCTGGGCCGCGGACGTGTATCAGGGCGCGCCGACGCCCATCACGGCCTATCTCTCCGTAGCCTCGAAGTGCGTCGGACTCGCCTTCATGTTCCAGGTGCTTTTCCGGATCTTCGGCGGCTGGCTGCATGACGGCAGCCTGCTTGTCTCCATCTTTGCCGCAACCACGATGACGCTCGGAAACACCGTTGCTATCGTCCAGCACAACATCAAGCGGTTCATGGCCTTCAGCGCCGTCTCGCAGGCAGGCTATTTCCTGCTCGGTTTCCTCGGGCCCAACGAGGCCGGCGTGGCCGCCATGCTCTTCTACATGCTCGTGTACATCGTCACGAACCTTGGCGTGTTCACCTGCATCATCTGGTACCAGAACGAAACCGGGCGCGAGGAGATCGAAGACTACCGCGGCCTGTCGCAGACGAATCCGATCATGGCGCTCATGATGATGGTTTCGCTCTTCAGCCTGGCGGGCATCCCCCCCCTCTCGGGCTTTGTCGGCAAGTTCTTCCTCTTCAGCATCGCCTCGAGCGCCGGTTACCACTGGCTCGTGGCGCTTGCCGCGGTCAATTCCACGGTTTCGCTCTACTACTATCTCCGCGTGATCCGCCAGATGTATATCGAGCCGCCCGACGCCGACGCCCGGCGCATACCCATCACGAAGAAGCTCGCCGTGACCGAGGCCTTCCTCTTTGCCGGGGTCGTGATCCTCGGGATCGTCCCCACCCTCTACGAGAGCATCCACGCGGACACCGCCACCTGGCTCGCCACGCTGCTGCGTTAGGGCTGGAGACGCCTCCCCGGCGGCCGTGGCCGCCCAGAATGCGCGGCCGGTTGCCCCCCTCCCCCCTCTTGATTCCCGGGCGGGTTTGCCGTACCATTTTTCGTATGAGAGCGTGTCACAGATGCGGGACCGAATGGGTCAGCGACAAACGGCAGCCCGGCGTCAAAGAGACGTGCGTGAAGTGCGGGGCGTATCTGCACTGCTGCCTGAACTGCCGGTTCCATGATCCGCACGCCCACAACGAGTGTTACATTCCGAACACGGAGTGGGTTGGGGACCGGAAAGGGGCGAATTTCTGCGATGAATTCGAGTTCCGGGACACGCAGCCGGGCGAGGACGAGAATCACAGCGAAGTGAAGCGGGAAAAGGCGCGAAAAGCGCTGGAAGCCCTCTTGGGCGACGCGGGGGCGACCGGTTCCAAACCCAAGTCCCTTGATGACTTATTCAAGTCGTGAGGGGCGGTTGCACCGGGCCGATGGGATTGCGCGCACCGGTGCGGAAATTGACTTGCCCCTCGGGCGTATGTTATGGTTTCTCAGTTTACAGCGATATCGCGCGCCTTTTCCGGGCGCGCGTTAGTGTCTGGGATTCCTGACCATCTGGGAAAACCCATCTCCCACGGGGCAACCTCCGCTGGCATTGCGCCGGAGGAGGGTGTGCTGCGAAACGGGTGGGATATGTCCGGAGACGAGGAGTAAACCCATGACCCCAATGAAGATTGGCTTGGTCGGGTGTGGAAATATCGGCGCTGATCTGTGTATTGCCCTGCAGAAGGGCAATATTCCGGCGGAGCTGGTTGCACTGAACGACATCGACGAAGAACGGGCGAAGGTGATCCAGCGCACGTTCCACCTCGATGCAGAAATCTGTGAGTTGAATGACCTGGCTGCGCGTGCCGATTTCATCGTCGAGTGCGCCGTGGCGGCCGCGGTGAAGGATGTGATCGAAGCCGCCATCCGGCATCACCGCGGATGCCTCATCATGAGCGTCAGCGGCCTGATGCGCCATCCCGAGTTGCTGGAGCAGGCGCGCGAGAACAACATCAAGGTGCGCGTTCCTTCGGGCGCCCTGTGCGGGCTCGACGGCGTCCGGTCGGCGATGGAAGCCGGCTTGCACAACGTGACGCTGAGCACGCGCAAGCCGCCCAAGGGCCTGCAGGGTGCGCCGTATCTTGTGGAGAACGCGATTGACGTCATGAGCCTGACGGAGGCGAAGGTGGTTTTCGAGGGCAATGCGCTCGAAGCGGCCAAGGGTTTCCCGGCCAATGTGAATGTTGCGGCGGCGTTGAGTCTGGCGGGCGTGGGCCCCTACGAGACGAAGGTCCGCATCATCGCCGATCCGAATGCGACGGAGAATTCGCATGAAGTGGTGGCGGAGGGCGCGTTTGGGCGATTGCAGACGATCACGACGAATCTGCCGAGCCCGCGCAATCCGAAGTCGAGCTATCTCGCCTCGCTGTCCGCGTGCGCTGAACTGCGCGCGGCGGCGATCGATTTTGTCACGCAAATCAGGTAAAACGAAGCGAAACGGAGAAGAGCCATGTACGCAGTTGTCATGACCGGCGGCAAACAGTACAAGGTCGCGCCAGGCGACACCCTGCGCGTCGAGAAGCTGGATGTGCCCGTCGGCGGCACGGTGGAACTGGACCAGGTGCGCCTTGTCGCGAAGGACGAGGGCGTGGTCGTGGATCCGCAGGCGCTGTCCTCGGCGAAAGTGATCGCCAAGGTGATGGGCCAGGGCCGCCTCAAGAAGATCCGCGTGTTCAAGTACAAGCGCAGGAAAAACTATCACCGCACTATCGGCCACCGGCAGAGCTACACCCAACTGAAGATCCAAGAGATCCAGGCGTAGAGGAGATCGTACCATGGCACACAAGAAATCCGGCGGCTCCGCGCGCAACGGGCGCGACAGCGAATCCAAACGCCTGGGCGTGAAACGTTACGGCGGCCAGACGGTCGTGGCCGGCAACGTGCTCGTTCGCCAGCGCGGCACGAAAATGTGGCCGGGCAAGAACGTGGGCGTCGGCCGGGATCACACGCTCTTCGCGTTGGCCGACGGCGTGGTCCAGTTCCGCTTCCAGAACAAGAAGCGGCAATGCGTCGACGTAATCCCGGTGGCGGCCGCGGAGTAATCCGCCCGTCTTTGGAGCGGCCATGTTTGTCGACCACGTCCGAATCCGGGTCACCGCGGGCCATGGCGGCAAGGGCTGCTGCAGTTTCCGAAAAGAGAAGTTCGTTCCCCTCGGCGGGCCCGACGGGGGCGACGGAGGAAATGGCGGCGATGTCTACTTCGCCGCCACTTCGCGTTTAACGACCCTTCTCGATGTCACGTACCACAGCCACTGGAAGGCCCAGCGCGGCCAGCACGGGATGGGCAGCGATTGCCACGGCAAGTGCGGGGAAGACCTCCTCATTGCCGTGCCCTGCGGAACCGTGGTCCGGGAATTCGAAACCGGCGCGCCGGTGGCCGATCTCGTGGAAGACGGCCAGCGTTTCCTCGCGGCCAGGGGCGGCAAGGGCGGCAAGGGCAACGCGCGTTTTGTCACCTCGACGAACCGCGGGCCGAAATTCGCCGAGAAGGGCGAACCGGGCGAAGAGCGGGAATTCCTCCTGGAACTGAAGCTCATCGCCGACGTGGGGATTGTGGGACTGCCCAACGCGGGCAAGAGCACGCTGCTGGCAGCCATCAGCGCGGCCACCCCGAAGATAGCCGACTATCCGTTCACGACGCTCACGCCCAACCTTGGCGTGGCGCCGCTCAGCGGTTACCGCTCGCTCGCCATCGCCGATATCCCGGGAATCATCGAGGGCGCGGCCCAAGGGAAAGGCCTCGGCCATGATTTCCTCCGGCACATCGAACGGACCCGCGTCCTGCTGTTCCTCGTGGATCTCGGCGATGAGGATCCCGAAGCCACGCAGCAGGTCCTCGAACATGAACTCGCCCTGCACAGCCCCGTCTTCGAGACCCGGCGCCGCGTGCTCGCATTCAACAAACTGGACGTGACGGAAAACCGCGCGCGCGTGCACGAGATCCGGCAGCGTTTTCCGGAAGCCCGTTTCGTGTCCGCGGCGACCCACGAAGGCATCACGGAATTGATCGAGGATCTCTGGACGCAGGTTCAAGGGGCGAAAGACGACGATCTCCGCATCGTGATTCCCGAGCCCGAACGCGAATACGCGTATCAGGCCCCCTTCCAGATTACCTCTTCGCCCGAAGGATTTCGGGTGGAAGGCGTGCGTGTCATCCGCGCCGTGCGCATGACTGATTTCGACAACCGCGAAGCGGTGAAGCACCTCGAAGATCAACTGCGGCGCATGGGCCTCTTCAAGGCGCTGAAACGGCTCGGCGCCCGCCCCGGACAGTCCATCTTCCTCGGGGACGAGGAAATGGAATATCACCCGGACTGAGCCTCGCCATTAAAGCCCCCGCACGCGCCATGCCGGCTCGTCGCGCAAGTGGCGCCGAAACCAACCCTCCCGAAAACACATTTCCCTGGGGGGCACAAAAGAAGGCGCTGTTGAATTAACCTGGAATGCGTGGTAACTTGGCGAAGGAAGCGGAAAGCGACGCGCAATGACTCCTGATCCCCGAGATCTGAAGACGCTGGTTGTCAAGATCGGCACGAACCTGCTCAGCGGCAAGCGCGCCTTTGACGGGCGCGTCATGGAAGAGCGGGTGAAGGAACTGTGCCTCCTGAAACACGAGTTCGGCCTGAACCTGTTGCTCGTGAGTTCGGGCGCGGTGGGTTGCGGCATGCGCGAGTTGGGACTCACAGAACGGCCGGGGTCCTTGCCGCAGAAACAGGCCGTGGCCGCCGTCGGACAAGCCACGCTCATGCACAATTACGAGACGTTGTTCAAGACGTACGGCAAGGGCCTGAGCACCGCGCAGATCCTGCTCACGCTCGCGGACCTCGACAAGCGCGAAACTTATCTGAACGTGCGCAACACGCTGAATGCGATCTTCGACATGAAGAAGGTCGTGCCTATCATCAACGAGAATGACTCGACCGCCGTCGAGGAACTGCGCTTCAGCGACAACGACACGCTCGCAGCGCGCATTGCGGCCAAGATCAACGCGAGCCTGCTCATCATACTCACGGATGTGGACGGGCTGTACGACAGGAATCCCGCGCGCGAATCGGGCGCGAAGCTCGTCTGGGTTGTGGAGGAGATCACGCCGGAAATCCTCGCCTCAGCAGGCGGCGCGGGAAGTGTCGCGTCCACGGGCGGCATGCTGACGAAACTCGAGGCGGCGAAGATCGCGTGCGCGGCCGGCGTGCCCGTGGTTATCGCCAACGGCCAGCGGCCCAATATCCTCCACGGCATCCTGGAAGGCAGCGCCCCGCACACGGCGTTCGCGCCCGCGCGCACGGCGCTCTCGCATCGCAAGCGCTGGATCGCCTTCGGCCGCGCGGCGCGCGGCGTCCTCAAGATAGACGGCGGCGCGCATAATGCCCTCGTGAACAAGGGCAAGAGCCTGCTTGCGGCGGGCGTTGTGTCCGTGAGCGGCGAGTTCTCGCCCGGCGACGCGGTGCGCATCTGCGACGCCGAAGGCAACGACCTCGCCCGGGGCCTCGTCAACTTCTCGAGTGGCGACCTCCGCCGCATCCAGGGCCGCAAGAGCAAAGAAATCGCCCTTATCCTCGGCCATCGCGACTTCGACGAGGTCGTCCACCGCGACAACATGGTGCTGGTTTAGGAGGAACTCCGGGAGAATCCGCTTCCTGCGGAGAAGGAGTCTCTCCCGGACCCTTTCGCTCCTCACACCTGTTCCGGAACAGTCCACGGAGTGCGGTAGCTTCGCTTCACTAGCGCGTTGGCGTCGGCGTCGTCTTTGAAGCCTTCCGTGGCCACATCGATGTGGAGCTTGCGCCCGGTGCGGTACGCGATGTTGCCGTAGTGGCAGAGCAGGGTCGAGTAGTGTAGTTCTTCGATGTCGGCGGCGGGCTGTTTTCGGGAGCGGATGCAGTCGATGAAGTTGCCGCCGTGCGCGGTGTTCGAGGGGGAGAATTGCCCGGGCTTCGTGAAGACGGGCTTGGCGTCGGCGTCGAAGGCCTGCCATCCGTCGCCGTGCCGGCCGAGGCACATCATCTGTTTCGTGCCGTAGACTTCGACGCGGGTCCCGTTGAACGGCCAGTTGGGGATGGCATCGTTGTCGCGCAGTTCGAGCGGGGTCTTCTTGAGGTAGGGCGCCCAGAGCGCCTGCTCGAAAACCATCATGAGCCCGTCGAACTCCCAGTTCACCGCGTGCGTGTCGGGCGTTTCCTGATCGTCCTGGAAATAGTAGATGCCGCCGGAAGAGACTGCCGTCTTGGGATACTTCTGGTTCACGACCCAGCGCGCGATGTCCATCTGATGCACGCCGTCGTTGATGAGGTCGCCGCCGGAGTACGCCCAGAACCAGTGCCAGGCATAGTGGAAATGGTTCTCGTTGAACGGGCGCATGGGCGCGGGGCCCAGCCACATATCGTAGTCCACGCCGTCCGGAACGGGCTTGTCGGGCTGTTTGCCGATAGTCTCGCGCTCCTTGCTGTTCAGGACGCGCACGAGATGCACGTCGCCGAGCCCGCCGTTGCGGATGTATTCGATGGCCTCGACCACGTTGTCGTTGCTGCGGTTCTGGGCGCCGACTTGCACGACGCGCTTGTACTTCCGCGCGGCCTCGATCATCTTACGGCTTTCCCAGATGTTGTGCGAGGTGGGTTTCTCGACGTAGACGTCTTTGCCCGCCTGGCAGGCGAGAATCGTGCCGAGGGCATGCCAGTGATCCGGCGTGCCCATGACGATGGCGTCGACTTCTTTGTCGTCGAGTGCCCGGCGGAAATCCTGGATGCACTGAGGGCGTTTCCCGGTGATCTTCTCGATGGTCTTGGCGCGGCCTTCAAAGAGGCGCGAATCGGGGTCGGCGAGATAGCGGATCTCGACGTCCTTGCGCTGAGCGAATTCCTGTGCGAGAAAATCGCCGCGTCCGCGAATGCCCATGACGGCCAGGATCACCCGGTCGTTCGCATCGTCGGCCCGGGCCCGTTTTGCGGCGCCGGCGGCCAGCGCCAAGGCGGCGCCCGCAGTGGATCGTTTGATGAAATCCCGACGGTTCATGGCCCTTCCTCCTCATGCTGGTGCCGGCGTTAATCATAGATTTCCGAGCGCTTTCGTTCAATCCGGCCAAGCCTCCGGAGGCATGGCGGGAGGTTCCGGGAAACGGCGCGGCCGGAATGCGCGCTAACTCTTGAATCGGCGGTCGTTTATATGCTAGAGTACTCACCCTGTGCGGGTGTGATCTGCCTGAACACCGGTGTTGGACGAACTCCCAATAGACCACGCAGTGGATTCATGTTTGAGAACCTGACAAAACGGCTGGAACAAGCCTTCAAGGATATTCGCGGACAGGGCCGCCTGACCGAGAAGAACATGAAGGACGGCCTCCAGCAGATCCGCGTGGCGCTGTTGGAAGCCGATGTCAACTATAAGGTTGTCAAGCGCTTCATCGACGACGTGCAGACGCAGGCGGACGGGCAGCGGGTGCTGGACAGCATCAACCCGTCACAGCAGATAGTCAAGATAGTCCATGACGAGCTGGTGCGGATCATGGGCGAGAAGCATGAAGGGTTGCGGCGCGCGGAATCGGGCGCAACGATCCTGATGCTCGTGGGTCTCCAGGGACAAGGCAAGACGACCACGGCCGGCAAATTGGGCATGATGCTCAAGAAGAAGGGGCACAAGCCCCTGCTGGTCGGCGCGGACGTCTACCGCCCGGCGGCCATCAAACAGTTGGAGATTGTGGCGAAGCAGGCGGGCGCCGAGTTTTTCAGCCTGGGCGAGCATGCCAACCCGGTGGACACGTGCGTGATGGCGCGCGGCGAAGCGCAGATGCGCGGCTGTGACACGATCCTGCTCGATACGGCGGGCCGGCTGCACGTGGACGAAAGCATGATGATGGAGGTGCGGCAGATCGCCGGACAGGTGAAGCCGCACGAAATCCTCTTCGTGGCCAATGCGATGACCGGACAGGACGCGGTCCGTTCGGCGAAGCAGTTCCACGACGCGCTGCCGCTCACGGGCGTGATACTGACGCAGATGGACGGCGATGCGCGCGGCGGCGCGGCGATCAGCCTCATCGAGGTGACGGGTTGCCCCATCAAGTTCGTGGGGACCGGCGAGAAGCTGGATGCGCTGGAGCCGTTCCATCCGAAGCGGATGGCCGATCAGATTCTCGGCATGGGCGACGTGGTTTCGCTCGTGGAGAAGGCGCAGGAGGTGGTGGATCGCGAGCAGGCGATCAAGTTCCAGGAGAAGGTCCGCAAGGCGGACTGGAACCTCGAGGACTTTTTGCAGCAATTGCAGCAGGTGAAGAAGATGGGTCCCATGGGCGATCTCCTGAAGAAGATCCCCGGGCTGAACAAGATGATGCCGCAGATGGGCGTCCCGGAAGACGAGTTGAAGTACACGGAAGCGTTGATCCGATCGATGACGCCCTACGAGCGGCGCAATCCCCGGATTATCAACGGAAGCCGGCGGCGCCGGATCGCCGCGGGCAGCGGCCTCACGGTCCAGGACGTGAACGCGTTGCTCAAAGATTTCGACAAGATGAAGAAGATGATGAA
>CAILVY010000232.1 GCA_903837785.1 Candidatus Hydrogenedentota bacterium
AAGGTGAGGGCGAAGGTGAACCAAACGACGGCTACCTCAGTGCCGATCCGAATCAGGACGGCATCGTTGATTTGTCGGAGCTGTTGCGTATCATCCAGTTCTTCAACTCGGCCGGATTCCACTGCGAGGCGGGAACAGAAGACGGCTTCGCTCCTGGACCGGGCGCTCAGAGTTGCGCATTCCACAACAGCGACTATAGTCCCCAAGACTGGTTTATCAATCTGTCCGAATTGCTTCGGGTGATCCAATTCTTCAATTCAGGCGGATATCACTATTGCCCCGCTGAAAGCACGGAAGATGGATTCTGTCCCGGGCCGGCGTAGCATTTCACCCAGGTCAATTGCTGCGTCCCGTGCTTCGCTCGCGGGTGTGGGCGCGGCTCAGCGGATCTTTCGTTTCTTGACCGGCGCCTGTGGTGCAACCACGGAATCCTGCATGGACAAGGAACGGAAATTCGGGAAGCGGTGAAACGTAAGATAGTTGGCGTCGTGCTGATTGTGCGCCCCGCCCTCGGCATCGTCGTACGCGGTGCGGCTCACGGCAATGATGTCGTCGCCGTCAAAGAGCCAATCCACGTACTGGAATCCGTGACGCGCGCGGTCAGGATGATAGAGCAAGACGCAGTTGATGTCCCATTGGCGCAGATCCGCCGAACTGGCGAGGGCGAGTGCGTTGCGCACGCGGCTGGGAACGATGAACTTATGTTGTGGCAACATCGCATTGCTCAAGGCCCAGTAGCGATTCGTCTTGGGATCATGGCGGATCGTGAACTTAACAGAACCGCCCGGGAAGGGAATGAAGCCGTGTTCGGGGTCGAAAGTGGCCGTCTTGCCGTCTTCACTGATGCGGATGATGGCCGCGGTTTCCCCTTCCGGGGTACGGCTCACGCGCAGTATGTTGACGATGTGTCCATCCGGCGCCGCCACCGCATTCCCTTCGAGCCAACCGCCGAATTGTCCGCCAAGCCATTCCGATGAGTGTCCAATGGCATTGCTGGAAGTCCAGGAATCCGCATCAAGCAGGTCGGCGTCAACCGGCGCGGACATCATGAAGGCCAGGAAACGATAGCCCCAGCCCCCTGGGCCCGAAGCATCTTCCATCGCGCGCCAGAGACGGCCCTTGTGTTCAAGGACAGGGACAGGCGCACAGTGAAAGCTGCCTCTCTTGAACAGGAGCCCGGACTTGCTGTCCACCGGATCGGTCCAAGTTGCGCCCGCGTCCACGGATTTCAGGATGACGGCCTTTCCGTAAGGCTTGTTCGTGCCCATCATGTAGACCGCATCGCGGTGCACGAAGAGGGAGGCCCACGCCACGTCATAGACATCGCTGCGGTGCGCCCACGTCAGACCGCGGTCTTTGGACGCGAAGATGCGTGTCAGGCGCGGCTTGGGCTTGTTGGGTCCGAAGACATCGTCCTTCGCCAGATATTCGCCACTGGAAAGCACCGCGATTCCGGGGGACCCGATGTAGCGCCCCGACGCGGCGGGCGAATGATCGAGGACAACTCCGGGCGGTGTCAGGCTGGGCGGGGGCAGGCCCGGCCGGAGGCTAGCCCCGCTGGTGCGCTGGGCGCACCCGGCGCAGCACACCGCCAGGATCATGGACCCCAACAAGGCCGCCGTCACTCCGTGGCTGCGCTGCATGATGCGAAGTTCCTTCCCGGACGAGGCGTACGCTTTGGGGATAGCTCGGATTGCCCCTGTCCGCCTCTTTCAACCCCGCGCTGGACGGGAAGTTCCGAAACCCGCGCCTTTCGGCTAACGAAGCGTGCCCAAGGCGCGTTTCATCGCGTCTATCAGCCCGGGAGTATACGTCTCCACTTGATAGAAGCCGCTTTGGACTTTCTCAAAAGGCGTGCTGCCTTCCCCCGTATAGTCCCGTGCATCCAGTGCCTTGTTCACGTCTTTATTGTCAAGCTTGCGCAACGCTTCTTCCATCCGCGGCCAATACCAGTTGTTCTTATAGCCGTGCTGTCCTTGCCAGGCCTCGGCCGCGGCCACAAACGCCGCGAGCGACGCCGCGGTCTGAGCCTTGTCCAGGGGCTCGGCGAAGACGGCGGCATGGAACGCTTCGAGCGTAGCGCGCAAATCGAGCTGCATCAGCAGGTCGTTGACGAAGCGCTGCGGCTCGCCCAGCAGCAACCCTTTCAGCGGTCCCGGCGTGAGGGGTCCGGCCGCCATGGCCGCGAGCTTGGATTTCGCCTCGGCCATTTGTGCTGCGTCCACGCCCGAGAGCGCGCGCCATGCCGCAAGGATCGTCTCGCCATGCCCCGGGAGGAGATCCTGCGCGAATTGGAGATAGTCCGCTTCGGCGCAGGGCAGCCCTTGCGCACCCCGCGCGAAGGCAAACGTGTTCGGAAGCTGAACACAGTGGGTCTGCGCGTTCCCCATGATGCCGCGGGGTCCTGGCGACTTGCCCGTGTTATAGGCGCCATCACCGCCGAAGTTCGTCATCGGAAAGGAGGGCTCGCCCTCGATGGCGCCATACGGGAAGGAGAACATCCGTCCGCCTTGCCCCATGGCGATGATCGCCGGAAGCCGCCCGCCCGTCAATCCCCAGGGCTCCGGGTGCTGCGCGGCGAGCAGGCGCACCGTGTCTGCAATCTCCTCGTCCGGACCCATGGCAAACTCCGCGGTGGCGTAGTAGCGGCAATACGCCTCCCAGCCCACGTGGATCCAGTAAGTGAGTTCGATGCCCGGACGCAGCCGATCGAGCATCTTGCGGTGCGCCGACAGGAGATAGACAAACTCGAGCGCCGTCGAACCCGGGTAACCGCCTGGATCGCTGTCGATGATCACGAGCCCGTCCATCCTGGCCAGCGGACGAAGGAGTTCCTCGCGCCAGGCAATCATTCTGCCGAGCGCCACGGCGTCGCCCGGGTCCACGCGGAAGTCGCAGTAGAAGAAGGGGCGTTCCTCAAACGTGTATTTCGCGGCCACATCGCTCTTGGCGGCGGCGTTCGGCGAAATAGTCAGCAGGGCCTTCATTCCAAACTCATTGTGGAGCAGGTCGATCACCTGGGCGATCTTTTCGATGTTGGCGCGATCGCTCGGGGTAGGCGGCTCCGGCACTGTCTCGAGCACGGGCCAGATCATCACTGTATTGTAGCCGAGCCTGTGGAGCCCGTCGGCGTAGCCTCGCCAATCCTCGAGGGTCCAGGTACGCGCCGCATAGGGATGTTTGTACGCCCAATGTTGATGCACGTACATCCCGATCATCTTCTCCGGCATAGGCCCTCCCGGAACCTCCTGCGCACCCGCCGCGCTCGTTGCGAGCAATACGCCCAACACAATACAGCCCTGCATCTCTGCCGCCTTTCTTCCGCCGCCGGCCGCACACTTCCTGATGAAGGCCGGGGGGATTCGCTGCTCCCTTAGCAGATTCTATTCGATCGGCTGGCAGGAATGCAGCGCGGCCCGACAATGTGCGCGGTTGGGTCCGGGTGAAGCGGGCAGGGCCTGAGTTGTTCCCAAAGGGAGACTTGTCGATAATATCGCGTTCGCCATTCACAGTTGAGGTGCCATCATGACCACTCCCTCCGATTCAGAGAACACCGCACTTCCCGAAGACAATCGTAGCAACCCCGTCTTGCGCCTGCGCCTCTGGCCGGCGATCGTCCTGGTGCTGCTGCAAGTGGCCGTGTCCTACGCCTTCGCGGGACTCGGCTCGACGAATATCCAGAGCGTCGTCGGCCTGGCGGTCGTCCCGCTCTTCGGAACGATCCTCCTCCTCCTCTGGTGGCTGGCCGCGAGCCGCGCCCCGTTCCGCGACCGCCTGCTCGGCCTTGCCGTGCTGGTCGCGGCGTTGGCCTGCATCGTGTTTTCCCAGGAGCGCAACGGCGAAATGCTTCTCGTCTACGCCGTGCCCGCGATGACGATTGGCGCGGTCTTCCTGCTGGCGATCACGGTTCGCCTTCGCTGGCCGGCCCGCCGTTGGATTGTGCTCGCCTTCGTGGCCGCATGCACCGGCCTCTTCAGCGCCCTGCGCGCGGACACCGTGGGCGGCAATCTGGCGCCGCTCGTGTCCTGGCGTTGGAGCCCGAGCGAGGCCGAGCGTTCCGCGGCACTCCCGCTCGCCGAGGTGCATGAAACGGCCGCGCTTCCCGCCGCAGCCGGGCCGGGCGATTGGCCCGCGTTTCGCGGCCCGGCCCGGGACGGCCGGCTCACGGGCGTGAGCTTCTCGACGGATTGGAGCACGCCGCCCCGCGAGTTGTGGCGCCGAAAGATCGGCCCGGCCTGGTCCTCGTTCACCGCGGTCGGCGATTTCCTCTTCACCCAGGAGCAGCGCGGCGGAGATGAACTCGTGACGTGTTACCGGGCCGCCACGGGCGAGCCGGTCTGGGTGAACCGGGTTGCAGCGCGTTTCGAGGACACAATGGGCCTCGGGCCGCGGGCGACGCCCACGTTTGACCAGGGCAACCTCTATACCCAAGGCGCCACCGGCGTGCTTCAATGCCTCGATGCCTCCACGGGAAACACGATCTGGAAACGCGATCTCGCCAAGGATGCGGACACGAAAGTCCCCGGCTACGGCTTCTCGAGTTCGCCATTGATTGTGGGAAATCGCGTCATCGAGTTCACGTGCGGGCATGAAGGGAAGAATGCCATCGCCTACGACTGCGCCACCGGCGAAGTGGCCTGGACCGGCGGCCATGGGGCGTCCGCCTACACCTCTCCCCATCTCGCCGTGATCCGCGGCGTGCCCCAGGTGCTGATGGTCAGCGATTTCGGCCTGCAGGCCTTCGTCCCGGAAACCGGCGCGCCCCTGTGGGAACATCCCTGGAAAGTGAAGACGAATCCGCGCTGCATCCAGCCGCTCGTCGTGGACGGAGAGGCCGTCATGTTCGGCGCCACCGGGGTCAGCGGGTCGCGCCTGATCCGCGTCGAACAAGCAGGCGCCTCCTGGAATCTCGAAGAAGTCTGGACGAACAAGCGTTTCCGTCCTTACTTCAACGACGGGGTCCTGCACAAGGGCCACTACTACGGCTTCGACGGCGACCGCCTGGACTGCATCGATATCCAGACCGGCGAACGCCGCTGGGAAGGAACGCGTTACGGCGGCCAGCTCTTGCTCATCGCAGACCTCAACCTGCTCCTCATCCTCAGCGAGACGGGCGACCTGGCCCTCGTCCAGGCCGTGCCGGAGCACTTCATGGAGATCGCGCGCTTCAATGCGCTTCCAGGCAAAACCTGGAATCATCCTGTGATTGCACACGGGAAACTCTTCGTGCGCAACGCCGAGGAAGCCGCCTGCTACGAGTTGAAGCCGCCGACAAACCCTGCGTGATGCGTAAGCGCCCGGGACTCGAGCGATTGGGTAACATCGACGCGTTTCCGGACATGCGAAATGGAGCGCTCATGCCCCGTCTGAGAGAAGCATTTTGTTCTTCACCGGCGGGATCAGCGTGCCCGGTTTTATGTCGTTAGCGAGCGTCCCCCATAACTTTGTGAGAATGCCTCTCGATAGGGCAAAAATGCTACCATTCGGTATGATTTTGGACAGCAAATTTGTTTTTCTTCACAGAAACTGTCCATACGGTCGCTTTTCTGGATTTTTATAGCATTATTCTTAGTTTGAAACTTTATCCGGCGGCCAAGCTTCAGGTATCATAGCTCTGAGATGCACCGTGCGGTCAAAGTTCCCGCGGCTCCGGTGTTTACTGCAGTGAAACGGGCATGTGCACTCATGGGGCGACACGAAAGGACAACCCATCACGTAATGCGAACCATTTCCAGCGAAGGCTTATACGACCCGAGTTTCGAGCATGACGCCTGTGGCGTCGGCTTCCTGGTGAACATCGACGGGAGGCGCTCGCACGACATCATCACGCAGGCGCTGCAGGTGATGGTGAACCTGACGCATCGCGGCGCGTGCGGCTGCGACCCCGAGACGGGCGACGGGTGCGGCATCCTGCTGCAGCTTCCCCACCGCTTTTTCGCGGAAGAGGCCGAAACACTCGGATTCACCCTGCCGGAACCCGGCGCCTATGGGGTGGGCATGGTTTTCCTGCCGCAGGACGCGCCGACGCGCGAGGCCTGCGTGGCCGCGATCAACAAGACCATCGCCGATGAAGGGCAGATGCTGCTTGGCTGGCGCGAAGTTCCCCGCGATTCTTCGGTGATCGGCTGGCTTGCACGGCGCAATGAACCGGTCATGCGGCAGGTCTTCATCGGGCGCGCGCCGGGCCTGGACATCGAGGCGTTCGAACGCAAGCTGTATGTCATCCGGAAGGTTGCCTCGCATCTCATCCAGAGTTCCTCCCTCGAGGGCCGCAGCCAGCTTTACTTCACGAGCCTGTCCGCACGCACGATCGTGTACAAGGGGCTCTTCCTGCCGGACGCCTTTGACGCGTATTTCGGGGACCTGGCCAACCCGCAAATGGACAGCGCCCTGGCCATGGTTCATCAGCGGTACAGCACGAACACGCTGCCGTCGTGGCCGCTGGCGCATCCCTTCCGTTTCCTCGCCCACAACGGCGAAATCAACACGCTGCGCGGCAACATCAACATGATGGGCTCGCGCGAGCACCACATCGAGAGTCCGGTCTTCGGCGACGACATCAAGAAGCTGATTCCCGTGCTCACGGTTGGCGCCAGCGACTCCGCCATCTTCGACAACGCCTTCGAACTGCTTGTGCGCGGCGGACGCTCCGTGCAGCATGCCATGATGATGATGATTCCCGAGCCGTGGAGCGGCCACGAAACCATGGCCGACGACAAGCGGGCGTTCTATGAATACCACGCGGCGAAGATGGAGCCGTGGGACGGCCCGGCGTCGATTGCCTTCACGGACGGCGTGCGCATCGGGGCCGTGCTCGACCGGAACGGGCTGCGGCCGTCGCGGTACTGGGTGACGGAAGATAATCGCGTGATTATGGCGTCCGAGGCCGGCGTGCTCGATGTGCCGCAGGACCGGATCGCCCGGAAGGGCCGTCTCGAACCGGGCCGCATGTTCCTCATCGACACGGCGGAACAGCGGATCGTGGACGATGCTGAAATCAAGGAGAAGCTGGCCGGCCGCAAGCCGTACCGCGCCTGGCTGAACGTGCATCGCCCGGTGCTGCCGGCGCACGTCCAGGAAATCGTTCCGGCCGTGGAGGCGACGCCACTGCTCAAGCGCCAGCAAATCTTCGGCTACACGCAGGAAGACCTCGACATTCTGTTGATTCCGATGGCCCGCGACGGCAAAGAACCCGTCGGTTCAATGGGCAATGATGCCTCGCTCGCGGTGCTGTCGACGCGTCCGCAGGCCTTGTTCAACTACTTCAAGCAACTCTTTGCGCAGGTGACTAATCCTCCGATCGACTCCATTCGCGAGGAAATCGTCATGTCCCTCGAAATGGACATTGGCCGCGAGGGGAACTTGCTGGGCGAATGCGCAGAAGACTGCCAGCGGCTGCACATCGAGTCTCCGGTGCTGAGCAATGCCCAGTTGAAGTATCTCAAGAACTATCGGAAGCCCGGCCTCAAGTCGGCCGTCATTTCCACGCTGTTCCCGGCGAACAAGGGCGCGGAGGCCCTCGAGGCCGCGCTGGATCGCGTGTGCCGCGAAGCGGAGGCGGCGGTAGACGAGGGCATAAGCCTGCTCATCCTCTCCGATCGCAGCGCCGGCCCAAAGCATGCGCCCATTCCGAGCCTGCTGGCTGTCGGCGCAGTGCATCAGCATCTCGTGCGCGCGCACAAGCGCACGGAGTGCGGACTCATTATCGAGACGGGCGAAGCGCGCGAAGTGCACCACTTTGCGCTGCTGACGGGCTATGGCGCGGGCGCGGTCAATCCGTATCTCGCGCTCGAAACCATAGACAATCTCATCGACAAGGGCATCCTTGAGGAAGAGTATCCCGGGAAGGCGCAGAAGAACTTTATCAAGTCCATCGAAAAAGGCTTGCTGAAGATCATGGCCAAGATCGGCATCTCGACGCAGCACAGCTATCACTGCGCGCAGATCTTCGAGGCCGTCGGCATTCACACGCACGTCATCGACCGCTGCTTCACGGGCACAGTGTCCCGCATCGGCGGGCTCGGCCTGCCCGAGATTGCGCGCGAAACCCTTCTGCGTCATGCCCTCGCCTATCCGCCGCGCCGCGCACGCGTGGATGAACTCGAGCCCGGCGGCGCCTATCGCTGGCGGCAGCGCGGCGACTTCCATCAATGGAATCCCGCAACCGTCTCCACGCTCCAGCAAGCCACGCGTCAAAACAGCCGGGAGGCGTACAGGCAGTTTGCGGAGGAGGTCAACAACCGGAGCCGCACCCTGGCCACGTTGCGCGGCCTCCTGAAGTTCAAGGCGGGCACGCCCGTCCCCCTCGAAGAAGTGGAGCCTGCCGCCGAAATCGTCAAACGTTTCTGCACCGGCGCCATGTCCTTCGGCTCGATCAGCAAAGAGGCGCACGAGACGCTCGCGGTCGCCATGAACCGCCTCGGCGGGCGCAGCAACACGGGCGAAGGCGGCGAAGACCCGAAGCGCTTCGAACCCGATGACTCCGGCGACATCCGCCGAAGCGCCATCAAGCAGGTCGCTTCCGGGCGCTTCGGCGTCACGAACGAGTATCTCGTCAATGCCGACGAACTCCAGATCAAGATGGCCCAGGGCGCAAAGCCGGGCGAAGGCGGGCAATTGCCCGGCCACAAAGTCTTCGACGAGATTGCCAAGGTGCGTTATTCGACGCCCGGCGTCGAGCTGATTTCACCGCCCCCGCATCACGACATCTACTCGATCGAGGATCTCGCCCAGCTGATTCACGATCTCAAAAACGCCAATGTGCACGGCAAAGTGTCCGTCAAGCTCGTCTCGGAGGCCGGCGTCGGCACGATCGCCGCGGGGGTTTCGAAGGGCAAGTCCGACCTCGTGCTTGTCAGCGGCTACGACGGCGGCACGGGCGCATCACCCGTCTCCTCCATCAAGCACGCCGGCCTGCCGTGGGAACTGGGCCTCGCCGAAACCCATCAGGTGCTCGTGGAAAATGACCTGCGCGACCGCATCCGGGTTCAGGTGGACGGCCAACTCAAGACGGGGCGCGACGTCGCCATCGGCGCACTGCTGGGTGCGGACGAGTTCGGGTTTGCCACGGCGCCCCTCATCGTGAGCGGGTGCATCATGATGCGCAAGTGCCATCTCAATACGTGTCCGGTCGGTATTGCGACTCAGGATCCGGAACTGCGCAAGAAGTTCACGGGCAAACCGGAATACGTCGTGAACTACTTCTTCTTTGTCGCGGAAGAACTCCGCGAGATCATGGCCCAGCTCGGATTCCGGACGCTGAACGAGATGATCGGACGCGCCGACCTGCTTGAATACGATCCGCTGCCCGAACACTGGAAGGCGAGCCTGCTCGACCTCTCCCGCGTGCTCTACGTGGCGCAGCCCTGGGACGGGTCCACACTGCACTGCAGCAAGACCCAGGACCACGGGATTGACAAGGCGCTGGATCACGAGATCATGAAGCTGGCCGCGCCCGCCCTCGAGCGCAAGGAGAAGGTCCGGTTTTCGATCGACATCCGAAACGTGCACCGCACTGTCGGTACGATGCTTTCGAGCGAACTCACCCGGCGCTATCGGCTCGGCATGTACACGGGGCAGCTTCCCAAAGACACGGTTTGGATCGACTGCCACGGCTGCGCCGGGCAGAGTTTCGGCGCGTTCGCCATTCAGGGGGTCACGCTGAATGTGATCGGCGAGACAAACGACTATTTGGGCAAGGGGCTCTCCGGCGGCACGCTCATCGTGTCCCCGCCGGCAGCATTCATCAAGCATATCGAAGAAGCCGGCGGCAATCCGCAGGAACATGTCATCGTCGGCAATGTGGCGCTCTACGGGGCCACGAGCGGCGAGGCCTATTTCCGCGGCGCCGCGGGCGAGCGTTTCTGCGTCCGCAACAGCGGGGCGTGGGCGGTGGTCGAGGGCGTCGGCGATCACGGCTGCGAGTACATGACGGGCGGCCGCGCGCTTATTCTCGGCAAGACGGGCCGGAACTTTGCCGCGGGCATGAGCGGAGGCATTGCCTTCGTGTACGATGCCGAGGGCGATTTCGAAGTCCGCTGCAACAAGGGCATGGTTGATCTGAAACCGCTCCACGAAAAGAGCCTCCCCGAGATCCGCAGCATGCTCGAACGGCACCTCGAATACACCGGCAGTCCCGCCGCACAGCGACTCCTGGACCACTGGGACACGGAAATGACGAAGTTCGTGCGGGTGATGCCGCGCGAATACGCGCGCGTCCTCGAGCAGCACGCGCAACAACGGCAGGAGATCGTGCATGCTTCCTGAAAAACCAAAAGGCTTCATGACGTTCACGCGCGAAGTGGCTTCGGAGGCTCCCGTCGAGGAACGGATTCAGCACTTCCGGGAATTCGTCCAGCCGCTCCCGCCGGAGAAGCTCCGCGAGCAGGCCTACCGCTGCATGAACTGCGGGATCCCTTTCTGCCACAACGGCTGCCCGCTGGGAAACCAGATTCCGGACTTCAATGACCTCGTGAAGGACGATGACTGGAAGGAAGCCCTGCGCGTTCTGCATTCCACGAACAATTTCCCCGAGTTCACGGGCCGCGTTTGCCCGGCGCCGTGCGAACATGCCTGCGTTCTCGGCATCAACGAGCCGCCGGTGACGATCGAGATGATCGAGCGCGAGATCGCCGAGCGCGGTTGGCGCGAAGGCTGGATTACCCCCGAGCTACCCGAACAGCGCACCTCAAAGCGCATCGCGGTGATCGGGTCGGGGCCCGCCGGGCTCGCAGCAGCCCAGCAACTCAATCGGGCCGGCCACAACGTGGTCGTGTACGAACGGGCCGATGAGGCCGGCGGGCTGCTCACGTACGGCATCCCCGCGTTCAAGCTGAGCAAGGAAGTCGTCTTTCGCCGCGTCAACCAGATGAAGGAGGAGGGCGTCGAATTCCGGATGAACGCCGAAGTAGGCAAGAACGTGCCGCTGTCCGAGCTGGATCAATTTGACGCCGTGCTCATCACCATCGGCTCGACGGTGGCGCGCACGTTCGACGGCATGAACGTGCCCGGCGCGAATCTCAAGGGCATTCACGCCGCCATGGAGTTCCTGCCGCAGCAAACCAAACGGCTGCTGGGAAAGACTATCGAGGATCTCGAGATCCTCGCCACGGACAAGGACGTGATAGTCATCGGCGGCGGCGATACCGGCTCCGATTGCGTCGGCACGAGCATCCGCCAGAAGTGCCGGTCGCTGCTGAACATTGAGTTGCTGCCCAAACCGCCCGTGGAACGCGCCCCCGACAATCCCTGGCCGAATTATGCGTTCACGCTCAAGACGTCTTCGAGCCACAAGGAGGGCGGGGAGCGCGCCTATTGCATGCTCACGAAGCAATTCGAGGATGACGGGGCGGGGAACGTTGCGGCGCTGCATGCCGTCAAGATCGACTGGAGCGCGCCCGACGCGCAAGGCCGGCGGAAGATGACGGAGATTCCCGGCAGCGAAATGCGCATCCCCTGTCAGCTGGTTTTGCTCGCCATGGGCTTCACCCAGCCCGAAGCCGGCGCGTTCGCGGAGCAGCTCGGCATTGAGATGGCCAAGAACCGCTTCGGACTGGCGATCAAAGTTGACGCGAACTTCATGACCTCCCGCCCCGGCTACTTCGCCGCGGGTGACGCGCGCCGCGGGCAGTCTCTGGTTGTCTGGGCGATTCATGAGGGGCGTGAAGCCGCGCGCGCCATCGATATTCACCTGATGGGCAGCTCGAGCCTCCCGGCGTACAACTCCGCCGGTTACGACAGCCTTCAGGACAACGTAACCCGGAGCTGAGCGCAGGCGCAGCCGCTAATACGCCCGTGTTTCGTCCGCGATGGCCTGCTGAAACGCGCTGCGGAGTTCGCCTTCGCTTTCGGCCCGGTTGCAGAGCACGATCACGCCGCAGGACGTGAGCGTGCCCGCGTCCACGGTCGCCTTGGCGCCTTTCGTATGAAACGGCACCGGCTGGATGCCGTCCGGTGACACGCGCAACGCGGCCTTCGGTTGTATCCAGGAAGGAACGCGAAGCTTCAGCTTCACGTCCTTCTTCTCTGCGAACGGATAGGCCTGCGGATCAATCTGATAGTCCAGATTCGTCAGGCACACGATGAGCTTGTCGCGCGTGACCAGCGGCGCGACATCCACGAGTTTCGGCGCCTTCACGTGCGCGTCCACGAACTCCGACGCGAGCAGATCATTGCGCAAGACCGCCATGACGCGCCCCCAGCCCTGCATCGCATCGCGCACGTCGGGAAACTTGTCCGCGATCTTGCTTCCGTAGTTGAACCACAGGATGCCCTTGGCGCCCCGGCCGATGTTCAGGATCAATTGCGCCGCCAGCTCGTCGGGCGTGGGCACCGGGCGTTTCGGACGCTCGCCCCAATCCGCCATCGCCTGGGACCACACCCAGATCGGCTTAGGCTCGGACGCGTACTTCAGATCGTTCGTGTAGTACGCCGTCTCTTCGAGGCGTGTCCCATAGGCCTTCGGCCACTTGCTGCTCGACGGCGCCGTCACGGAATAGTGATCCTGGCACGGAATGTCGCAGATCGGCGCATATTCCATCATCTTGATGTTGCGGCACAGCGTGATGAAGGTTGGCTTCTCCGGGGCATAGCGCCGAACCGTGTCATCCGCAAAAAGCATGACGTTGGCCGGAATCGTCCAATCCGGTTCGTCCTGCAGCATCCAGCACAGCACCGCCGGATGCTTCCCGAGATCGCGGACCTCGTCCACGTCCACGGGCAGGCCCGTGTGAACCATCGTGCGGAATCCATATTTCGCCGCATCGCCGGCGTAGAAGGGATCGTCCGAACGGCCGCCGCGCACCACCGTCTCGATATGGAGCCTGCGCAGGGTTTCGTACTCGCCCGGATTGGACGTCCACGTGCCAATGGGAAAGAAGTCTTCATAGGCGCGGCGATGCGCGTAGATCGCGCGGGTGTCCCTGCCCTTCCGCACGTCGACGCGCACGATCGCGAGTTCTCCCGGCTGCAGCGCTTCGCCGAGCGTCACGTGCGCGATGGCGTGGCCGGGGGCATCCAATTCCTGTCCCACCCAGGCCACGGAAGCCACGGCGTGACCCTCCACGGCCAGGTTGTCCAGCGACAGCGTGTCTTTGCCGCGGTTCCGAACATGCACTTCCATCTCCTTCATCCCCGGCAGCATCTGGATGTACGCGATCTGGACTGGGTCCGGATTCAGCACGCCCTCGTAGCGCGCCGTGGCCCGCTCGCTTCGCGGCATGTACAGGAACTTGAACGGCTTTCCCGGCCCGAAATCCGGCGACGTCGCGTTAATCTCGAGGACCCCCATCTCATTGGGCTTCACGTGTTTGTTGTGGGTCCGGTCCCACGCGACGAGATGATTCATCCGATAGTACGATTCGTCGCGGTTGTTGACGCGCCAGAAATACAGATCGACCGGTTTGTCGCCAAGGTTCCGGAAGTAGACATAGACCAGGCCCCCCTGGTTCAGAAACTCGTTCTCGAACTCGGTGATCTTTTCCGTCTCACACTTGGCCGGACGATACTGCACGTACTCGACGCGGAGCGTGCCGCTGGCCGGCGCGTTTGTATCGGCGCCCACCTGCGCGCTCTGCGCGAATGCGCCCGAGGCCATCACTGCCGCACAGCAGAAGAACAGGTTTCTCATCATGATTGGGATTCCCAAGCCGGGTTGAGGTCAGGGCATGCGTGTTCGAATTCGCGGCCCGTATTCTAGCGCATTCGCCGGGCCACGCGGCAAGCCGCGCAACCGGTCTTGCACGTCCGAGGCCAGACCTGTTAGCGTGAGCCGCATCAACACGGGAGGGTATAAGGATGCGTGCACTGCTGACGCTGTTGCTGGCCACGATGGCGGCCGAGGCACTGGCGGACGCGCCCGCGATTGAGAAGCGCGGCGCCGTCGAGTGCGACATGGTTGAAGTGACGCCGATCGTCTGGCACGGAACGCTGCTTCGCTTCGAATATGTCCGGGACAACTACAAGCACAATCCCGTGAAGCAGGCCTGTTTCCGCTTCGTTTCGATCGCCACGGGGGCGGCCACGGAACCCTTTGCGCTCGGATATCACCTGGGCTGCGCGTTCGCTGCCAACGATACGATGTATGTTTACGGGGTGAAGGAGTGGGGCGCGAATACGATCGAGGCCTTCTGGTCGACCGACCTCAAGACCTGGCAGCACGGGACCGCCCTCGAAGTGCCGAAGGCGAAGATCTTCAACACGTCCGTGTGCCGCGGACCGGACGGCTACGTGATGGCCATTGAATTCGGCGAACCGGCGGACTGGGTCGGCAACGGCTTCACAAACCTTTTCGCGCAGTCCAAAGACCTCCTGCACTGGGCCATGATGCCGCCGCAGTGCGTGTACACGAAGGAACGCTACAGCGCTTGTCCCGCGTTGCGTTTCCTTGACGGCTGCTACTACATGGTTTATCTCGAGGCCTATCCCGGCCCACACTACATGCCGCATATCGTGCGTTCGAAAGACCTCGAACACTGGGAGAGCAGCCCGTTGAATCCGATGATGCGGCCGGGGCCTGAAGACAAGCAGATCGCGAATCCGAAGCTCTCGGAAGAGGAACGAAAGCGCATAGCCGAGGCGAAGGACATCAACAATTCCGATCTGGACTTCTGCGAATTCGGCGGCAAGACGATCCTCTACTACTCGTGGGGCAATCAGCAGGGGAACGAGTTTCTGGCGGAGGCAGCGTACGCGGGCACGGAGAGCCAGTTCCTGAAGGCGTGGTTCCCGGCCAAGTGAAGGCCGTGTTTCATTCCGCCGGCCCGAGGGTCTTTCCGAGGAGGTGTTCGGCGAGGCGGGTGGCGAGCGCCATAATCGTCTCCTGCGGATTCACGCCCAGGGGCGTGGGAACGACACTGCCGTCGCAGAGATAGAGGCCGGGTGTGTCAAAGACCTGCTGATGGGCGTCGCAGACGCCCCGCGAGGGCGTCCCGGCCATCCGGCAGGTTCCCAGCGGATGAAATGCCATTGCCTCGATGTCTTTCGCGCGCAATTCCGTGCGATCGAAGCGATCCACGTCCGCGCGATCGGAAAACACGTTGTTGCGCGAGTTGATCATCGCGTAGGTGCGAATCGCCCCGCCGTCGAGGAAGAGCCTTGCCAGGAAACATATGGCCCGCTTGATGCGCCGCACGTCGGTTGGCGTGAGCGAATAGAAGAAGCGATAGCCCGCGAAGGGCAGGCGACGCATCCGGCCTTCCGCCGTGTCACTGATGAGAAAGCCGAACGGGGCCATGTGCGCGTAGTTCTTGATGTAGTGCGCGAGGTGTTCTCCGGTGAACGGCACCGCGGCGCCGCCGAGATCCGGCGGCATCGTGATGCCTTCAAACATGATGCCGTCATCGTGCAGGCCATCATACGAATAGGCTTGCGGAATGCCGGACCACGAGTCGATGCGTTCGTCAAACTCGCCCACGACTTTGCTCGCGGGATGGATCGTGAGATGCCGGCCGAGGTGCGGATTGCCGCGTGCGATTCCGTTGTCCCTGAGCAAACACGGCGTCAACATCGTGCCGCAGGCGACAATGACGATGGGGGCGTGGATCGTGAGCCGGTTCGCGCCCGCGGCGGCCTCGAGCCCCAGCACGGCGTTTCCACAGCCCCGGCGGATCCGTATCACACGGGCGTTCATGTACAGGCGGGCGCCGGCCTTCAGTGCCTTCGGAAGATAGCTGGCCGGCATCGCCTTCTTTCCGCCCGACGTACAGCCGTAGCAGCACATGCCGCATCCCTCGCAGCCGTGCGTGTTCCGGCGCAATGCCGCGCCGCGCAAGCCTGCCCGGTCCAGCAGTTCCCCCGTGAGCGTGTTGGGCCGGCTCATCACGGCGAGATCCGCAGGCTCGACGTGGAGTTCCTGTTCCACGCGCGCGAAGAGGCGAGCCATCCGTTCAGTGGCGAGGTCCGTCACCCCGAATTCGCCCCGCCAGCGGACGAGCACGTGTTCCGGCGTCCTGAAACAGGTGCCGGAATTTATCGTGGTTGTTCCGCCCACGCAGCGTCCCATCGGAACCGGAATCATCGGGTGGCCGAGAGTGGCGGTGATGCCCGCATCGCGGTACATCCGGCCGATGGCCTCATGCGCGAGATCGCGGTGAACGGGGTGATAGCCGCCTTCCTCCACGATGAGGACGCGCAGGCCACCCTCAGCCAACTCCTTCGCGACGACCGCTCCGCCCGCACCCGATCCGATCACGGCCACATCGCAAGCGTCCGCCGTATCGCGTGCGAGCCCGGCGGCGTCAATAATCCCCGTGTCAATCCTGTTCATGAGGCAACCGCCTTAGGACATGGCGCTGTCTCGCCCTCTGGCGGACGTTCCATGCGATGCCGCATGGACGTTCCGTACCCGAGGGATTCGAGCAATTCCGTTTCGCGCAAGAGAGCGGTGAGACCGGTCATCTTCAGGAGCACGTGGGCATTTCGCCGAGGCACGAAGGCGCTGTATTCCCATGTGTCGAGATAGCGCAGGCGTTCTTCGCGCGACAGGCGGCTGAAACGGCACCGCGTACGCAGCACGGGGAGCGTTCCCCACTCCAGTGCCAGCAGGGCGGCTTCCACGCCCAGGGCAATCAGCGCGGGATACTGCGCGACGACGCCCTCGATGCGATCGAGCACATCATCCATCCGCACGCGCGACAGGATTTCGGCATCGTCCCCGACGAGCGTTTCGAGGAAAGTCCGAAACGTCTCACGGCTCGATCTTGCCCGAAACCGCCTTGTTGTGCCCTTCCGACTGGACATGAACACCCCTCTCTCCATCCTGGACTGCTCCGGGGGCAGTATACCCGGATGATTCAGGCGCTTCCAACGAAGCGCGGGACGGGGTCGGCGGCGCGGGGGAAACGCGCGATCGCCGTTGTTCGCGTCAGGCGTGCGGATGCGCGTCGCGGTAGACCTGCTTCAGGCGATCGATGCTGACGTGCGTGTAGATCTGGGTGCTGGAGAGGCTTTCGTGGCCGAGGAGTTCCTGCACGACGCGGAGGTCGGCGCCCGCATCGAGCATGTGCGTGGCGAATGTGTGGCGCAGCGTATGCGGCGAGACTTCGTGGCGCCCGGGGAGCACCTGGCGCACATAACGCTCGACAATGCGCTGAACACTGCGCGAAGTGAGCGGACCGCCGCGGGCGTTGACGAAGGCGATGGCATGGCCGGGTGATCCGAGTTGGGGGCGGACGGAGAAGTAGGCGTCAAGCGCTTTCACGGCATGCGATCCAAGTTGCGCGATGCGTTCCTTCTTCCGCTTGCCGAAAACGCGCATGACGCCATGGCCGAGGTCGAGATCGCCGATCTTCAGCCCCGTAAGTTCGCTGGCGCGGATGCCGCTCGAATACAGCGTTTCCAGGATGGCGCGGTCGCGCACGCCGAGAGGGGTGGCGCTGTCCGGCGCTTCCACGAGTGCCGTCACGTCGGGTATGGAGAGCACGTCCGGAAGATTGCGCCCGAGCTTTGGCGATTTCACGCTCATGGCGGGGTTGTTTTCGAGGCGATCCGTGCGCACGAAGAACTTGAAGGCAGCGCGAATCGCGGCGAGTTTCCGGGCGGAGGTGCGCGGAGAGCCGCCGCCGGTCTGCACGTGCGCGAGGAACGCGCGGATTTCGTTCTTCGTGGCGTTGCGCATCACTTCGAGCGAAGCCCTCGGGCGGGGCTCCCCTTCGGGACGATGCAGGGCCTGCACGCCGTTCACGAGGAAATCGCAGAACTGATCGAGATCGTTGAGATAGGCCCGGAGCGTGTGCTGCGAAAAGCCGCGCTCGACCTTCAGATAATTGACGAACTGAAGCACGTCGATGATGGACATGGCTTCTGATCCCGGGCTTCGGAATGGCATGCTGGGGCGCCGGCCTTCGGCGCCCGGAACATCACTCCGCCGCTTCAACTTCCTCGGGCAGCCGTTCTTCATATCCGCAGCCCGGGGCGGGGCAATGCCGCATCGGCGGCTTTGTCTTCGACTTCGTCGTGTAAGTCCAGGGATTCTTGCACTTGGGACAGGCGGTGTCCTTGTCCAATTTCCCGAACACGGCAAAATTGCAGTCCGGATGTTTTGCGCAACCGATGAAACGGCGGCCGCGCGCCACTTTGCTGACGAGGTCGCCGTCGCAGCCGGGCCGCAGACATTTCAGTCCGAGTTCCATCGGGCGTGTGAAGCGGCATCTCGGGTATTTCTCGCAGCCGTAAAACTCGTCCCCTGTACGGCTCTTCCGGATAAGCAGGAACGCGCCGCATTTCGGGCATTTCTGATCCGTCTTCTTCGGGGGCTCCTTGGGCGCCTGCACGACTTTGTTGCCTTCCTTGTCCAGGCCGAACGTGGTCTTGCACTTGGGATAAGTCGAGCAGGACATGAATCTGCCGAAGCGGCCCTGGCGGATAACCATCGGCGATCCGCACTCCGGGCATTTCTCGTCGGTCTCTTCCGCGGAGGAGGCACGAGTCATCTTCACGGTGGTCTTGCACGTGGGATAGTCCTGGCAGGCCACGAACATGCCGAAACGGCCCTGGCGCATTTCCATGGGCTTGCCGCACTTGGGACAGGCGCTGCTCTCGCCGATGGCGCCGGCCGCCATCTTGTGTTGGGCCTGGGTCAGATCTTTCAGAAAGGCCGCGTAGAAATCGCGCAGCAGGTGATGCCACTCGCGCTGCCCTTCCTCGACCAGGTCGAGGTCTTCTTCGAGGCGCGCGGTGAACTGCAGTTCCATGATGTCCGGGAAGTGCTCGATGAGGATCTTGTTCACGTCTTCGCCGAGCTGCGTGGGCTTCAGGCGTCCACGCTCGCGCTCGACGTATGTGCGCTCGATGATCGTGTTGATGGTGGGCGCATACGTGCTCGGCCGTCCGATGCCATTTTCTTCGAGGGCGCGGATCAGGCTGGCTTCCGTGTAGCGCGCGGGCGGCTTCGTGAAATGCTGTTCCGGCTTGAGGCCTTCTTCCTGGAGCGGTTCGCCTTCAAAGACCTCCGGCAGGCGGTTTTGCGCCGCGCGATCTTCTTCCGCGCCGCTGCCATTGCCCTCCGGTTCGTCCGAGGTTTCTTCGTAGAGCTTTGTGAAACCGGCGAACTTCATAACCGAGCCCGTGGCGCGGAATCCATAACTTTTCGCCGTGATGTCGATTGTGGTCTGATCGAGCACGGCCGCTGTCATTTGCGAGGAGACGAAGCGCTGCCAGATGATCTGATAGAGCTTGAACTGCTCTTCCGTGAGATACTGCCGGATGCTTTCCGGCGTGCGGGACGCGGCCGTCGGACGGATCGCCTCGTGCGCGTCCTGGGCGCCCTTCTTGCCCTTGTACACGTTCGGCTGTTCCGGGAGCATCCCGGGCTCGAAATTCTCGCGGATGTACTGGCGCACGTCGTCGATGGCCTCCGGCTCGATGCGGATCGAGTCCGTGCGCATGTACGTGATCACGCCGACGCGGCCTTCGCCGCCGAGTTCCACGCCTTCGTAAAGTTGTTGCGCGATGCGCATCGTGTTGCGCGGGCTGAAGCGCAGTTTGCGGGACGCCTCCTGTTGGAGCGTGCTCGTGATGAAGGGGGGATAGGGCCGGCGGCGCACTTCCTTGCGCTCGACCGAGGCCACGTGATACGAAGCCCCTTGCAAGTCCTGCACGATGGCCGTGGCCGTGTCTTGATCGCGGACTTGCGCCTTCTCGCCCTTGACCTGGTTCAATCGCGCGATGAACTTGTCGTCGCGCGGCGTGATCAGGTTGACGTCAATCGTCCAGTATTCTTCGGCGACGAAGGCGCGGACCTCGTTTTCGCGATCGCAAACCATGCGCACGGCCACGGACTGCACGCGGCCCGCGCTGAGGCCCTTGCGTACGCTCCACTGCAGCAGCGGGCTCAGCTTGTAGCCCACGATCCGGTCGAGCACGCGCCGCGCCTGTTGCGCGTTCACGAGGTTCTCGTCGATGGGGCGCGGATGTTGCGCCGCCTCGAGGATGCTGCGCTTCGTGATGGCATTGAAGACAATGCGCTCGATCGGTTTGTTCTCGCGTTCGAGCAGCGCCGCGACATGCCAGCCGATGGCTTCGCCTTCGCGGTCGGGGTCGGAGGCGATCAGGATGTGTTCCGCCTTGTGCGCGGCCTCGAGAATACCCTGAATGGCCTTGGCCGCCTTGGGAATCGGTTGATACTTCGGCGTGAAATCATTCTCGATGTCCACGCCAAATTCGTTTTCGGGCAGGTCGCGCACATGGCCCATGCTCGCTTTCACGGCGTAGTTCGCGCCGAGAAACTTGTTGATGGTCCGGGCCTTGGCCGGCGACTCCACCACAACCAGAATCTTTGCCATTCGGAGAATCTCCCCTATACGTGAACAACGCCCATCCCCCGGGGAATGGGCGCATTAAAACCTTTTCCAATCCGCCGTTTAATGGAGCGTCCGGTTATCCTCGAACACGCCGTAAATCGTTTGCTGTGACTCGACATCGCGCGTGGAACCCAGCACCCACGACAGCAGGTAATCCAGGTCTTCCATGCCCACTTCGCCTTCGAATTGGCCCAGGCGCTCGAGCAACATTTCCAGTTCGCCGGGATCGATCAATTCGTACATTTCCAGCCGGGCCAGCGAGTCCCGGGCCTCCCGCGACAACTTGCACGATTCGAAACTCGACAGGTGCCGGACCACGCCCAGCGTGCGGGGCTCAACGCCGACGGGCACGCTGATCCGGGGCCAAACCAGCTTTATGGCGGCGTCGATATCCCGCTTGCTGTATCCTTGGCGGGTCAGCCAGCGGCGCATCCGGGTTTCCGATGCCGCGGCATCCGGGTGCGCCTCCAATTCGCTCAGTATGACGTTCACCAACTCCGCGAGTTGTGCTTTCATTCACTGCTCCTTGCGCCCGGCGAATAGGACCGCCCGGCGCCAACCCGCGCATATTGTAGGGTCGAAAAGCAGCCATGTCAATACAGGGGCGTATCGGAAACGATTCAACTGCGGTTTCGCATCCCGCGTCGTGCGACATGTGGGCGGCGCGGACTTCGGATTCGCGTTCTGCTCAGAAATCCTTCAGATCGCCGTCTTCTAATGGAATAACCATCTCGGGATGACGCTCGTGTTTCCCTCCGCCGTCTTTGGGGATGGAGGCCGAGGGCAAGGCCAACTTAGCCGTGCGCCGTTCCGGCAAGGCATTTCCCGCCTTCCGTGCGTGCGCCGGAGTGGTCCGTTTCGGAAGCCGGGCCTTCGGCGTCCCCTTGGCGCCCTTCACGATGGCCAGAAGATCCGCAACCATCGTCGAGAGTTCCTCGGACTGCGCGGAAAGTTCTTCACTGGCCGAAGCCGCCTCCTCGGAACCGGCGGCGTTTGACTGGGTGACTTCCTCCATCTGCGAAACAGCCTTGTTCACCTGTGTGATACCCTGGGCCTGTTCGGCGGTCGCCGCGCTCACCTCGCCCACGAGCGCCGACACTTTCTGCGCTTTCGCGGCAATTTCTTCAAGAATGACGGAGACCTCGGCGGAGGCTTCCACGCCCTGCTCGGAATTGCGCTGGGCATCTTCCACCAGTGTGGAGGTGTTGCGGGCCGCCTCGGCGCAGCGTTGCGCGAGGCTCCGCACTTCTTCCGCAACGACGGCGAATCCTTTTCCGGCTTCGCCCGCGCGCGCGGCTTCAACCGCGGCGTTCAGCGCGAGGAGGTTGGTTTGGAACGCAATCTCGTCGATGGTCTTGAGAATTTTCGCAGTTTGATCCGAGGATTCCTTGATCCGTCCGGCGGCCGAATTCATACGTTCCATGGCCGTGATGCCGCTGTTGGCCGCTGCACGGGCCTCGTCGGCCATCGTATTGGCGACCTTGGCGTTGTCGGCATTCTGACGGGTCATGGAGGCCATCTGTTCGAGCGACGCGGAGGTTTCTTCCAGGCTGGAGGCCTGAGTCCCCGCGCCGGCGGCCATGCTCTGGCTCGACTGGGCCACTTGGCTGGCCGCGCTCGCCACTTGATCCGAGCCCGTCGTCAGGCGCGCTATTACGGCATTCACCGGACGGGTGATGCTCTGGGTCACGCCGATGGAGAGCAGCAAGCCGATCACGATGGCCGCGCAAAGTCCGAAGACCGTCATGAGGGAACCCGTGTTCAACGCGGTGATGGACTCACCCGTTTGTCTCTCCTGGTCCTTTATTCCGTCGGTCGCCATATTCCGGGCGATATCCAGCACCTCCTGCGCCTTCTTGCCGCGATCTTCATTCAGCTTGTTCAGATCCGTCCAGGCGGCGCGCAAGCCGTCGATGGCCGCCTTGTAGTCCCCGACAGCCTTGCGCGCCCCGCTGATGCGGTCGAGATTTACCTGCTGTTTTGTTCTGCCTGCAAGTCCCTCCAGGCGCTGCTCCATATCATTGAGGCACTTCAAGGGCTTGTCCAGGTCCGCGGGATTGCGGTGAATGACGGCCAGCCACAATTCCACCTGAGCATGATGTGACGCTTCAATAAGGTCCGAGCCCTCATAGGCTTTTTGCGTGTGGTCAAGTGCGTTATTCAAGTCCACGGCGCCATTCGCGGACGCCGGATTGGCCGTGGCCTTCGCCGCATTCCCGCCATCCTCAGCCGTGCCGCCGGATAGCGCTGGAGTGATCCCCCCGAGGTCCGCCTGCACCATGGCTCTCGCGGCATCCGAGTAGGCATGCAGGTTTTCGTCAAGCAGATCGGCCGACTGGTTCACCTTCTCCCGGTTCTCGGCCATTTTTGCAAGAAGCGAGTCGGTTTGATCCGCCATGGCGCGGTATTCCTCCAGAAGCGAGGATGCCCGGTCCGCGGCCGCCTTGAGCGCGAGGAGTCCGGCGTATTTTCCGCCCAGTTCCTGCGCGCGCGTGAGGAATTCCTCGACCTGCTTGACTTCGGCGCGCATCTCTTCGCGCAACTCTTTGTCTTCATTCAGTGCGTAGCCGCGCATCGCATACATGGTGAGCAATGAATGGCGTTCGATATCCGTGGCCACGGTCATTTGCGGAACGATTTCGTTGGCGAGGGCGAGCACGTGCGTTCTCACTTTGAACATGTTGTACGCGGCAAATCCGCCTACGCACGTCGCGATGAGGATTACCAGAAAGAAACCGAGTCCGATCTTCTTTGCGAGACTGCTGTTCTTAAGCATCGTGCCCTCTCCCGCTCCGGTGTGTCTTCAAGACTCCTCCCCGGTTCACCGAATACCCGGGGATTCCACTCAACATGCCCGACTAGATGCGATTCGGTGGCGGCCTGTCCTGGGCCTAAGTCTTCCGGGAGCGCAACGTTGCGCACTGACACGGGCAGGCAACGGAGACGACCGGGCCGCAGGCTCTTCGCGGGCAGAGTTCACGCCCCGCATTGGCGAGGCATTACCGCCCTCCTCGCACCGCCCTTACCCTCAGAACCTCATTTACCTAATGCACCACCGCCTTTCGACAAGACACCAGAGCGGCAGAAGTAATTCCAGGCCGCGGCAATTTCCCTGCGGTCCCAAGAAACGGGGAAAGGTCTATCCAGGCTGTGTGAAGGGGCGGGGAAGGCCTCTGAAGACGGCGCAAGCGAAGTGGTTTCGCCATCTTGCCAGGGGCAGAGACCCACGTCGCGGTGCCAATCATGCGGGCGTGTTCGCGATTGTGCCCGGCGTATTGATCCGCGTTCCGGCTGCCTGGCCGCTGAAGCGGACCGCAACCACTGTCATGTCATCGGAGACCTCGTCGCAGCCCATGTGTGCTTCGAGATCACGCCAAAGCGCGGCCAACAGTTCCTGCACCGGCTCGTGCCGGTGCTGAATCAGGAACTCGATCAGCCGTGCCTCGGTGTAGAACTCGCCCTGCTGCGATTGCGCTTCCACGATGCCGTCACTATAGAGCAGAACCGTATCATTTGGTTCGAGCCGCAGGCTGATCTCGTCGAAGGCGCAATTCGCCGCAACGCCGAGAGGAAGGCCCGCTTCGCTGGACAGTCGGAGCACGCGGCCGGGATCGGCGCCGGCGAGGAGGGGGGGATGATGTCCGGCAACGGAATAGCGCACCCAGCCTCGATGGGTGTCCACGGTCATGTAGAACATCGTGACAAAGCGCCCCGTCGCCCCGATCCGCCGGTGGAGCGCATTGTTGGTTCGATAGAGCAATTCCGGAGGCGCGATCTGCGGCGTGGCCAGTGCGCGGAAGACGCTCCAGCATTCGGTTGAGAGCATGGCGGCGGGCAGTCCTTTGTCCGTGCCATCGCCCACCGCGATACCGAGCAGGCCATTGCCCAACAAGACGAAGTCATAGAAATCGCCGCCCACTTCACGGGCGGGACGGTTCCAGGCCGCCAGTTCCAGCCGGTCGACCCGAGGCATTTCCTCGGGGAGCAGCGAACGCTGCAACTGCGCGGCAATCAGGAGTTCGCTCTCCATGCGCTCGCGCAGTTGCGTCTCCTCCCGGAGTTCGCGCATCTGCTCCTGCAGGGAGTCGGCCATTTGATTGAAGGAATCGGCCATGATCTGGAATTCGCGATCCGCCTTGATCGTGATGCGCTGGTCCAGATCGCCCGCGCCAAAACGGCGAACGGCCTGGCACAGTTCCATGATCGGGCTGGAGAGTTGGCGCGCCAGCCACAGGCTCATCAGGACCGAGATGACGATCATGATGGCGCCGGTGATCATCGTGAAGCGCACCCGGCGATCGAGCACGCGTTCATACGTATCGAGCCGGTGCTGCATGAAGAGGGCCTGTGGCCGACCGCCCTCCGGATTCGGAAGTAGCGTGGCCACGCCCAGTTCGGAACCAAACTCGCGCATCGCCGCGCCGTTCCCGGGAGATTGGAGGAACGCCCGGCAGAACGCCACGACCTCCTGGTCGGCACTCGGCAGGCCTGCCTCCGCCGCCTGGCCCGCGGCGGCCTCCACGCGGCCGTCCTCGGCAATGATGGCCATGCGCGTCACGTCCGTATCCACGCGGCCGAGATTCGGCACGCCGTCAAGATTCAGGTTCTCCATCTCCTTCGGGGCGTCTTTCTGTCCGGCCCGGCTGATGAACTGCTGAAGCATGTGCTGGGCCATGAAATCCGACTGAATGGAACGCACGAGCGGTTCGCCGGCGCCCACTTGCACGATGCGCGGCTTGTCCCGGCCGCCCACGCCCACGTAGAGGTACGGCTTGCCGTCGAGTGTGCGGGCCTGCAGCGGCTGAACCACGGGCCTGGCGTCCGGGAGCAGCAGCTTTCCAAAGGGGGCGGCTTGCGAAGCGTCATCGGGCGCCAGCGGGAACTGGAAGTCCTGTTCCTGCGTGCGAATGTAGGCCCGGCCCGTTTCGTCGGTGACCCAGAATTCGTCCACCAGCGGATATCCGCGCAGGTCTTTCGATTGCTCGATCACGCGCTTGAACAACGCCGAGATCTCCGCCGGGCTCATCTGAGCGCGGGCTTCGGCCACGGCGACCAACTCGGCGGCGAGCAAGGCGGAGACGACCATCTGATCTTCGACACGGCGGGTGACCTGTTCGGGCAGCATCATGCCGCGTTCGAGGTTGCGCGTGGCCAGTTTCGTGAGCAGCAGCCCGCGCTCGACGTAGAATACGCGCGTGGACGTGACGGCGATGGTGAGTGAAACCAGCGTCATCACCAGCACGGTGAGCGCCGCGGCGGTGGCGAAAGTGAGGGTCATGCGTGTCCGGAATCGCAATTTCATGAGAAACGGGGCCTTGGGGGGTTGATGTGCCTGAGTACAAGAACCTATGATACCATGCGCATTGGATCGGAAGACAAAACGATTGGATTTGTCCGGACAATTTGTTATAATCCGGGCTTCTAAAGACATGTCTTTCCTAAGTCCTTCTTACACCATGGCTTAAGAGACTCGTTCGCCGCCCGAAGGGATGGCGAGGAAAGGATATCCGGTGTTTGGGATTTTTCGCTATCTGCCTGGCCTCTTCTCGCACGACATGGCCATTGATTTGGGCACCGCCAATACCCTGGTCTTCGTCAAAGGACAGGGCATAGTGCTCAGCGAACCCTCCGTGGTCGCCATCAACAAAGACACCGGCAAAGTGCGCGCGGTGGGCGTCGAGGCCAAGAGCATGATCGGCCGGACGCCCGGCAACATCGTGGCCATCCGCCCGATGAAGGACGGCGTCATCGCCGACTTCGAGACGACCGAAGAAATGCTCCGGTATTTCATTCACAAGGTGCACAACCGGCGCCGGCTCGTGTGGCCGCGCGTGGCGGTGGGCGTGCCGTCCGGCATAACGGCGGTGGAGCGGCGCGCGGTGACCGAGAGCGCCATGATGGCGGGGGCGAAGAAGGTCTACATTATCGAAGAGCCGATGGCCGCGGCCATTGGAGCGGGACTGCCCGTGCAGGAGCCGCAAGGCTGCATGATCGTGGATATTGGCGGCGGCACCACCGAGGTGGCGGTGATTTCGCTGGGCGGCATCGTGTTTTCGAAATCGGTGCGCGTGGCCGGCGACGAGATGGATCAGGCGATCATTCAGCACCTGAAGCGCACGTACAACATGATGGTGGGCGAGCGCACGGCGGAGGACATCAAGATTTCGATAGGCTCCGCCTATCCGCTCAAGGAAGAGATGGAAATGCAGGTGAAAGGCCGTGATCAGGTCATGGGCCTGCCCAAGATCATTACGATTACCTCCGAGGAAATCCGCGAGTCCTTGCGCGAACCGGTCAGCGCCATTGTGGACGCGGTCCGCGTCACGCTCGAGCGGACCCCTCCCGAGCTCTCCGCGGACATTGTTGACCGCGGCGTTGTTCTGGCGGGCGGCGGCGCGCTCTTGCGCGGCCTCGATCAACTGCTGGCGAAGGAGACGGGCCTGCACGTAACCGTGTCCGAAGATCCGCTCACCGCGGTCGTGCTCGGCGCCGGCAAGTTCCTGGATGAACTCAAGAATGCCCCTGAAGAGCGGATGTGATGGCATTGAAGACACCTTGTGAATCTTTCGCGTAATATTCGTGAGCACCGGCCCGCGGTCATCTTCGCGGCGCTCATGTTTCTCTCGTTTCTTTCCATGGCCACCGGCACCGAGTCCTCCTTTCTGCATCACGGATTCAAGAAGGCCGTCGCGATTACCGCGTTCCCCTTCCTCAAAGCCAAGAGTCTTGCCGGCCAAGGCGCCGGCTACGCGTGGGACTTCGTGATGAACTACGCCGCGCTTCGCAAGGAAAACGCCGCGCTTCGGCAGGAACTGGTCAATTTTCAGCTCACCCGGGCCCGGCGCGCGGAATTGTTCGAGGAGAACAAGCGTTTGCGCGGGCTGTTGCACTTCGCCCGTCAGGAGCCCGGGCTCACGCTCGACCCCGTCCAGGTGCTGGAAACCTACAAAGGCATGCTCCGCATCGACAAGGGCTCCATGCACGGCATCACGCCGTCGATGGCGGTCGTCACGCCGGACGGCGTGGTCGGCGTGGTGACCGAGGTGAGCGTGTTTACCGCCGTGGTTGCCACGCTGCATCACCCGGAATGCCGTGTGGGGGCCATGGTCCTGCGCGACCGGGTGCGCGCCTATGACGGCGTGATTCACGCAAACACGAGCGACCTGAACGTGCTGTGCACCTTGGATTACATCGACATGAAGAACGAGGTGCGCGTCGGCGACATTGTGGTCGTGAGTCCGGGAAGCCTTTTTCCCGCAGGCTATCCCATAGGGAACATCAGCGCTCCGCCGCATGAAACGGGGTCGCTGTGGAAGAGCGCCGAAGTGACGCCGATGGTGGATCCGTACCGGCTGGACGAGGTCTTCGTCATTCGCCAGGCGCTGCCGGACGAAGCGGAGCTGGCGGGACCGCTCCCGCCGTCGGCTTCCCAGGCGCCCAACGCCCCGGACAACCGTTCTCTTCAAGAACGCTATGCGCCGTAGGCCACGGGATGCGCAAACGTATGCAAGAACATAGGCAAGCGGCCGGCCGGCAGAGGCCGATGGACATGCCATGAAGAAGAATATTCTGTGGTTCATCACGGTCGCAGCGTGTGCACTGCTGCAGACCACCTGGCCTGACACCCTCAAGCTTCAAGGGGTGCTGCCGGATCTGCCGCTGCTCCTTGTCGTGTACTTCGCCGTCATGGATGGCGAGGAACGGGCCATGTTTACCGGGCTGATCGGCGGGATTTACCAGGATGTCGCGAGCAATGCGGCCCTGGGGCATCACGTGTTCTGTCTGGTGGCCCTGGCCTATTTTGTCGGACGCATCTCAACGCGCCTGATTACGGAGCACCCGGCGGTAAAGGCCGGCCTGGTGTTTCTGGCCGCGGTAGGCGCGGGCGTGCTTTATGTCTGCATCCAGTATGTCCAGCAACCCGCGCTGGGCGCCCTGGAGCCGGTCCTCACCTCGGTCATACCCTCGGCGTTCTACACGGCGGTCATCACGCCGATGATGTTCTATGTCATGAGCTGGATCTTTCATCCCAAGAAGGCGTCGATCGGAGGGCTGGCCTAGATGCCGGGCTCGAAGAAACCGCTGCGTTATGAGGGTGTCGAGCTGCGGGTCCAACTCGTAGCCCTGCTGATGACGCTCGCCTTGTCCGTGCTTTGCCTCCAACTCTGGCGCCTCCAGATGGTCCATCTGGCGGAGTTCCGCGCCCTGGCCGAAGACAACCGGGTCTGGCCGAAACGCCTCAAGTCCGAACGCGGCGTGATCTATGCCAACGATGGAACTGTGCTGGCGGACAACCGCGCCAGCGCCGATGTCGTGCTGGTGCCCGGCGAATGCCCCAAAGAGCGCCTTCCCGGCGTCTGCGAATCCCTGGAACGGATCATCGAGGCGCCTGCCGATCTCACCCTGGCGAAGATTCAGGAATCGGCGGGGGAACCGTTTACTCAGATCACGGTCAAGCGTGATGTCAGCAAGAGCGCGCTGATGCGGGTCGAAGAGCATTCCTACGACTTGCCGGGCGTCTTCACCGTGGTCCACCCGCAACGGCGGTATCGTTATGGCAAGACCGCCGGCCAGGTGCTCGGCTATCTCAATGAAATCACGCAAGAGGAATTCGACAGCTGGGACAACTACAGCAAGGGCGATCTTGTGGGGCGGTCCGGACTCGAAGGGCGCTACGAGAAATGGCTGCACGGGCGGGACGGCTACATGCATGTCACGAAGTATGCGGCGGGACTCCCGCAGTTGCGCACCGATGCGCGGGGCGTGCCGTACATCGCAGAACGGGACAGTCTCGGGAACACGCTCGAAGAAGAGGGCATGCGGCAGGAACCTGCGGCCGGCAAGCCGCTCCATCTCACCCTGGACATCCAGCTGCAAACGTACTGCGAGGAGATTCTCGGCAACGAAACGGGTGCCATCGTCGTGTTGGACGGAGACACCGGCGCCGTGCTGGCGCTCGCGAGCATGCCCGGCTATGATCCCAATATCTTTGTCAATCGCGACTTTGGCGCGCCCAAGCGGAAGAAGAAGACGGAACCCAAGGAAAACGCGGGCGCTCCGGACGCCCAGACAGCACCCGGGCCGGAGGAAAAGGAAACGCCCAAGCCCGCGGACGGCCAGGAAGCCTCCAACGCGCAAGCCGCCGCCGGAAGCGGCGGCGCGGCGCCAACCGCGGATTCAACACCGCGCGGCAATGATGAACTGCGCGAACTTCTGGGATTGGCAAAACCAGATCCGTCCCGGCCGAATCGCATGATTCATCGCGGCTATGCCGGACAGTATCCGCCCGGTTCCATCTTCAAGGTCTTCCTTGCGGCCGCGGCGCTGGAAGAAGGCCTCATAACACCTGAGACGACATTCTTCTGCCCGGGTCATTTCCAGATCGGCGGAAAGGGCAACAGCTGGTATTGCTGGCGGCACAGTGGCCATGGCAGCGTGACCGTGGTTGAAGCCCTCGCCTACTCCTGTGACGTGTTCTTTTATAACGTGGGCCTGAACAAGCTGGGCGTGGAGAGGATCGCGAAATGGGCGCATAAACTGGGCATGAGTGAGAAGACGGGCATCGACCTGCCCGGAGAAATGCCCGGCCTCATCCCCGATCCGGAGTGGAAGCGGCTTCTGAACAAGGGCAAGCCGGTCTGGGAACAAAACTGGCACCCGGGAGAGACCGTGAACCTCAGCATCGGCCAGGGCGGCGCCACGACCACGCCGCTTCAGAATGCCGTGCTGATGGCGAGCATCCTCAACGGCGGTGTTCGCGTGCGTCCCTATCTCAATCAGGAATTGGGCCCCCAGAACTCCGAACGCCTCTTCAGCGAGGCCACACTGGCCACAGTGATCAAAGGCATGCGCCTCTGTGTTGAAGACGGCCCGCCCGCGCCTTCCGGCACGGGCCACGTCGCCTACACGCCGGGCATGGCGGTCCTCGGGAAGACCGGCAGCGCGCAGGTGGTATCCCTCAAGGTTCAGAAGATGTTCAAGCGGCCCGAGGATGTGCCCCGCAAGTACCGGGAACACGCCTGGTTTGTGGCCGGGGTGTTGGATCGCCAGCCCAAGCTGGCGATCTGCGTGCTCGTGGAACACGGATTCCACGGCGCGGAAGCCGCTGCGCCATTGGCCAAGAAAGTAATCGATTTCTACTACGCCAAGACCGGCAGCCGAGAGACCATGACGGCACGGCAAGGAGACACGGATGGCGATGTACTCCGCTGAATTCAACGTCCATGACGCAACCATGCGGGTGGTGAATCCCCGCAACATTCTGCGGATCGACTGGATGCTGCCCATCTTCGTCATCCTGCTGGCGGCGGCGGGCTGGTTCACGATGTACAGCGCCAGCCGCAGCAGCGACGTCAGCTATTTTTACAGGCAGGTGGCCTTCTTCTTCATCGGCGCGGCCATCACGCTGATCATCGTGTGCATCGATTACCGCTTTCTCGTCTCGCTTGCCCCGGTCATGTACGCGGTGATCGTCCTCCTCCTGGTCGCGGTGCTGCTGTGGGGAACCGAGATCAAGGGCGGAAAGCGCTGGCTCCGCTTCGGCCTGTTCAACCTTCAGCCTTCCGAAACCTCCAAGATCGTCATGGTGTACGCGCTCACCTGGTATCTCACGACCGTCGGACCGCGCATTCGCAACCTCTTCTGGTTTCTGCTTGCCTTTGTCATCGCCGGCGTGCCCATGGTCCTCATTCTCAAACAACCCAACCTGGGCACCGCCGGATGCCTGGCGCCCCTGACGATCGTGATGCTGTGGGTGGCCGGCTGCAAGCGTTGGCACATGGCCGTGATTATCGGGCTGGGACTGTCCGTAATCCCCTTGCTCTGGCTCCAAATGCGGGACTTCGATCCGGAAATCGAGACGCCGCGCAAGGCCGCCTATGAACTCAAGCACTATCAGAAGAAGCGGATCTACACCTTTCTCCATCCGGAATATGCCACGCGGAAGAGCGGCTGGCACACGTATCAAAGCAAGATCACCGTGGGCAGCGGCGGCCTTTCCGGAAAAGGGTATTTAAAAGGAACGCAGACTCGGTTAAACTACCTGCCGGAGCACCACACCGACTTCATCTTTTCGCTCCTCGCCGAGGAGCACGGATTTGTCGGGGCGGTCGTGGTGATAGGCTTGTTTGCCGCCTTTCTCCTGAGGGGTCTTATGTATGCGAGGGATTGCCCGGAGATGATGGGGACACTGTTGGCCTCCGGCATCGTGACGGTGCTGGCGTTCCATGTCTTCGTCAACATCGCCATCACCATCGGACTGATGCCGGTTACGGGCATTCCTTTGCCGTTTCTCAGCTATGGCGGCTCGTTCTATATGACCACCATGATCTGCGTGGGCATTCTTCTCAATGTGCCCATGCGACGCGGCCTCATGTTCATCAACTGAATCGGGAATCGGGATGAAAGAACTTGTTATCAACGTGGAATCCCACGAGACGCGCATCGCCCTGCTCGAAGAGAAGCGCCTCGCCGAACTGTCCATTGAGCGCCAGGAGAATCCCAGCCTGGTCGGCAACATCTACAAGGGCCGGGTGGACAACGTCATTCCGGGAATGCAGGCCGCCTTCATCGACATCGGCTTCGAGAAGAACGGCTTCCTCTACGTTTCGGACATTGCCGGCGCGGAGGGCACGGGCGACGTGGAACTCGAAGACGGCGTGCCGCGCGCGAAAACGCGCGCCAAACGGGCGCGCCAGCAGCCCATTGAAACGATGCTCAAGAAGAACCAGTACGTCATGGTGCAGGTAACCAAGGACCGGCTGGGCAACAAGGGCGCGCGCATCACGAACTTCATCACGATCCCCGGCCGCTACGTGGTGCTCATGCCCACGGTGGATTCCCTGGGCGTCTCGCGGAAGATCGATTCCGACCAGGAACGCGATCGGCTCAAGCGCATTCTGCATCAGGTCCGCCCGAAGGGCACAGGCCTGATCTCGCGCACGGCCTGCGAAGGCCAGAGCAAGGGGGACATCCAGAACGACGTCCGCTATCTCCTGCGCGTTTGGGAGAAAGTAAAGAGCAAGTTCGAGAGCATGAAGGGTCCGGGTCTGATCCGCGAGGATCTCGGCCCGATCCTCCGCGCGGTCCGCGATCAATTCACGAGTGATTTCACCCATCTGACCATCGACAACGAGGAGGAGTACGAGCGCATCCTCAGCTTCCTGGACGTCTATGCGCCGCAGATGAAACGGATCGTGCGGCTGCATCAGGCGAAGGTGCCCCTCTTCGAGAAGGCCGGCATCGAGGCAGAAATCGAAAAGGCCCTGCGGCGCAAGGTGCTCCTGAAAAGCGGAGGGTACCTCATCATCGACCACACGGAGGCCCTGATTGCCATCGATGTGAACACGGGCAAGTTCACCGGGCGCAAGCAGCTCGAAGACACGGTATTCCAGACGAACATAGAGGCCGCGGACGAGATCGCGCGGCAAATGCGCCTGCGGGATCTGGGCGGCATCATCGTGGCGGACTTCATCGACATGGAAGTGGAGGCCAACCGCCGCAAGCTCATCCGGCACCTCCTCGATGCGCTCAAGAAGGACCGGGCCAAGACCACCGTCTCCGAGATCACCGAACTCGGCATGATCGAAATGACCCGCAAGCGGGTCAAGCACAATCTCATAAAGGCGCTTTCACAGCCCTGCCCGTATTGCGAGGGCAGCGGCATGGTCCGTTCGATTACCACAGTCACCTTTGACGTGCTCCGCCGCATTCAAAGCCTCTTTTGCCACTCGAAGGAAGCCCACCTCATTCTCCAGGTGCATCCGGACGTGGCCCGCCGGCTGGCCGGCGAGAACCAGCCCCAGCTCGAGGCCATCGCCCGGGACTTTCAAAGGGAGATCAGCGTCGAATCCGTTTCCGACTTTCACATTCATGACGTCAAGATCCTCCGCGCGCGCACCCGGAAAGAAGTCACGCCGGGCGCGCACGAGCGCAATCCCGCTTGATAGTTGTTCTCCTTGAGGCATAGAATGGAAACAGGAATCCGGTGGGGACTCCGCTCCGCCGAAAGTCGATGGGCTTAAGGGACAGAAGCGAGAGGAGAGTGCACGATGGCTTGTGAATCGTTCTTTGGGTGCGTTCTGTTTGGGATTATCGATTTCCTCGTCACCTACGTCGTGGGATACCTGGGCGGCGCCTTCCTGCGTTGGGCCGGTGTTGACATCGACGATCTCCCCCACTGGTGATCCGCGGCAACCCGGAGCGGTGAGGAGGTCCCGGCTGCCGGCACAGCCGCGCGCCGAAGGGTAACTTATGGACGCGGCCCGCGGGGAGGAGTCCGCGCGGGCCCGCAACTTTTCGTGGACCGCGGCTGGCCGCTCTCCTCCAAACGGGGCAGGCGAATTGGGAGGTACGAGGGTGGAAGGCTTTCTGTTTGACCTGCCCGATCTGCGTAATGCGGAGTTCCAGCGGCACAATGAAGAAAGCGCGGCGCTCTGGCAGGCGTTTCAGGACGGGGCGCATCCGCGCATTCCGATCCGCTTCAACACGAATCCGCGCATGCTCATGCTCGACCCCCGGCACAACACGCGCCGCCTGCAATACGAAGAGTACATGGGCGATGCGGACATCATGGCCGAGGCCGGTCTCGAACACCAGTATTGGCGCCGCTTCCTCTTGCCGGGTGATCATGAGAAGGGCCTCCCGGAAGCGTGGACCCTGGGCATCGATTTCGAGAACTGCTATGACGCCGCCTGGTTCGGCTGCCCCATGTGGCAGCGGCCGGATCAAGTGCCCGATACGGAACCCATCCTGAACAGCGATAACAAGCGGATGCTTTTTGACCGCGGCATTCCGGATCCCTTCGCGGGAGCGTTGGCCGAGCGCGCGCTTCGTTTCATCGAGCACTGCCGCACGAAGTGCGCGCGGGGATGGACCTTCCTTGGCCGCCCGGTGCAGCCGCCCGACTGGGCGCCGTTCGCGGGCAATGACGGGTTGTTCACGATCGCCTCCTCGCTGCGCGGTCCGACGGAATTGTGCCTCGACCTCCTGGAGGACCCGGAGTACGTCCATGAACTGCTCCGGTTCATCCTCTGCGCCGTGACCGCCCGAATGACGGCATGGCGGGAACTCCTGGGAAAGCCCGGCCGGCAAGACGGCTTCTGTGCGGCGGATGACTCCATTCAACTGCTTTCGCAGGCACAGTACCGCGAGTTCGTACTGCCGTTGCACCGGCAGTACTACGACACGTTTGCGACGGAGAAGGACCGCGCCATCCACCTCTGCGGCGACGCCCAGCGGCATTTCGGCGTTATTCGGGACGAACTGGGCGTCAGCGCCTTCGACACGGGCTTTCCCATTGACTTCGCCGCGTTTCGGCGGGATTTGGGCCCGGACACGCTCATTTGCGGGGGGCCAAAGATCTCCTATTTCCTCACGGATGACCCTGCGCCAGTCCTGGCGGAAACAGAGCGCATTCTGCGTTCCGGGGTTCTCGAAGGCGGCCGCTTTATCCTGCAGGAAGGCAATAACCTGCCGCCGGGTGCGCGATTGCCGGTCTGTCAGGCGTTCTACGAGGCCGGACAACGGCTGGGGAAACTGCGCCGCCGGGCGGCGGGAAAAGAAAGGGGTATGCCATGAAAAGACGACGGCTTCTTGCGGGAGGGATAGTACTGGCCCTTCTTGCTGCCGCAGCCCACGCGGCAGCCGTGGACAAGCAGCCCGCCACAGTCCCGCCCGCAGCAGAGAGCAAGGACGCGCCCACCAAGAGGGAGCCGAAAACCCAGCCTTCGGACGCCGTGAAGGAAGCCCGCGGAGTCTTCCGCCTGAAGGAAGCGAAGTGGCGTCTCGAGCTGACGGGCGGCGGCGGGCTGCCGTCCGGTTCGGAGCGCTCGAATCGGGGCGGCGATGCGTTGTTCTCGGCGGGCCTCGATTATGAGATTCCCATCATGG
The DNA here is from genome assembly GCA_903837785.1 of Candidatus Hydrogenedentota bacterium. Lineage (GTDB taxonomy): Bacteria > Hydrogenedentota > Hydrogenedentia > Hydrogenedentales > CAILVY01 > CAILVY01. Next base: position 35,187 of record CAILVY010000232.1, read on the forward strand.
GCCACGGCGCGCTCGGGCTGCGCCTGCTGCCCGCGTTCGTGTATGCGCAGCATCACGGCGAAACAGTTTGGGGCGGAGGCGCGGGCATCGCGCCGCGCCTCTACTGGGTCAAGGATGAGCAGCGCGGACTGTTCATTGAGGGAGAGGTTGTGGCGCTGGGGCATGCAAACCGCTTCCGTACGGACAGCTCGAATGTGGACTTCATCAGCGGCGGCGGCATCGGGTATCAGTGCAAGGCGAAGTGGCACACGATTCTGAAATTCGAGCATATCTCGAACGCGGGACTGGGCAAGCACAACGCAGGCGTGAACACGCTCGCGCTCGGCGTCGGCTACTCCTTCTGAACGGTTCGCCGGCGGCTCAGAAAGGCGCCTCACGCTTCTCTTCGTGTCCGGTCCGCGGCGATGGATAGAAGAACATGGCGGCCATCCCGAAGATCGCGAAGAGCCCGGCAATGGGCCCAACCAGAAACACGCCGCTCGGGTTGTCTCTCGTGTTGCCGAAAATCAGCATGGTCTGCGTGGCCACGAAGATTGATCCGGCCATGGATGCTTTCAAGGCAAGGCTCGTGAGGCTGTTGTAGAATGCTTCGCGGCGGCGGCCGGAAACCTGCTCGTCGTAGTCGATGATCTGGCCGGTGAGCGGCGTCTGCATCACATACATGATGCCCTGCCCGATGCCGCAATAGGCAAAGAGCAGGCCGCCCAGCGCCGCCTTGACGCCGGCGCCGAAGGGGAGGTGGCCAATCACGTACATTCCGGGCAATCCCGTCGCGATAATGACGAACGCGATAATCGTCATCCACTTCACGTGCAGGCGCCTTGCCAGGGACGGAATCACCGCATAGGACAACAGGGCCGTCACGAGGAACGGCAGAAGCAGAAGCGTGACGGTTTCCTCGCTTCCGCCCAGGCCCAGTTCCGCCCAGTACGGCAACGCGCGCTGTGCCGCGAGGAATCCCACGGAGAACATGAAGAACGCCACGAAATACACGAGAAAGCGCCTGTTGCGCGCGGCATCGCGGAAGCACTGCAGAAAGGGTTCGTGCGGCTCCTTCACCGCCTCGGAATCGTAGCGTTCACGCACGAGCCACACCGGCAGCTGGAAGAGCCCCAGGGAAATCAGGGCATAGATGACGGCGATTCGCCGGTAACCCACCGGGCTCGTGACTTCTCCGGCCTTCGCCGTGTCCAGCAATTGAATCAACGTGCCGGAAAGAGCGCTGGCGATCGCCAGCCCGAGCAGCAGCCCGACCGCGATCCAAGTGCCCAGTTTCACGCGCGCCTCCTCGGACCGCGCGACTTCCGGACCCAGCGCAAACAGCGGCATCGTCGTTATAGTGAACATGCTCCAATGCAGGCACAAGAGCACCGTGCCATACACGAAGTTCAGCGTGGATTCGCCGTGCACCGGCGGAAACCAGAAGGCGATGGCCGTGAACGTCATGAAGATCGAGCCGAAAAACATGAACGGCCGGCGCCGCCCGTGAATCGGGAGCAGGCGCAGCCAGCCGGGGCGCGACTTCGTCCGGTCGGACCAGATGCCCACGAGCGGCCCCGTCATTGCGTCCCACAAGGTGCCCGCGATGAATATGTAGCCCACAATCGCGATGGAGACGTAGATGGTTCGGCCCACCCCGCCCGAAGGCGAGTAGAAGTAGGTGCCCCACTGATTGATGACTTCGCTCGAGAGTTGCACCCCGATATACGCCAGGCAGAAGGCAAGCCCCTCGACCCAGGTGAATTCCTTGCGCGGTGCGTCGTGCGTGTCCACGCCGCTACCCAATCTTCGTTCCATCCGGAATGATCGCGCTCTTGTGGACAACGACGATGCCGTCGCGGATCGAATAGCCTTCGCCTTCGCCGTCCTTGAGCTTGCGCGAACCGTTGATCACCACCTTCTTCCCGATGCGGGCGTTGTGGTCGATAATCGCGTGGCGGATATAGGAGCCCTCGCCGATGCCGACCGGATGGCGGGGATCGCGGATGGCTTCCGTCTCGAAGTAATCCGCGCCCAGGATGATGCTGCGCTCGATCCTGACGCGGTCGTTGATGATGCTCCGAATCCCAACGATGGCGTCCGTGATCGTGGCATCGCCGATGCGGCTGCCCTCGCAGATAATGGCGTTGGTTGCGTTCGTCTTGCGCATGCTGACGCCGGGCAGCGCGCGCGCCCGGGTGTAGATGACGTGATCGGGGTCGTAGAGCTTGAACGGCGGGGTGGGCGAGGTCATTTCCATACTGACGTCAAAGTAGGAGCGGACGGTTCCGATGTCCTCCCAGAATCCGGAGAACATGTGCGCGAAAACCTTGTGCGATTTCAGCGCCGCAGGGATCAGTTCCTTGCCGAAGTCAATCCACCCGGGATTCTCGAGCAGGAGCTGTTCGAGCACTTCCGCCTTGAAGACGTATACCCCCATCGAGGCGAGATACGGCTTGCCCTCGGCCTTCAACTTGAAGTCGCTGAAAACCTCGTTCGGCGTGACGAGGCGGTCGAGCACCGCGTCTTCCCGCGGCTTCTCGATGAACCTCCGGATGCGCCCGTTCTTGTGCACCTGCATGATGCCAAAGGCGTGCGCCGCCTCGCGCGCCACCGGAAGGGCGGAGACAGTGATGTCCGCACCCTTTCGGACATGCGTCGCCATGATGGAGCGGTAATCCATGCGGTAGAGCTGATCGCCCGACAGAATCAGATAGTTGGGCGTGCGCGCCTGCTTGATGTGCAGCAGGTGTTTGCGGACGGCGTCCGCCGTGCCTTGAAACCAGTCGCCGGTTTCATTGGTTTGTTCCGCGGCGAGCACTTCGACAAAGCCGTGCGTGAAATCGTCAAACTTGTACGTATTGACGATGTGGCGGTTCAGCGAATGGCTGTTGAATTGCGTGAGCACCGAAACACGGTTGATTCCGGAATGAATGCAGTTGCTGAGCGGGATGTCGATGAGGCGGTAGCGGCCGCAGACCGGCACCGCCGGCTTGCACCGCACTTTCGTGAGCGGGTAGAGCCGCACGCCGCGGCCGCCCCCAAGCACGATCGCGCTGACGCGCCGAATCACTTCCTGCTCGAATTCCGGTTGAACCACATTTGCCATGGGCGCGCGCTCCTTGATTGATTTGCCGGCTGCCTGCAGAACATCACATGTAAATGATAGCGGCACACGTCACGGCCCACAAGACGACGTTGATGCCGAGCGGCGGATCCTTGATGAGGGCGGCACTGGGGTCGCCGCCGCCGGTCCGATGATGCACCAGGAACAGATAGCGAAACAGGCCGTAGACCACGAACGGGATCGTCATGTAGAGCTTGTCCGTCCCCAGGCGGCGGACCACCTCGGGCGAACACGTGTAGATGGTGTAGGTGATCAGCGCGCCGCTGCCCATAATGAGGATCAACTGATCTAGGTAGGCGACGCTGTAGTGATAGAGGACGCTGCGGTGGGCCTGGGCATCGTCCTCCAGCAGTATAATCTCGTGGCGGCGCTTGCTCAGTCCGAGAAACAGCGCAAGAAACAGCGTGCACACGACCAGCCAGTTCGAAAACACCACATTCAGGGCGATGGCGCCGCCCAAAGCGCGCGTAACGAAGCCGATGGCTACCGCCAGCACGTCAATAATGATCAGATGCTTCAACAGCAGCGAGTAGGAGACTGTCAGCGCGATGTAGAAGCATACCGCCAGCAGAAACGCCGGACGAACCGCGAAGGCGCACACGAGGCTCCCCGCCAGGAGCACGAGCACCAGCCCCCAAGCAGTGTTCACGCCCAACTCGCCGCTTGCCAAAGGCCGCCGGCGCTTTTCCGGATGCGCGCGGTCCTTCTCGATGTCCCGGAGATCGTTGAAGAGATACGTGGCGCTCGAGGCCAGGCAAAAGGCCGCCAGCGCCCCCAGGCTGCGAATCTCCTGCAGCGGATCGGTCACTTGCCGCGCAAAGAGCAAGGGCGCCAATACCAGCAGATTCTTCGTCCACTGGTAAACACGC
>CAILVY010000233.1 GCA_903837785.1 Candidatus Hydrogenedentota bacterium
TACCACTTGTGCCACACACGATAGCGACTACTATCCTCAAGACTGGAGCATCGGTCTTACGGAACTTCTGCGTCTTATCCAATTCTTCAACCTGGGTGGTTATCATCCCTGTCCAGATGCGGTTCCCCCCACAGAGGATGGCTTATGCCCCGGTCCGTGACTCGTCCAAGAGAACTTAGCTTGAGTGGTTGTAGCAAAGCAATTACGCACAATTCGTCGCAGAGCAATCCTGGCGGAACACAGGCAAATGATGTCCGGCTTAGGGATCCTCTGGGAGTGCTTTGCTTTCGGAGCGGGTCTGCCTTTGGGGCTCATTCAGATCATTACACTTCAACGTGCTCACCTATCACCACTCGCCGATTGAGGAGTTTGGCAATTCTCCAATTCCCACTGAACCGGTACAAAGGAAAGCTTCTATGAGACTTCTTGCCTCTGTGATCCTCGCATTAGCAATGACTGGATGCGGAACCTTTGCCATGCAATATCATTACCGCCTCTACAGCGGGCCGCTTCTACCTCCGGAGAAGGTGGCCGTGCTTAAAGGTTCGTTTCCCTTGGTCCTGCTAAGGGTTGACGAAAAACCGGGTAAGAACAATATCTCTACTGCCCTGTCGACGCAATTCAAAGCGTACAACACATTCGGCAACTTTTCGGGCAGCCCCGGGAACTTTAGGATTGAGTTACTCCCTGGGAAACATAAGTTGGAGTGCGGGTACGGACGTGAAGCCTTTGTCAATGCGAAACTCGCCTCGACGATGCGTGTTTTTGATTTTGAAGCCGAGGCAGGGAAAACCTATGAGGTGCGTGCGACCCCGAGTATCGCTTCGGAGGATATCGATGGGTATGCCGTGGAGGTTGTGACCTACGGTGACCGGCAGTCAGAGGGCACGCGGGTTTCCTGTAGCACCCCCGAGATAAAGCCCATACCCTTCTTGGTACCCGCCCGAATCCACCACGACGCCGTTACTGTTTTCATTTTCGTTCCCCGCTCCCCCTAGATACGAGGACCAGGCGAATTCCGGTCGCACTTGTGTCAGTGGTTTGTTTGGGTGCTTCACTTCTTGACCGCCGCCGACATCGGGGCCGACGCAGTAAGTTGGGCGCCGCGGCAGACAAGGGGCAATCGCCATTGACCCTACCAACCATTGGATAGTCTCCGGAACCTGCATATTCCGGCAGGAGTGGGCCACCAAATGCGGAGGAGCGCGTGATCCGGGCGCTCGCGAGCGCCGGAACGGTGAGCGCGAGCGGGTAGTCCGCAGGACGAGTCAGTCCGTAGGGAGGGTGCTTCAAAGTAGCTGTTTTGGATCTGTCCATTGTCGTGGGGGTGAGGGAAACCGGGGGGCCGGTTCCCCTCTCGGAGCGTAGCGACGGATGGCGTTCAACCCTCCTGGAGTTTCTTGCGTTTCTTCCTGAGGGAATCTCCCTTGAGCGTGATCTTGTGGGCGTTGTGCACGAGTCTGTCAAGGATGGCGTCGGCGCGCGAGGGGTCGCCGATGACGGTGTGCCATTTCTCGACGGGGATCTGCTGGCAAGCAGCGTGGAGCGCAGGTCGTAGCGGTCCTCCATGAGTTCGTGCATATGCTGGCGCTGGTCTTCGGTCAGCGGGGTGAGTCCCCATTCATCGATGACGAGCAGGTCAATCCGGGCGTAGTTGGCCAGGAGCCTTCTGTAGCGCCCGTCCGCCTTGGCGAAGGTCAGGTCTTCGAACAGGGCCGAGGCGCGGACGTATACGGCGCGGTAGCCTTCGCGGCAGGCCTTGTGGGCCAGGGCGCAGGCGATGTAGCTCTTGCCGATGCCGGTGGGCCCGGTAATGAGGCAATTGTGGTGTTCTCGAATCCAGCGGCAACTGGCCAGCGCGAGCATGGTGTTTTTGTCGAGGTTTCTGGGGTGGCGGTAGTCGATGTCCTCGATGGCGGCCGTGAGGCGCAGCCGGGCTTTGCGCAACCGGATTTCCAGCTGATGGTTGTCGCGTTCGGTCATTTCCCGGTCTACGAGGAGCCCGAGCCGCTCCTCAAACGCAAGCCGCTCGTAGGAATTGCCGTTTCTCTGCTCTTCCAGGGCCTTCGCCATGCCGAGCAGGCGCAGTTGCTGCAGTTTGTCGATGGTGGGCTGGTACAACATGATTCACCTTCCTTTCGGCCTTAGCCCACTTCAGACGCAGTACTTCCCTGACTCTTCGCATAGACTGGTTCCTTTGGCATCGATGCCATCGAACTTCCCGACCACCACGGTCAAGAAACGGCACACCATACCCCGAAACCAGTCCTGGTCTGACCTCCCCTGATACGCATCATTCCGCCGCTCGCGAGCGCCGGATTCACTGCTCGCGCTACACCGGATTCACCAACTGCTCGCGCCCGGAATATGCACGTTTTTAGAGATCAGGTAAGGGTAAGATACCCCCAAAACGTAATGGACAGAAAAAACGCGGAAAGAACGGGTGAAAAGATCCAGGGCGAAGACAAAGAGGGAAATGCCCTACGTGGAGTTAAGGGTGACCGGACAAAAGGGGACCCTAATAGATGCTGTGGGGTTGGGTATGGCGGTCTTCGTTCTGATAGCCCTTTCTCAATAGACACCACGACAAAGGTGATCACAGACAAAGTCCCCTCCGCCACCTATCCGATTGAGTGATGTGGAGAGGAAGTTTCTTGAGTCAGAGCATCAGGAATCCCTGAAAGCCGATCAAACCGAGCGGTTAGTCTAACCGCAGCGGCCCGAATTCGGTTAGTAAAGATGCAATGTCTTGCAAAACTGTTTCGGTTGTAGTATGCTGAGAATAAGAGGGTTATGGCCCACGGCAGTGGAAGCCCGAGGAGACTCCGGAGCAAGGGGTCGTGAGTTCAAGTCTCGCCGGGCGCGCCATTCCTTTCTTGCGTCATCGCCTGCCACCGCATGAATACCCCTGTCATCAGGGGCGATTCCCGTTCTGTGTGCAGACTACACGTCAGAGTAGCAGCGTGTATCGACTCTGCCATGTTTTGACTCCAAAACACACGCATTGCCAGATTTTTGTGCAAGCACCGGTGCAAGCTGAGTGGAGGAGTTCTTGCCAGCGTTCACGGATACTCTTGCCGATAGTTCCGAAGCATGTTCCGAGGTACGCATAGGGGGAAGCGTCTCCACTGCCCCGGCTGCATCGAGCAGTCCGAGATGGGTATAGACGTTTACCGTACGCCTGGGAACACTGTGGTGCAGGGTACGTGGCGCAATTTCTAAAGGGATCCGGGCTCTTCTACTTGCCCATTGAGCGCGTTTCGGAGCATGCCTCAAAAGACCCAAATCTTGATCTAACCCACTCAAACTTCATGATTTAGCCTTGCAAGGAGGGCGCCTCGTTTGGATTACGTACGGGCTACTAGGAGGCAGCTAGAGCATGGGGCATTCCAGTCTTAGCTCCCAGAATGTGCACTCAGTGGCTGCAATCCCCATGTTTTTTCCAGATTCCGGAAAAGGTGCTTCCAGAAAATGGAAAACGGAGCATTTGGCGCGTTGTCTTTTACACACTACTGCACTAGGGACATTGTACTAAGTGCGCGCGCAGCAGGTAGTTTGCGAGTGAGTACGTATGTTGTACATGGCTGGCACAGAACCTGCTAAAGAATGAGTCAAGCCTGAGTCTTGAAGTTCGTCGGGTGGCCGAGACGCAGTTTTCACGTCCGGAGCAGAGCATGAGGAGTTTTGCTGCGCTGATGTGACTGATTTGCAGTACCGTCGAAAATTACAGCGTGGATAGGTGTGTCTGAGCATTGCCTTGGATGGTGGGGTACTGTCCAAGCGCCTGAGGTTGAGTGGGAATCAGTCAAGGGAGACGTAGCATGCCCGAGCGCAACGGCCTTCAGGGGGGCGTCTATCTGGTCGCGGGATTTCTGGCGTTCTGTACCGCGCTAGCATTAATTGCGGGGTCAGTATCTGTTCCCGTCTTGGCGGAGAACCGGGAGGGATTGGCTTCATTAACGTTATCCTCTGTAGGCGAGGGGCAGGTTACGGCCTCTCCCGCATCCACAACCGAGGATAGTGAGCGCACGAGTTGCCATGCTAAGGGCTCGCTTGTCTGGCTTCGTCCCTCACCCGCGCCGGGTTGGACATTCCTGCGCTGGGCAGGCGACTTGTCCGGCACGCAATCTCCCCTGTGGGTGCGCTTGGAAGACAGCGCGGAGGTGACGGCGGTCTTTGTCCGGTGCGACGGGGTCTTCGGCGCCTTCACGCGCTGCGCCGCTCCGGGAAACGAAGGGGAGACCCGGACACTACCGGAAGAAGAGCGTTTTGAAGGCGAGGGAACGGCAGGGGCCGTATCGATTACCTGCGAATTCCCTTTGAATGCCCAGCAAGTGGAACCTCAGACGGGGAGTCCGGCCAAGGGCGTGGCCGGTTTGCGCTTCTACCCCGCGACGGGGGATGTGGCGCTGCACGTCGAGCACGGGGTCAAGGAACCGCTGTGGGCGTGGGTCTGCGCGGGGACGACGGGGGAGACGGAGGACTGCGTCGTGGACCTGGGGGATGCAAGGAGCCCGATCCTCCACTTCTTCAGCGTGGAAGAACTGGGCCAACTCCAGGAGTCGCCGAATTATCACGTGGCGATAGGTAGCCGACGCTACGCGAAGGGCGAAATCGCAGGCGTCCTCTCCTGCGCACACCCGGAATCGTTTCCGAAGAGCGGTGAAGGAGAAGGCGAGGGGGAGGGTGAAGGCGAAGGTGAGGGGGAGGGGGAAGGGGAAGCCCCCGAGGGTTCACCGCAAGAGGGGGAGGGTCAAGCCCCGTGCAATGCGACGGCGGAGCTGCTCTTCCAGCTAACGCTGACCGACGCCGGCTCCGGAAGTGGCCACAGCGGAACGGGTGTGGCCCGCTTCACCATGGACGCGTACAACCGTTTCGTGGGGTTCTGGCTGCGCGCAGCGCATGATGTGGCGGACGCGAACACGGTGGCCCTATGCTCTGCGGCGACGAACGAAGTGCTGCTGGCGTTTCCATGCAATGGGAGTCCCTTCGAGCACACGTTTGCCGCAGAGGAGGTTGCGTCGCTATTATCGGCGGGCGAGGCCTATGTCCGGGTCTGCAATCCGTCCTATCCCGCCGGGGCGGTTCGCGGCGCCATCAGCACGGACGAACTGGTTGACGCGGATTTTCCCGGGCGTCTGTATGTAAACAAAGCTAACCAGTCCGCCTATACGAACGGATTATGCTGGGAGACGGCGTTCACAGACATGCAGACGGCCGTTACGATGGCGGCCTTGTCCGGCGGGGGCGAAGTGTGGGTGGCACAGGGGCAGTACGGGGAGATTCGCGACAATACCGGTTCCTTGACGGTCTATAGCCATGTGCATCTTTACGGCGGCTTCGAGGGCACGGAGAGCGCCCGGGACGAACGGGACCCGGAGACGAAGCTCACCGTCATCGACGGCCGCCGTTCCCGGGAGGAGGACGGGCCTGGGGCGCCCTATCGCGCCGCCGCGCATCACGTGGTGTGCGGTGTGAATCTCATCGACGCGACACTGGACGGGTTCCTGATCACCGGCGGAAGCGGCGGCGACACCGTGACGGCGCCCGGCGACCGGGGAGGCGGCCTCTATCTCGAGGGCGCGGACGACACGGTGACGCTCGAGCGTCTCACTATCTTCTCCAACGGCAACAGCGAAGGCGGCGGGATCTATCTTGACGGATCTTCGCCCAAGATTCGCAACTGCCGGCTGATATTCAACGCGGGTGAAGACGGGGGCGGCATGTACCTGAAGAATGCCTCGCCCTCCTTGGAAAATGTGCTCTTCACAGACAACGTGGCACTGGCCTTGTTCGACTCTTCCCGCGGCCACGGTTCCGCCCTCTATGCGGACGGCGGTTCAAGCTTCACGGCAACGAACGTTACGATCCTGGCGAATCTGGGCAGGGAAGCGATCCGGGTGCTGGAGGGCACGGCGCCGCTTCCCGCGTTCGTGAATTCACTCCTCTGGTACAACACGGGCCGCGATGTGTCCGGTTCCGTGGATGCCCGGTACACCCTAAGCCATGATGGACTCGGCGTGCCCAATACGGGCTGTGTACGGAGCCACCCGCTGCTCTGTCTGAACGGGCAGAGCACGTTCACCGCGGACAGGACCTATGACGCGGACACGGGCCGGACCACCTTCTACGACACGGGGAAGGCCTTCGTGCCAGGCGCGCTCAAGGGGCGCCTGGTGCGCCTGGACTCCCCGGAACTCCTGGGAATCGCACCGACGCTCGTGGTGCTGGAGAATGATGTCCACAGCTTTTCCGCGCTCGGCCTGTGGGAGAAGGGCGCCGGCGATCCAAGTCTTGTGGGCGTCCGCTACTACTTCTTCGACGGCGGAGTGGAGGCGTGGTCGCCCGCGGTGGATACGGGCACCGCTGTGGACGCCCCGGCCACGGACTACAGCGGCGCATCCCGCGGGTACGACGGCGATGAGCTGGGTGCCGTCACCGGCGACCATTCGGACTATGACTTGGGTTACCTTGAATATACGGGCCGTCCGGCGGGCGAGGTCGTTTTCGGGGACCTGGGCCTGGAGACGGCGGTCCTTGAGGCGATGCCGGGGGTGTCGTGGCCGGTCCACACCTCGGATGCTTTGAACTTCACCGGCCTCGACGCCTCGTCACGCGGGATCAGCGATCTATCAGGCCTGGACTATTTTGTGAGCCTGACCACGCTCAACGTGAGCCACAACGCCATCTCGGACCTGGAGGCGATTTCCGGGCTGGAGAATCTGGAGGAACTCGACCTAAGCTACAATGAGATTACGGACATCACCCCGCTCCAGTACCTGGTCAACTTGAAGCGCCTCAACCTGAGCCACAACCAGATTGCCGACATAACTCCGCTCGCGGGTCTGACGCAACTGGAAGAACTGAATTTTGGTTTCAACAGCATCGGCAGCATCGCGGCCCTGTCCGGACTAAACGCCCTGAGGGATCTCACGATTTGCCACAACGACGTGGAGAACCTGGCGCCGCTCGCGAATTTGGAAGCGCTCATCCATCTCGATGCGGGTGGCAACGCCATTGCGAATCTCACCCCGCTCGCGGGCTTGACCGGCCTCGCCTATCTCGATCTGGGCTTCGGCAACACACTCGACGATGAGGCGGGGGACGTAGACCTCCTCGCCACGAACGTGAACGACCTCACGGACATCAGCCCCCTCGCCGGGTTGACGGGACTCACTTACCTGAACCTCGGCGGCAACCCCGGCATCACGGACATCGATACGCTCGCTGGATTGACGGGACTCGAAGAGCTCTGGCTCGGCGGCGGCACCATCGAGGACTTCACAGCCCTCGACAGTCTGACGGGCCTCTATGTGCTGGGCATCGTGCACGGCGGCCTCGTCAACAGCGACATTACCTCGCATATCGCGGAGCTATCGGGTCTTGCCGTGCTGGTTCTTGCGCAGGAACCCGCGGTGAGCAATCTCGCTCCACTTTGGCGCGAGAATGACGACTCGATGAACCCCGTGGTCACCCTCCTCTATGGTCTCCGGATGGACGGCCTCGCCGTGTGTGCGCACTGGAGCAATCTGGAGACCTTGTTCGTGGGCGAATGCCCCATGAATAGCATCGCCTTCCTCGATGGGACGAACCTTTGTCCCTCGCTCACCGCCTTGACGGTTTCCGGGACGCAAGTGTCCGACCTCACTCCGCTCGAACACCACTCGAACCTGGCGACCCTCGATCTCTCCAACAACCTCATTCAAGACCTCAGCGTGCTCGAAGATTTGAGCGCCCTGGAATACCTCGACCTGCAGGGCAATCTCTTCACCGGCGCCGCGCCCCTCGTGGCAAATGCCGGCCTCGGCGGCACGGACCAAGTTCTCCTGAACAGCAATCCGCTGACGCAGGACGCGGTCTGCAATGTGCTTCCCGCCTTCGCGAGCCGCTTCACGGCGCCGGGCGGGGTGTCCTACGATGACACCTGCAACGACGGGAACGTCTACCTGACGGTTTATGCGAGGGGGCCGGGTGCTATTCAGCCGCACGGGACGGGACGCTACGCCCCGGGAGCTTCCGTGCTGCTTATCGCCACGCCCAAGGCGGACACGGGCTATGCCTTCCTGCAATGGCAGGGCAGCCTCCAGTCTGATTATCCTGTGGTCTCGATCACGCTCGACAGCGACAAAACCGTCGAAGCGGTCTTTGTGAATCAGGGGCAAACGCTCCATACACTCTCCCTTGGCGTCGCGGGAACGGGTTCCGGGACCTTGTTCCCGGGCGTGGGCGCGTTCTCCTATCTCGACGACGCTTACGCCCCGATATCGGCCTTGCCGAACTCTGGCAGCGGTTTCGCGGGCTGGAGCAGCGCCATCACGAGCATGAACTTCAATGAAGACGTGCTGATGGACTCGGACAAGTCCATTACGGCGACCTTCTCACTGGGCAGTGCCCCGTTGACCCTCAGCCTGCAAGGTAACGGCAACATCACCCCCGGGCCGGGCGTCTATGAGTATGCCCTCGGCGCTGTCGTGCCTCTCACCGCCCATGAAAGCGATCCCATGTGGCGCTTTGATCATTGGGAGGGCACGGACAACACTTTCGCGCTCCAAAGCTCCGTGACGATCACCCAGCCAACGGACGTTACCGCAGTCTTCCGCGAGAATTATGCGCCGTTGGCCGCCGAGTCCTTCGAGAACGGCGCCGGAACCTTCACCCTGAGCGGCCTCTGGCATGTCACGAATGCTTGCCAGGCCGCGCTCTCCGGCCACAACGGGCCGCATGCGCTCTACTATGGCGTTGATACTTCCTGCGGTTATGACGCCGGGGAAAGCGCGGGGTTCGCCCTGTCGGGCGTCATCGACCTACGCCCGGCGACGGCCCCGGTGAGCCTGTGCTTCCGCTACGCGCTCGAGACGGAACAGGCGGCGTGGGGCTATGACATCGCCACGGTCGAGGTCTCGCAGAACGGGGGCAGTTTCGCCTTGGCAGCAAGCAACGACCGCGGCGCGGCCGACGAGACGCTGGCCGACCCAAGCGGCGGTTGGCGGCAGGCCTGCGTCGATCTGTCCGCGTATGTTGGCTCGACGGTCCAGGTCCGCTTTGGCTTCGACACGATCGACGATTGGTTGAACGATTATCCGGGCTTCTACGTGGATGATGTGGCGCTTTATGACACGCCGAACATGGACATGCCGATTCACCTGCGGAACGCGCTCGAATTGCTGTGCCGGGCGCTTGGTCAGGACGCGGGTTGCGCCGGGGCTTGCGATATGAACGGGGGGAGCGGCCAGCCGAACGGCATCCCCGATGGCGCGGAATTCGCGCTGTTGGAGAGCCTGCTCCTCGATTTGGGGAATGATCCCACGTATTGCGGTGGGGCCGGGGCGAATGGCGCGCTGATGGCGGCCTGGCTCGGGAACCTCCAATCCGTGCAACAGCTATTGGCCGGAACCGAGGCGGCCCATATAGCGCCGGCGCTCGCGGCGTATCTTACGCTTGGCGATGACGGCTCCGCGGAGCAAACCGCGGCGCTGGCTTTGGAACTTGGCTCCGTTGTGCTCGATCCGGAAGACTTCGACCGCACGTACGCCTCCTGCCTCAGCGCCGCGGGCGATGCGGACCACGACGGCATTCTGAATAAGGATGAATGGCGCTACCACGCCTGCTCGGGAGTTGTCGAGGAAGACATCCTCGAATACCGGACCCGTGCGCTCGGCGCTTCGCTCGACCTCACCCAATCCCTGACCGAGTTCCTCAATGGTCAAGCCGAGGTTCTCGATTGGGACGTGAATGGCGCCGCACTCACTTGCGGCGGCAACTTCGAAGCGCTTCCCTTCGAAACCAGCCGCACGCCGGACGCCATCGACTTCTTCCTGCTCCAGACGCTCCTCGAATACCGCTGCCAAGAGAATACGCCGGGGACGGCCGGCAATGCCGCGGCGCTCTCCGCATGGGCAGAGAACCTCGACACGATCCAAGGCATCCTCTCGTCACACGGGTATTCTGCGGCGGGGCTGCCCGCGTACGCCGTGAATCCCGCTACGCTCGCCGCGTATGTGACGCTTGGCGATGATGCGTCCTTCTCCGTGGCCGAGGTCTTCCTGCACTATTACTACGGCGCGACGCTCGAAGGAGTCTCCGGACTCGACCGGTCGCAAGCGCCCTACATTGCGCCCGCCGGGGATGCGGACGGCGATCATTTCCAGAACCGCATCGAGTTCCGGGAGATGGTGGACCCGTCCCCGCGGAACTCCGAATATGCCGCGCTCGCGGTCCTCCCGCAGGATACGCTCGAAGAACGCGTGGCGCTCCTGAAAGAGGCAGGACGGCGCTATGCCGAACACGCGCTCGACCCCGTCCAGATTCCCTTCACGGGCCTCGACTTCGAGGCGGATTTCCTGAGCCTCTTCGCACAGGCCACGGACCAGAACGGGCGCGGCGGCACGGCGAACGGGATTCCCGACCTCGCGGAGCTGTTGCTGCTGCAGCACGTGCTGCAACACCCGGAACTCGACCTCTCTGCCACCGGCGGACTCACCGAGCCGCGGACGGCGATGCATTGGCTCGATATCCGAAACGGGCTCTCGCTGGGCGACGGACAGACGCCGCTTGCGCCCGCGGCCTATGACGTCTATTCCGCCTATCTCGCGCTCGGCGACCCCTGGAGCGAGGAACTTGGCCGGGGACAGTTCGCCCCGGCCTACACCCTTGACGCGGAGGCCCTCGCGAACGACCCGCTTTATGCGCTCTGCGCCTGGGGCGACGCCGACGGCGACGGGTTCTCCAACCTCCTCGAATGGGAGGGGAGCTCGGGTGTTAGCGGCTTAAACGAACGCGTGGTGGCGTACATCGCCGCGGCGCTCGATCCGAATGCCGTCCCCAGCGGCGCGTACCACACCCTCACCCGCGCCATGGAGGGACAGGGGACCATCTACCCCTATGTGGGCGCGCAGAAATACCCCCATGGGACCGCACTCAGCCTCACGGCCGAACCCGCCCAGGGCTGGGCCTTCCACCAGTGGATTATCAGCGCCGGCGGACAAAACACCTCCAGCACCAGCAACCCCCTCAGCCTCACCCTCAACGCCGACAAAACCGTCACCGCCGTCTTCAAGCAGGTCCGGACGCTGAATCTCACCATAGAGAACACTGACGTGGACCGGTGGGTGATCGTCGGTACGGAAACCCAATACGAAGAGCATGGGAGCTACACCTTTCTCGACGGTGAAACCATTGACCTCTTCGCATATCCAGTCGGGGAGTTCAAGGGGTATCTGGGAGACTGCACGGCCTCCACGGCTTTCGCGCAAATCGCTATGGACAGCGACAAGAACCTCACCGCGGCCTTCCGGCGGCACCTGGACCTCACAGTCACTGTAGATGCAGACGACTCCGGCGCGGTGCAAGTGAGGAATGGCCAAGTACTGCTCACGCCCGAACAGACCGAGGCTGGAGACGTCTACCACGTACTGGAGGATGACACGCTCCAATTGACTGCGGTGCCTGAAACGGGGCTCTTCTTCTCCCACTGGTCAGGCCAGTTGACCGGCACACAGAACCCCACATCCCTCACTGTGACGCCATCCCCAGTTGGAAGCCAGGTCACCGCATTCTTCCGCGAGGGTCGAATCCTCACGATGAATATTGACAAACCCGCAGGGGAGGGAGAAGGAGAGGTAGAGGGAGAAGAACCAAGTGTAAGGGCGGAGAATGAACGTACGGGTGCCGTCCAGACTGTTACGCTGCCGGCGAACGAGATCTCCTTGTTGGAAGATGACGTGGTCAGCCTCACCGCCAACTCCGGCAGCTATGATTTCCTGGGTTGGCGAGTACTTCTGGACGGCAATACTTCCCCGCTCGGTACGTCTGTCGGCGCACGACCGGAGCTTCTCCTGGAAATGGGTCAGGACGCCTGGGCTACCGCGTCCTTTGCCAGACGCGAGTCTTATTGTCCAGGCAATACCCTGTATCTGAGCGTGTCTTTCGACTACGAACAAGCCGGAGATCTGACTGCACTCGGGCTTACGATCGAATTACCAGGAGGATGGAACTATGAAGGAACGACGGGGATTCTGCCAGACGTAGTCCCTGACTTCCACCAGACCGGAAGACTGGATTTCGGCTGGTTTGAATCGGCCGTTTTGAAGGAACTGGGTTCGTTCATGCTGCTCTTGAACGTACCTGACGATGCGATTGGCTATCAGCTTCTTGAGTACTTCGTCTCATTTCGCACAGATGGCGGGCAACTCCTGACCGGTCCCCGCACCAAGACGTTTGCAGCCGCAGAGAACTGCTCGCGTGCCGATGCGAGCCTCAGCCTGGTCATCTCAGACGAAATGCACTACCTTCAAGAACAGCGGATCGCGATGCACCGCATAGCCGGGATGGGAGACGACTGCTCCGCCACCCTTCCTTGCCTGTACCATTCGGCTGACCAGAACCATGATTGGCAAGTTGACCTGAGTGAACTGCTGCGCGTCATCCAGTTTTTCAACTCCGGCGGTTACCACTGCCAATTGGGCACAGAAGATGACTACGCCCCGGGGCTTGGCGACGATCACTCCTGCGAAGCGCATGATAGTGATTACGCGCCCCAGGATTGGTCTGTGACCCTCTCAGAATTGCTGCGCCTCATACAATTCTTCAATTCAGGCGGATATCATGCCTGTGCCGCTGGCGGAAGCGAGGATTCCTTCAATCCTGGTTTACCGCCACCAGCGCCGGAAATTGCATTGGTCAACCCTGGCGTGAACTGCAACGTCGATGTGTCCGTCATTCCATCCTCCATGGAGACTGACTTACGCACGATCGGAGAGTTGGACTCCCTGAGAATCACCATTGCGCTTCCTGAAGGATGGGGCTACGAGGACGATTCAGTACGATGGACAGGGGTACAACCGCTCAATGTAATTGCCACCCAGAATCCCCCGGAACTGACGTTCGAGGTGGCACCGACGTCCGGGACGTTTTTGCTTTTCTCTAATGACGGCCTGGTATTTCGCTTGACTCCTGTGACGGGCCCCGCAGCGGGAGATGCGGTGGTAGCCTCGCGCGCGGTTTACTTGCTCGCCGGCCAGAGCTGCGGCAAAGTATCACAGGCCTCCCAACAGGTCTTTGCATACGATCTCCCGGCAATCCCTGAGATTCAGATGTTCGATGGATATCCTCCCGCAGTTTCGGTTGGCGACAGATTTACCCTCCGGTGGAATGCGACGAACGCAGCAACAGTGGACATCGCACCAGGCGTTTTAACAGGTGGGAATGTGAATGGGGTACAGGCGTTGCAGGCCCCCATGAGCGCGGGCACCTACCTGTACACTCTGACAGCAAGCAACGAGTGCTTCTCGTCTCAGCAGGTTACGAGCATTCTGGTAAATGACGTGCCGACAACGCAGCCTCCCACCATCAGAAGGTTCTTCGCCATGCCGGACTATGTGGAAGGTGGAACGAGCACGATGCTCAGGTGGGCGACAACCAATGCGACAACCGTCACGCTTGCACCAGATCTTGGAGTCCAACCGACGATTGGTTACGTTTCGGTGAGTCCCAGCCTGACCACAACATATGCGTTGACTGCAAGCAACCCCTCTGGTTCGGTTACACAGTATGCAATGATCGTCGTAGGCGAAGACGACGAGCGTCCGGAGTACTTGAGCCTGATCCGGGGCGTTGTGCGCGACGAGCACGGCAATGCGTTGTCAGGGATACACGTTCAGCTTCAAGAGTACCCCCAAGTCGCTTCCGTGAGCGATGCTTCGGGAAGGTATGGACTGGGGGCTTCTCTCGAAGGTTCTGTAACCCTGACTTTCGATGGAGTCGGTTATGCGCCGGCTTCCCGGGTTGTCTATGTGAGTTGGGATTGCGAACTCACCGTTCCTGACGTTACGCTTCAGCATGAACCTCCCTCGGGGACCACGATAAGTTTGAGCGGAATCTCTGCCCCTGTCCTCTTCGAGAGCCCGTATGTCGATACTCCCGTGATTCTTCCTGATTGGACGACATCGAACATACCCACGCACATTACACTGGTCTTTCCACCCGGCCAAGTCGTCCAACCACTGGACCCGAACGGAGTCCCGATAGGTCCCCCTCTGACGGAGTTCACGATCAGGGCCCTGGACACCTCCGCGAACCCGAGTGCGATGGCGGCCGGGTTGCCTCCGGCCTCCGGCCTCACGTTCTGTATTGCGCTGAGCCTCACTCAGAGTCCTGCGGTACAGTTCACTCCAGCGCTCGCGGCATTGGTGGACAATTTTCTCTCGCTGCCCGTTGGAACCATGGTTCCAGTGGGCAATTTCAATGAAGACCGCCAAGTCTGGCATTCGGCAAGAAATGCCGTCGTGATACGCTTTGAGGACACCAATGCGGACGGCATCGTCGATTCTGTCAATGCAGGCTACAATGTCCTGGCGCTTGAGAAGATACTCGATGATCTTGGTGGGATCACGACCGCTCAGCTCGTTTCGGCAATGGCGAATACGACTCCGGGTTCAAGCTTCTGGCTGGGGGCTCTTCCGCACTTTTGCGCCTGGGATTTCAACATGCCGTTCCGCTGTTCGGATGGAGCACGGCCACTGAAGGCCGCGGACCCATTTTCCTGGGAAGACTTCCCGAACGATTCTCGAGAGAGCTACACGTCTTACGTCTCGCCCCGAGGCCAAGTGGTTCACGAGGATATTCCAATTCCGGGTACCGAGTTGTCGATTCACTATAGCAGTAGCCGCGTCGAGGATTATGTACAGCTTATCGAGGTGCCGGTCAGCGGAGTGCCGGAGGAGGGTGTTCCGGGTATAGAAGGATTTGTCGATCCGGGTGTTCCGGTCGATGAGCTTGCCGGCATACGGGTGCAGTTGACAATCGCGGGGAAGATGCTGGAGGAACAGCTCATAGCGATAGATACCCGTGAGGACGCGGTGGACCGGACGGTTACCTTCAAATGGGATGGCTTAGACGCCGAAGAGAAGCCTGTCTGCGGCGCTGTGGAAGGCACCGTGACGACCACCTATGTTTACGGGACCTATTACGCGGACCCGACGCGTGTAGCGCCTTGGGCAGGGTACGGTAATGGTTTTGACTTTGCCTTTCCCGCAGGAACCCTGATTGGAGGTCCAATTCCGGCGCGGGAACAGATGGGCGTGGAGAGCACGCGCAAAGTGATGGTTACTTGTGAACGCCGCCCGGACATGCTGGCGAAGGGGTGGACCCTCTCGAATCAACAGTTCCTTTCAAGAAGGAGCCGTCCTGTGGTTCACACGGGAGATGGAGCGGCCGTTTCAGTGCCTGAGTCTCCGGAGGACCAGGTGATCGAGACCTACGCAGGCAATGGCGATCTCCCGCTGATTCCCGGTGCTTGTGCGACAAGTTCGGGCATGTACCCAGGATCGATTGCCTGTGATCAGATTGGCAGGGTGTTCTTCTCTGACCCGCTGAACCACCGGATTTGCCGGTTAGACCGCGACGATACCTGCGGAAACGTCGTTACCGAGCTTGCGGGTGAGGAGATGTCCGGTTACCGGGAAGAGGACAATGACGGAGCGGCAGTCAACGCGCTTCTTGACTCGCCGGGCAAGATCGCCTTGGGACAAGACGGGTCCGTGTACTTTGTCGACCAGATTTGCGATGAGACCGCAACCCCTCCCTTGTGGTCGATCGTGCGGAGGGTTTCTCCTGTTGGAGTTCTGGAACGGGTCGCTGGCAGAAGATCGGGCTACAGAGTCCCCATGACGGAATATGCAAGGGATTTTTGCTTTCCGAGCAGGATCAGCGGACTCGCGTACTTCTTTGGCTCGTTATATGTTGCGGATGATGTCGATCTTTATCAGGTTTCCCCTGAGGGGCATATAATGAAAATCCTGCACGGCGGCACCGATAAGTCGGTGGCCGTGTTGGCACGCCTGGACGACATTGCCACAGCGCCGGACGGCCGTATTGTCTGGGCGAACAACGCCTACAACGTCGTCTCCGCAATATTGAATGCGGGCGCATGCACGCTCTTCCCTGAGCCGCTTCTTGACTGGTTTGATCCTTTCGCGCTTGTGATTGCGCCGGACTATTCTTTCTATATCGTGGACCACGACCATTCCGTTATCTATACCGGTCCTCCGGGGGCCAGCCTGTCAAAGTTCGCTGGTTCCTTTGAGCATAATGGCTTCTCCGGGGATGGTGGAGATCCGCGGAGGGCACAGTTCAACCTCCCCACCGACGTTGCCGTGGGTCCGGGGGGTACCATTTATGTTGCGGACGCCGAGAACCACCGCATCCGCCGAATACATCACAGGAAACCTGAGAGCTTCACACAAGAGTTCCTCACTGAACCCGGCGACGATTATTGCCATCCGGACGGCAGCGGGCTTGGCTATGTATTTGAGGCAAGCGGGCTGCTGAAGCGCGTGGTCGAACTGGGTACCGGGCAGGCGCTTCAAACATTCACCTATGCCGGCGACGCCCTCGCCAGTATTGTGGACCGACAGGGGAATCGGGTGGAGATCGTCCGGTCTGGCAATGACATCACGATCTCGTCCCCGGACGGCATGCAGACCGTGTTGACTCTGGACCCTCAGAATCTCCTTCGGAAAGTGACGTTTCCAGGCGGCCGGTTCTATGCTCTGAACTACACGCCCGGGGGCCTTCTCACGGTTGAAGAGGATCCAAACGGGAACGATTTTCATCACGTCTATGACAATGACGGCCGGCTTGTGGGCGCGTACGGTCCTGATGGAAGCGCCTGGACGCTTTCGCGCTGCGTCCTCGCGACGGACCCAGTGAACCATTCTCAGGCTGTCATTCCAGGAACTTCCACGGTTGTGCCGGAAGCCGCGCCCGGCGACGGATGCGTGACCTCGACGAACGCGCAATCGGAAATGACGCACCATGTGTACCACTTTCTGGACAACGGTGAAGTCGCGCAAACGATTGTCGAACCGGATGGGACTTGGGTGCAGGAGAGAAACGTCGTTACGGAGCAAGCTGCGAAGAGCGATGAGGTTGAGACTGTTTCCGCGGACAACACAAGTGTGGTGATCACGTCAGAGCGGCCTCAACCGTTCTTTTATCCGCAGCCCGTCAGCGTTGAGACTACTTTCCCTCCGAAAGAAGTTTGGTCCATTGCTGGCGAGGCGGGGCCGTATCGCCAGATGACCGTGACCGCCGCCTCACATTACTCTGACGTGCCCCTGCAAAGAACCATAACAGACACGGTTCAGGTCAATGACGGACCTGAAACGGAGGTTGTGACTGCGCCCGATCCAGGGTCTGGGCAGACGACTGTGACGGCCACATCGGCGATGGGCCGCGTGGCCACGGCAACGTTCGACTACGATTCAGGACTGTTGCGGCAATTCCAGAGTGGGGACGGCACGGGCACTCCGCCTCTCTTTCCAGTGACCTACAGCTACACGACGGACGACAGAATTGAAAGTGTGACGGTCTCCAATCCCGCTGATGCCACCGAGACACGAAGGACGACTTTCGACTACTTCGTGGCCGGTGAAGAGTCAAAACCTGGATTCCTCATGGGTGCGCTTGAGGGCATGTCGCTCGACGACGGGTTATTCCTGCACACGGAGAGCTATCAATATGACCTGCTCGGGAGAGTCACAACAGTGACCCGGCCGGACAACAGTGAGGTCAATTACGAGTATGATACGAATGGCAACGTTACCCAGGTCACGCTGCCTCCGCGGAGCGGCGAGGCCGTCGGAGAGTCCTATACGTTCACGTACAACGGCGTCAACAATCCCGACGTCCTCTATCAAACGCCTGGCGGAGCGTCCAGGGCCGCTTATGATTCGGTTCGCAGACTAAGCAGCTTAACCTTGCCTTCGGGAAGCGAGATACACTATTTCTATGTGGACGGTCTGTTGCACCAAACGCAGACTCCAGATGGACTGCTGGAGATGGTGTATCCGCCAGGCCAGTCCACAGCGTTCGGTCCTGAAAGAATCGACTGGCGTCCTAATGGCCGCCCCGTGGAGACGGTAAGCTTTAGTCACAACACGCCATTGAGTGACGGGAATCCGGAAGCCACCACAACCCTCCCCTATGAGGTGCCCTTTCTGACGGGTATCACGTACTCCGGAACCCTGAATCAAAGCGTGTTCTTCCGCGTTGACAATGAATTCCGGATGGATGCCGTTCGATACGCAGGGGCGACCAGTCTGCTGGCTTATGACGACGACGGCCTCTTGATCGAAGCAGGACCGTTCTCCATCACCCGCGACCATAGCACCGGGTTAGCGAAATCCATTGGTGATACTGCGGCGGGTTCTTCCCTGGAATGTCGCCTGTCCTACAACGGGTTTGGCGAGTTGATTGGCACCGACTACCTGTGGGACACAAACGCCGTCTTCTCCTGGAATCTGCCCAAGCTGGACAAGGTCGGCCGAATCACGGAGAAAACCGTGGGTGCGGTCGGCACCACCCGCACCTACAGCTACTTGTACGACTCCGCAGGACGGCTCGACCAGGTTCGCATGGATGCGGTGTTGGTTGAGGACTACGACCATGACGCCAACGGCAACCGCACACACGACGTAAGAAACGGAAACGAGCGCTGGTTCGGTTACTCCGCAGGGGACGCACTTGACGCCGTTTATGCGGACAGCGCCCGGACGCAGAGGCTCGTGGAGTATGCCTATGATGCCGATGGATTCCTCACCATGCGGCACAATATACCGGCAGGCCAAAAGGACCTATACACCTATGCGCGAACAGGCGAACTGCTGCGCGTTGAAATGCAACATGAGGCGGCAGGCGGGGCCTGGGAGACGACAAAAACCATTGAGTACCTGTACGACCCAATGGGATGCCGCATTGCCAAGGCCGTGAACGGCAGCATCGTCGAGAAGTACCTTTGGGGCGGGCAATCGGCCTTGCTTGCAGTGTTCAGCGGCTCCGACAGCCTGCTGTTCCGATTTGACTATGGAGGCGGACGGCTCCCGCTTGCGGTGGATGACTTCAGAGCGGGCGCTGCTGTCCGTTATTATCTTGCCTTTGATCAGCTTGGTTCCCTCTGTGCCGCTTTTGATTCTTCTGGTGTGGTGCAGTTGACAACCTATGATACCTATGGTAACCTTCTGTCGGCAACAGGGGTGCAGTTGAATCTTCCGTTTGGCTATGCAGGAGGACTCTTTGATCCCGAGACCGGACTCGTTCGCTTCGGTTGTCGCGATTACGATCCCGACACGGGACGCTGGACCGCCAAAGACCCCATCGGATTCTCGGGGGGAGATGGAAACCTGTATGCCTATGTCGGCGGCGATCCCGTCAATGCGTGCGACCCCGATGGGATGCTGTCCCTGTTCGACCGAACCCTTATTCATACCTCCAATTTCGTGACGGGATTTGTGGACAGTCTTACCTTCGGGGCGACGGACATGTTCCGAGAGTCTCGGGGACTCAATGAGTGCGTTGATCACAACAGCTGGATGTATATGGCTGGAGAAGCATCTGAGATTGGTGCTGAATTCGCCTTTAGCGGCGGCACTTCCATGTTGCGCGTGTGCGCACGAAGCCTTAGCACAACTCAGAAGAAGAAACTTTCGCGAATAGCGTATGCTGAAGTTGATAAGCTACTCAAGTCAGGGAAGATTCCTCCGAGGGCAACCAACGACCTCGGTGAGACGATTGGACAATATCACCATCGTCTTGCTCTTTGGGGACATCCAGGCGGGAAGCCATCACTCATACCTGTAGGAATGTTCCCCAAGTTCTTCAGCAAGAAGATCTTCCTTAAGCACGTAATGGGTAATTCGGGTAGCACTGCCGTACACAAGGAACTCCGTACACTGGAGGAATTTCTCTGCGGAAATTTCAATCTGGTAACAAGTTCTTTGCGAGCAACTAGTATCATGTCGCGGCACGTCCAATTTGGGAAAAGGGATTGAGTCACTATGCAATCAATTTGGCGATACCTCAATCGTTGGTTGGGCATTGAGAGGCTCTTACAACAGGTCGGAGAGGTGGAGGAGCGTGCACGCGCGTTGAGCCTGGAGGACGCGAAGCGCTGCGCGCTTGAAGAAATGGGGAGTCCCGCATGGAATTGTCGGCGCCGTGAGTTGCGCACGGATGAGAAAACGATTTTGGGAGAGTTGGGCGCCGAGCTTGCCGCCTTCTTTTCCGAATTTGTGAGTGTAGACAATCTTCATTCGAACTTCAGCCTCAACCGAGAAACAATCCGACCCTATCGTGATCAACCTGACCTCCTTCAAATTGGGGAAACACTGGAAAACTGTTTCATCGTGACAAAGCGCCATGATGATTCCGTGTACGTATTGGATCAGATGGAGGACGTGGCGCAAGACAGCGAGGCGTTTCCAAGCGTTTATCATCTTATCGCTCTGGAGGCCTTCCTCATGCATTCGGAGGGATTGCAGGGCTAGTAATCCCTCTGATGAATGCATCTTCCCTGTAGTTTCTGCTGACCAGGGTGTTCCTGGAGAATGCGGACAGTCTGACATGCGTGACTTCTTGTGCATACTCAATAGATGGTTTCGGCGCTGCATTGGACTCGAACGAATTTTCGAGGAAATGGGGGCATTAGACCAGAGCGTTTGCGCGCTGAATCTTGAGGAAGCCAAAGGTTTAGCGCTGGAAGTACTTCGTCACCCAACGTGGAATGTTATTTCCAGTGCACCGAAACCCGACGAGGTACAGCGCCTAGCCGAACTTGGGCCGGCGATTCGTGAGTTCTTCTCAACTTATGAAGCCGTCGATAATCTCCACTCCAACTTCAGCATCAGGAGAGAGCAGATTTGTGAGCCGTTCAATCACCCGCACCTAAGCGCGATCGGTCAAACGCTTGATTTCAGCCCCCTTGCAGTTGGACCCAACGACGACACGGTTCTTATCTTCGGTGACCTGTCACCCGGCGCTGAAATCTGGGGTACTCTTCCGAGCATTTATCACCTGATCGCGCATGAAGGGGGGCTCATGGAAATCATCACAATACCCGTGAAGGAGCAGGCATGAATACTCAAAGCAAGTTGATGCGTAGCGCGCGAGTGTGCACATGGAAAGCCTTGGTGACGTTAAGAATGGAGTGTTTCAGGGCGAAGAGCTGCGGTCGGTCAATGAATTTGAAGAAGATGTCACATGACAATTCCAGTGAATCGCAGGGTATGAGGACGCAGCGGGCCGGCCGGTACGTCACTCTGTTTACGGTTCTTGTTGCTGTCATTATTTCGCCGAATTTGTCTGCTTCCACCTTCGTGGTCAATGATCTGGGCGATGCGGGCGACGCGAATCCCGGGGATGGCGTGGCGTTGACAGCAGGAGGAGTGACTACGTTGCGTGCGGGCATCGAGGAGAGCAACGCGAACGCAGACGCGGATACAATCCAGTTTGATCCCGCGGTGTTCTCCGTGGTTTCGACGATACCGGTGAGCAGCGAGCTGGATGTGACGCAACCGGTGGTCATCCAGGGCCCCGGGGCCGATCTGTTGACGGTAAGCGGGCAGGATGCAACCCGCATCGTCTACGTGAACTCGGGGGCTTCGCTTGAGCTCTCCGATATCACACTTGCCCATGGGCGGGTGTCGGGCTATGGTGTGGGCGGTGCCCTTTCCTTCCTGGGCACACAGCTTGCCCTGCTGCGGTGCAAGTTTCTCGGGAATCAGTGTGAGGCTGCCGCCGGCGTCTGCTACTTGACGGGGAGCGGTTCGACGGTGGTGAGTGATTGCGTGTTCTCGGGCAACGCAACGATTGGCGTCATCGGCCCGGGTGAGGGCGGCTGTGTGTATATCGACTCGGGATCCCTCCAGCTCCGCAGAAGCTTCTTCAGCGAGAATGTCGCCCGCGGATCAGGAAGCACGGTAGTCGTGTTCACCCGCGTCCCGGTGGAGATTGAAGGTTGTTCTTTTGTGGGCAACAGCGCAGGCTCAATAGGAACAATGCGATTCAAGACCGGTAGCGTTGTCACGGTGCGCGACTGCACGCTCTCGGGGAATTGGGCAGGGCAGTTTGCGGGCGGTGTCGCGGCAGTGAACACGGCGACCTTCGTGGACTGTACTCTGGTGGACAATCACACGGGCAGAGGGGCCGGTGCAATAGCGGCCCTCGGTGATGTGAAAGTCATCAACTGCACCATCGCAGGGAATGAGGCCGATTCCGACGCGACGGGTGGCGAATTGGGTGGAGGGATTATGCTTAGTGCCGGTTACAGCCTGGAAATCAGCAACTCCATCGTGGCGGGGAACATCGACCACAATACGACGGGCCAGGACGTCTCCGGCAGCTTCACGAGCCTTGGCGGGAACCTGATTGGCATCGGGGACGGGAGCACGGGCTTTACCGGCACGGGGGATCAGGTGGGTACGGCGGCCAGTCCGATTGACCCGATGCTCGGGCCGTTGGCGGACAATGGCGGTCCAACGCAGACGTGCATGCCGCTCGTGGGGAGTCCGGCCATCAACGCGGGGCTTAACGCCCTCATCACGAATCCGCCGTTCGACGGCCCGCCGTTCTATGACCAGCGCGGCCCGGATTTCGTCCGGATCTACGAGGACATCGTGGACATCGGCGCGGTGGAGCGGCAGTTGCCGCCGGACACGACGCCGCCGGTGGTCACGCTGCTCGGGGAGGCCGCGATGCCGTGGGAATGCGGCGTGGCGTTTGTGGACCCCGGTGCGACGGCGCTCGATGAGACGGACGGCGACCTTACGCCGAGCCTCGCCGTGACCGGTGCGGTGGATATCGCGACCCCGGGGGACTATGTCCTCACTTACAGTGTGAGCGATGCCTCGGGGAACCCCGCAGCGCCCGTGACGCGCACGGTGACGGTGGAGGACACCACGCCGCCGGTGATCACGCTCCTAGGCGATGCGGAAATGAGCATCGAGTGCCATACAACCTTCACGGACCCCGGCGCGACGGCCGCGGACACCTGTGATATGGCCCTGCCCGCGGTCAAGGCGGATACCGGCGTGCTCAATGTGGACGCTCCCGGTGTGTACACCGTGACCTACACGGTGTCGGACGCCTCGGGCAACCCGGCAATACCCGTGGCGCGGACGGTTACCGTCGCGGACAGCCTCGCGCCGGTGATCACGCTCGTTGGAGAGGCCACCGTCACGATGGCGTGCAACACGGACTATGTGGACGCCGGGGCGACCGGCGCCGATGACTGCGACACGGCCCTGGCCGCGGTGAGCGTCGATACGAGCGCGCTCGATACCCACGCGGCGGGCACGTACACGGTCACGTACACCCTGTCCGACGCCTCGGGCAATGCGGCCGCGCCGGTGACCCGGTCCGTGGTCGTCGAAGGCCCGTGCGAGCCCCCGCGTCACACCGCGGACCAGGACGGGGACCACCTCATCGGCCTGACCGAGTTGCTCCGCGTCATCCAGTTCTTCAATTTCGACGGGTTCCATTGCCAGGCGGGCACCGAGGACGGCTATGCACCCGGCCCCGGCGACACGTCCTGCGCCATCCATCAGAGCGACTACATGCCCCAGGACTGGCACATCACCCTGAGCGAACTGCTCCGGCTTATCCAGTTCTTCAACTCCGGCGGATATCACGCGTGCCCCGACGCGATACCCCCGACCGAGGACGGGTTCTGCGTCGGACAGGGATAGTGGAACGGAGCGGTGCACGCGCGACAGCCCCCTCGCGTGCGGGGGGCTAAGGGGGGTAGCCACGCCGCGTTTCGCCACCCGCGTTCTGCACGACGCGACGAGGACGTCGCGTCTACAGGTGCCCCATTCCGGCTGGCATTTTCCGAGTACATCCGCTACACTAGGGCTGGAGACGGGGGATGCGAACATGCGTCATGCTGTGATGATCCGCATTGCGGGCCTGGCCCTCCTCGCGGGGCTAGCCTTTTCCGCGCACCCGGCCGTCTGGCACGTCGACCAGGATTCCACCTGTGACACCCCCGATGGCCTGAGCTGGGCGACTGCCTATTGCGAGATTCAGCCAGCCATCGACGCTGCCTTCGCCGCAGGCGGCGGAGAAGTCTGGGTGGCGGAGGGCGTCTATGATGAGCAGCGCGATCCGGCCACCGGTGCCTTATACATTAAGGGTGGAGTCCCTCTTTATGGAGGCTTTGGGGGTCACGAGTTGAATCGTGATGACCGTGACTGCACGCTTCACCCAACGGTCGTTGATGGTTCCACGTCATTAGCGGGTGCCCGGGCCAATTCTGTAGTTGCTCTCTATGGGGGTGAAGAGTTTCCCGTCGTGCTGGACGGTTTTACGGCACGTGGCGCTAGATTCGGCATACTTATTGGTGGATTTCGCACGGCGGCGCTCTCCAACTGCATCGTGACCGAGAATACCGAAGGGTATGCGTTGTGCTGCATGGAAGGAGACGTGTTAGAGATTACTCGTTGCGTCGTCGCTCAGAATTCAACCCAGGCAGGGATTATTGAACTGGTGAATAAGGTGACGATCACAGACTGCGTCTTTGCAGAAAATCTGCAACTTATCGACCCTGCCTTTGAAGTACCTGCCGGGCTGAGTGTCTGGAGCATCGAAGACTTGTGCTTTGCCCGCTGTATGTTCAAGGGAAATAAGACTCTTGGCTGGGGAGGGGCGCTGTACCTGGGTTCAAGAGGAGCCTGTAATGTTCAATACGCCACAGTGAACGGGCTAATAGAGGATTGTGTTTTTACCGGGAATGAAGCGGGCTACGGAGGTGCCGTCTCCTGCATACCTATGTACTGGCCCTCCGTAGAATCACGCTGTGTATTCAAGAATTGTCTATTCTCCGAAAACCGGGCCAGTCATCACGCGATCATGGTGGCCTATCTTCCCGAATTCTGCGACTGGAAAGACGCGTCCGGCAAGAGCAGTGAACAGATCCTTTCAGAGCCGTTTGAGGGTGAGGGCGATCCGTGTGACGGCGTTCTGCTCCAGTTTCAGGGGCCGGACTTCGTGAACTGTACCTTTGTCGATAACCGGTCCGTTGCGCCGGACAGCAACGCCCTCATCGGTTACAGGGGCGGCAGTTGCGATTTCACCCTTGCGAACCGCTACGTGAATTGCGTTTTCTGGGACAACGAAGCATCGCAGCCGGTGTTCTCGTGGGAGGGACCAAGCCCGGTCAACTGGCTCTCCGACCCAATAGCCAGTCATTGCGTGAGCGATGTCGGGCTGCCGTGGGATGCCGA
>CAILVY010000234.1 GCA_903837785.1 Candidatus Hydrogenedentota bacterium
CACGAATCTTCGCTTCCTCCTGGGCGCTGAACCAGTTCACGCGCACGCCATGCTGATGCAGCCGGACAACGTCTTCCGTCAGCCCCTCGGTTCCCTGGCTCGCCAGAATCTGGATGAACTGGGCGCCCGATGCAATCGTCGCATCCACATACGCCCCGCGTCCGCCGATTTGCCGGCTCATGTTGCAGGTCTTGATCTCCGGTGCGACCGCCCGCGCCTCCGCAATCTGCTCCGTGGAACACGCCAGGATGCAATGATCGAGCCGTTGCATCTCCAAAAGGGTCTTGGCGCACTCGGTTGCCAGCTTCGGGCCGTTCTTCAAGTGAACGTTGCAGAGAATCGTGTGGGGAATGACCTCCAGGGTCTCCCGCAGCGTGGGCACCTTCGTTCCTTTGAAGCGGCCGTCAAATCCCTTGCCCGCATCCAGCTTCCGAATCTCCTCGAGAGTCAGATCCTCGATTTTCCCCTTGCCGTTCGTCGTGCGGTTCACTGTCGCGTCGTGCATGATGACGAGTTGCCCGTCCTTCGTCTTCTGGACGTCGAACTCGATCATCGGCGCGTTCTTCCGAACGGCGGATTCAAAGGCGGGCAGCGTGTTCTCAGGCGCGCACTTGTTGTCGCCGCGATGTGCGCAGGCCTCCGTCGCCGCAGCGCGCAGAGAGAGCAAGGCCAGCAACGACGCGAACACACTCACCCAGAGCCGCTTCATCTTGACCTCTCTCTCGCCTTGTCTGGTTGGCGTATTACTTCGCGAGCAAGGCGCTGACCACCTCGGGGACCTTGGCGATGGCCTCGGGAAGCTTGCTGATATCCTTGCCTCCCGCCTGGGCCATGTCCGGACGTCCGCCGCCGCCGCCGCCCACGATCGGCGCTATCTGTTTGACGATATCCCCCGCCTTCACACGGCCCGTGAGATCCTTCGTCACGCCGACGCAGAGCGAGACCTTGTCCTCTTCCGCCGCGCCCAACACGACCACGCCCGATCCCAGCTTGTCCCGAAGATGATCCATGAGCGCGCGCAATCCGGCCGCGTCCTGGCCTTCCACTTGCGCCGCCAGCACCTTCACCCCGCCAATGTCCTTGACGTTGCTCATGTAGTCCACACTGGCGCCCGTGGCCGCGGCATGCTTCCACTTCTCCACTTCACGTCCCAGCCGTTTGAGTTCGTCCTGGAGTGCGCGCACGCGGTCCTCGAGATCGTCCGGTTTCGCGCTGAGCAGATGCGCCGTGTTGAACAACTGCCGCTCGCGCAATTGCAGGAGTTCCACACAGGGCTCGCCGCACACGGCTTCGAGCCGACGGACGCCGGAAGAGACGGACGACTCGCTCAGGATCTTGCAGTAGCCGATGACGCCCGTCCGCCCGACGTGCGTGCCGCCGCAAAGCTCCATGCTGATATCCCCCACGCTCACCACGCGCACGACATCCGCGTATTTCTCGCCGAAGAGCGCCATGGCCCCGGCTTTGCGCGCCTCTTCGAGCGGCTTGCTCTCGATGCTGACCGGCTCGTCCCGGCGAATGTAGCTGTTGACAAGCCGCTCGAGGTCCTGAAGGCGCTCTGCGCCGATGGCCTCAAAATGCGTGAAGTCGAAACGAAGGCGATCCGGAGCAACCAGCGAACCGGCCTGATGCACATGGTCCCCCAGGACGTTCTGAAGCGCCGCTTGCAGGAGATGCGTCGCGGTGTGGTGGTTCTCCGTGGCCTGGCGCAACGCCGCATCCACCCGGGCTTCCACTTTGTCACCAACCCGCAGCACGCCGTGGTTCACCTTCACGCGGTGCATGTGCATCGCGCCGGCAAACTTCTGGGTCGTGGACACGTGTGCGTTGCCGCCCACCGCGTCAAACGCGCCCGTGTCGCCCATCTGGCCACCCGACTCCGCGTAGAACGGCGTCACGTCGAGCGCCACGTCGCCCTCTTCGCCTTCCTTGAGCTCGTTCACGCGCTGATTGTCGCACACGATCGCGACAATCGTGGCCGTGCAGGCCGTCTCGTCGTAACCCACGAATTTCGTATCGCCCAATTCCTCGTTAAGCGCGCGGTACACCGGGGCGATCGCCTGTTGCCCGCTGCCGGTCCAGGCGCTGCGGGCCTGCTCGCGCTGCCGTTCCATGGCCGCCTCGAAGCCCTCGCGGTCCACGCGGTACCCCCGGTCCTCGGCGATGTCCGTCGCGAGATCCAGCGGAAAGCCGAACGTGTCGTACAGCTTGAACAACTCATCCCCCGGCGTGAGGTCCACTCCCTGCCGCTCCATCTTCTCGAAGATCTCGCCAAGCAAGTCCATGCCCCGTGCCAGCGTGCCCGCGAAGCGCTCCTCTTCCGTATGAACGAGTTTCTCGATCTGAACCCGCCCCTCGACAAGTTCGGGATACTGCTGGCCCATCCGGTCGATAACCGTGTGGCAAAGCTGATGGAGGAACGGCTTATCAAGACCCAATTCGCGCCCGAAACGCGCCGCGCGCCGCAGAAGACGGCGTTCGACGTAGCCCCGCCCCTCGTTGGCGGGACGGATGCCGTCGGCAATCATGAAGGAAAGCGACCGGACATGATCCGCGATCACGCGAAACGGCACCGGATTCTCCGTGTATTTGACCTTCGTCAAAGACTCCGTGGCCTCGATGATGGGAAACAGCGCGTCTGTGTCAAAGACCGTTTCCTTCTTCTGCAGCAGCGCCGTGATGCGTTCGAGGCCCATGCCCGTGTCAATCCCCCGGTTCTTCAACGGCGGCCGGGACCCGTCCAATTGCTGATCGAACTGCGGGAAGACCAGGTTCCAGAATTCCAGGAAACGCTCCTGCGGGTCGCAGTCCGGGGTGGCATTCGGGTCAATCGCGGCGCCCCGGTCAAACAACAGCTCCGAGCAGGGTCCGCAGGCGCCCGTATCCCCCGCCGGGCCCCAGAAGTTGTCCCGCGCGCCGAGCCGCACGAGCCGCGACGGCGAAACGCCGATTTCCTTCTCCCAGATCCCGTAGGCCTCGTCGTCCTCCTGATACACAGACACCCAGATGGATTCCGGGTTCATCTTGATGACCTGCGTCGAGAATTCCCACGCCCACGCGATGGCCTCGCGCTTGAAGTAGTCGCCAAAGGAGAAATTCCCGAGCATCTCGAAGAACGTGAGATGGCGCGAAGTCTTCCCCACTTCGTCCAGGTCGTTAGCCTTGCCGCCCGCGCGAAGGCATTTCTGCGATGTCGTCGCGCGGCGATACGGCACGGGCACTTCGCCCGTGTAGAACGGCTTGAACTGAACCATGCCCGCACTCGTGAAAAGCAGGGTGGGATCGTTTCGAGGAACGAGCGTGTCGCTGCGCTCAATCACATGGCCGCGCTGCCGGAAAAACTCCAGGTAGCTCGCGCGAATTTCATCACTTCTCACGGAATTATCTCCATTGTGGTTGCCGTCGATCCAAAGAGGTATCGTAACAAAAGACGGCCGGGAGGCTCAAAAGACGGGCATGAGCGCAGGCACTTCGTTCAGCGCCTCGCCAAGACAACGCTTCAGATCCGGCAGGTCGTAGAACGCCAGCGCGTTGAAGACTGTATTCGTGAGTTGTCCGCGCGCGCGCGGCGTGTGCACCACCTCGGCCCACGATCCGATCGCGCCTTTGATGCTGACCGCCTGAAACAGGCCCGGCGCCAGTGCGGCGGCGTGCAGGGCAGGCACTGCGGCTTCCGCGCGCCCTTCCAGACGGACCGGAATGCCCTCGGGCAGGCGCGTCTTGAGATAGTCCGCGCAGGCCCAGATATCGGTCGTGCGCATGCCGACCAGCGACTTCCCCAGCAAATAGGCCCGCAAAAAATTCGTGTAGTCCGGGCCGCACTTGTCGCGCCAATCGGGCTTGTTCTCTTTCGATTCCGCCTCGCCGATGCCGCGCAGATCCACGGAAAGCACCGCCGTGCCCTCCGCCATCATGGATTCAATCAGGCCCGTCTTGTCCGCGTAGAAACTCTTCTCCTGGCCGTGGCAGAAGACCAGGCCGGCCTTCACCTCTTGCCCCGGCCAGAACAGAAGCGCCGGCAGCGTGATGCCCGGTTCCGGGTGCACCAGCAGTTTCTCTATCCGGTAATCCGTCCGTTCCACCCGGCCGGCATCCTCCACCACGGGCGGCGTCCGCCCTTCGGGTTTCGGAATAGCGATCAATTCGCGTACTTTCTCGAGCGCCTGCTCCCGGGGAGTCACGGCCCAGAAGGCTTCGCGCTGCCTGGCCAGGCGCGCTTCCCGCTCAGCCAACAAATCGGGAATCGTCCTGGCCCCTTCCATAAGCGCCACCTGTCCCTCGGGGGTGCAACGCAACTCCTCCACGCCCAAGAGCGGTTCCGTGTCCTCGGGCACGAAATCCTCCGTGTGCCGAATCCATCGATTCATCCATTGCGTGGCCGCCTGGCGCAACGGCGGGCTGAATCCATGAGGCTCGTCGGCCTCCACGAGATCAAGCTTCTCCGGCGCCCCGAGCACTGCGTAAATGCGCTGCGCCTCCCGAAGCGTGTCCTTTGCGCCGGTGATGTCAAAGAAATCCCGGGTCGCCACGCACATCCGGGTGGGTTTGGGCGCGCGCTGATAGATGAAATCCGCGTGGTCAAATCCCGCCGGGATCTGGTTGAACAGGTCCTGCTCAACGTCCTGCGGGCCAATCGTCGCCAGCAAACGTTCCAGGGAAGTGAGATAACAACTCGGCGCGGCTGCGATAATGCGCTCATCGAGCGCCATCAAGTAGGCCGTCTGCGTGCCGCCGCCCGAATTGCCCGTGCAGCCAATGCGCGCGTGATCAATGTCGTCCCGGCTCTGCAGATAGTCGATGGCCCGCATGCCGTCCCACGCCATGAACGCCGCCAGATTCGTTCCGGTTAGCGCACATCCCGTGCCCAAGACCGAATGCTCCATCGTGGGACCGAACAGCGGCTTGTGCTGCGCATCGAGATAACAGTAGCGCTCGCCCTGTCCCGGCGGGTCATAACAGAACACCGCAAATCCGTTCCGAACCAGCAACATGCAGGCGCGCTGATAGGGCTCGTGCAGCTTGCCATTCTCGCTGTGGCCGCACGGAACCAGCACCGCCGGATACGGCGGCGGGCTCATCGGGAGATATAACGCGGCGCTCACAATCAGCCCCGGCTGGCTTTCGAAGAGTACCCGCTCAAAGCGGAACTCCTTGCGCTGCCCCTTGCCAGCCACACGGGCGTTCAACGGCGTGCGCTCCGGAAATCCGCCCAGGCTTTCGAGAAGAAAAGCGCGCATCCGCTGTTGATACGCCGTAAACGCTTCCGCCGTCTTGATGCCTTCAATGTTCTGCCGCCGTTGCGCGAAACACGGCTGCGCCAGCCCGTTCAGATAGTCCCGAAGCATCTCCCGTTCGGAGTCCGGGAGGACCTTCCACTCTTCCGCGCGCGCACCTGCGCCCGCCAACAGGAAAACAATACCCAGCCAGAAAACGTTCTTCATAACTGCCTGCTGCCTCTTTCCCGGAAAGTCTGACATGCGCCTCCGGGCATTGTCCAGTTCCCCCTGCCGGGCAGCGTGCTGGACTTGGGGCCGCGACACGCGGCACACTATGGGCCCCGGCGCGGCGCACACTCGGGCGCGGCGTGGTCATCGGCTGTGGTTTGACGTGAACGGAGCAGGATATGTCCGTGGCAGCAGCATCTCAAAACGATAACATCGGCGATCTTCAGACGCGCTTTCAGTTCGCCCCCGAGGCACTGGTCAGCGACGGGCGCTTCAATCTGGGCATGTACCGAGACCCCTTTCGAAACGTTAATCCCCTCGATGCGCGCATCAGCCTGATTCCGTGGTCGCAACAGACGAAGAATCTCTTCCTGAAAGAGTGGGAGCATTTCGCGTTGGCGAACCGGCGCTTCTTCGTGAGCGTCGCCCTCTTCAACAGCAAGCGGATCGGCCTGGCCCATGTCGTGGTCTACGATCGCCAAACGAAATCCAAAGTGATTCACGAGAAGCGCCTCAAGCCGCGATTGCTCGAAATTCCGGCCAATCTGTGGGACACCCGCGCCGCGGCCGCCATGCCCGGGCTCAACATCGAGATTCGGCATGATTTGGCTCAGGGGCGGCATCACATTGCCTTCGAGGGCGAGCGCACGAAATCCCGCGCCGGGGTGCAGGGGCTCTTTGTCTGTCACGAAGATCTCGAAGTCATCGAGCCGCTGGTGGTCTGCCTGCCGATTCGCCGGCGGCGCGCCATGTATTCGCACAAGGCCATTCTCCCCCTCGAAGGGCGCTTGCGCGTGGGGAAGGAAACCTTCATCTTTTCGAAAGAAGACAGCTTCGCGCTCCCGGACATCCACAAGGGTTTCTACCCCTACGTCATGAAATGGCACTGGACGACCGGCGGCGGTTATGCCCGGGATGGGCGGTTGATTGGATTCAACTTCACGAACAACCAGGTGAAAGACCAGGAAACCTACAACGAGAATTGCCTCTGGATCAACGGCCGGGCGCACCTCCTGCCGCCCGTCCGCTTCAGCATGAACTCGAATCTGCTGGAGCGGCCATGGCATATTCGGGACGTGGAAGGCCGGGTGGATCTTCAGTTCCACCCCGAGGCCACGCGCAGCATTAACATGAACCTGCTCGTGCTCCGCAGCCGCTACCGCGGCCCCTACGGAACATTTACGGGCCGGATCTTCGACTCCGGCGGGAACGAGGTGAACGTGGACCACTGCTTTGGCATGGCCGAAGACTTCTATCTGCGGGCATAAGGGATGAGTGATCAGAACGACATACCCGCCTTTCACGTCATGGCCAAACCGGCCGGGCCCTTCTGCAATCTCAACTGCACATATTGTTTCTACCTCGAAAAGGAGCGGCTCTATCCGGACAATCCGGCCTGGGTCATGCCCGAAGACGTGCTCGAGAGCTTCATCCGCCAGCACATCGCCGCGCAGCAAGTCCCCGAAATTCACTTCACCTGGCAGGGCGGCGAACCCACCACGCTCGGCATCGAATTCTTCCGGAAAGTCGTGGCCCTCCAGCACCAGTACGGCGACGGCCGGCCCATCCATAACGCCTTCCAAACCAACGGCATCCTGCTCAATGACGCCTGGGGCACTTTCTTCGCGGAACATCACTTCCTCGTCGGGCTCTCGATTGACGGCCCGGAACCCTTCCACGATCGCTACCGCCGCGACAAGGGCGGGCACCCCACCTTCAAGCGGGTCATGCGCGGACTCGAGTGCCTCAAGAGGCATTGCGTCGAGTTCAACACGCTCACGTGCGTTCAACGCCACAATGCAGGACATCCCCTCGAGGTCTACCGCTTCCTGCGCGACGCCGGCAGCGGTTTCATCCAGTTTATCCCCGTGATCGAGCGGCTCGCCGCCGAGGCCGCCCCCGATGCGCTCACCCTCGTTACCCCGGAGGAAGCACAGGCCCGCGTGACGGAGTGGTCTGTCGAACCCCTGGCCTACGGCAATTTCCTCTGTGGCGTCTTTGACGAATGGGTGCGCCATGACGTGGCGCGGGTCTTCGTCCAGATCTTCGATATCGCACTCGAAGCATGGGTCGGCATGAACCCCAGCCTGTGCGTGTTCGGCGAGACCTGCGGCGAGGCGATGGCGCTCGAGCACAACGGCGATCTCTACTCCTGCGACCACTTCGTCTATCCCGAGTACCGGCTTGGCAACATCCTGGAGACGCCCCTGCGCGACATGGCCATGTCGCCCTTTCAGCGCACGTTTGGCCAACACAAGAACGCGGACCTACCGGGCTGCTGCCGCTCGTGCGACGTCTACTTCATGTGTCATGGGGAGTGCCCAAAGCACCGATTCCTCAAGGCGCCCGACGGCGCGCCGGGCTTGAATTACCTCTGCGAAGGCTACAAACAGTTCTTCCGGCACATCGACCCCTACATGCAGTTCATGGCGCGGGAACTGCGCGCACAGCGCCCGCCCGCCAATGTAATGGCCTACGCGGCGGCCGAAGACCTCCGCGCCCAGAACAAGGCGGCGCCCGGTCCCAATGACCTGTGCCTCTGCGGCAGCGGGCGAAAGTTCAAGAAGTGTTGCGGCGGGCAGAAGAAGACTTGAGTCCGCGAAGTGGATGCCCCTGATCGTCTGGGAGAGAACCATGACCTCGCGCGAGATCGTGCAGCGAACCCTTGAATTCCAGTGCCCGGAGCGGGTCGCACGCTCGTTCAGCGGGAGCGACATGGAAGGCGTCAGCTATGAGGTGCCAACCAAGGCCACCGCATGGACCGAAGTGGGCGGCGGGCGCTGGGAGCGGCTCGACGAGTGGGGCAATATCTGGGCGCGGCTAGACCCCACGTCCAAGGGCGAAGTGGTCCGGGGCGTCCTCGACTCGATGGACAACATGGACACGTTGGAGTTCCCGGACTTCTCCCATCCGGAATCCTATGCGCCCGTTCGGCAGGCGCGCAGCGCCCATGCGGACAAGTACCTCATCGGGCATATGCCCGGCTTCGCCTTCAACATCGCGCGAAAGCTGCGGCGCCTCGAATGCTATCTGCCGGACTTGCTCGAAGCACCCGAAGCGCTGCACGCGCTCCATGACCGCATCGACGCCCTCCTCGCGGACATGATCCGGAATTATGCGGACGCCGGGGCCGATGCGGTGATGTTCCCGGAGGACTGGGGCACCCAGAATGGCCTCATGATTCACCCCGAGCTGTGGCGGGCCGAGTTCATGCCCCGCTTCGTCCGGCTGTGCCGGCTGGCCCGCGAATGCGGCGTGCGGGTCTGGATGCATTCCTGCGGCCAAATCGAGGCCATCGTCCCCTGGCTCATGGATGCGGGCATCGCCGTGCTTCAATTCGATCAGCCCGAACTCCACGGCATCGGCGTCCTTGCCGCGCATCAGGAGCGCGCCAAGATCACGTTCTGGTGCCCGGTCGATATTCAGCGCACGCTCCCCCAACAGGACGAAGCGCGCATCCGGGCGCGGGCACGCGAACTGCTCGACCAACTGTGGCGGGGCCGCGGCGGATTCATCGCCGGCTACTACCCGGACAACGAATCCCTCGGCCTGGACCCGCTTTGGCAGGATTACGCGTGTAACGAGTTCCTCGAGCGGGGTCTGCGGACACTCTATGAGGGGGCATAACCCCGGTTTGACGGCATCCCGGGCGTTTTGATAGATTGGCCTTCCTTTGGGCCGTGGGGCGGTTATTCTCCTGGCCGTTCTGGCTGACAAACAAGACCCAGGAGTGCGGAGTGCGTTTATGGGCGAAGCAAAACGATTACTACTGATGGGGAACGATGCCGTCGCGCGCGCGGCCCTGGATGCCGGCGTAACGCTCGGCACGGGATACCCCGGAACCCCGTCCACGGAAATCCTCGAAGAGTTCGGCCGGATCGGCGGACGCGCGCAGTGGGCGCCCAACGAGAAAGTTGCGCTCGAAGTCGGGATTGGCGTGGCCTTTGCCGGGTCCCGCGTGCTCGTCACTATGAAGCACGTCGGCATCAATGTGGCCTCCGACCCGCTCTTCACGGTTGCCTATACGGGCGTGACCGGCGCGCTGGTTATCATTTCCGCGGACGACCCGGAGATGCACTCGAGCCAGAACGAGCAGGACAACCGGAACTACAGCCGGGCCGCCGGCGTCCCCACCCTCGAACCGTGTGACGCCCAGGAATCCTACGATATGTTCCTGGCCGCGGTCGAGATCTCCGAACGCTGGGGCATGCCCGTAATCCTGCGCATGACCACCCGCGTCTGCCACTCCAAAGGCGTGGTGCAAACCCGGGCGGATATCCCGGCCCCTCAAGCCCCCCATTTCGTCCGGGATATCCCGGCGCGCCTGATGGTTCCGGGCTATGCACGCCCCGCGCATCGCAGGTTGCGCAAGAAGCTGGCGGAAATCAAGGCATGGAACGAGACGGCCCCGTTCAATCAGTGCTTCGACGGCGGCGCCGAGTTGGGTATCATCACCTCGGGTGTCTCCTTCCTGCACGCCAGAGAAGCCGCCCCCGAAGCCAGTATCTGCAAGATTGGCATGTGCTACCCCTTCCCCGACGAGTTCATCCGCGCCTTCTCCCAGAAGGTGAAGCGCTGCCTCGTCGTCGAAGAAGGCGACCCCTACCTCGTCGAGAACTGCCGCATGAACGGCATTGCAGTCGAGAACAAGCCCGAGATGTTCCGCTTCGGCGAACTGAACGTCGCGCGGGTCAAGCGCATTCTCGCGGGTGACACGTCGACCGAGCCCACCTTTCCTCCGGGCAATCCGCCCAAGCTCTGCGCCGACTGCTCGCACCGAACCGTCTCCGGCGTGCTGGCGGAGAAACAGTGCATCGTGGCGGGCGACATCGGCTGCTACACCCTGGGCGGGCTGAAGCCGCTCGAGGCGATGGACTCGTGCGTGTGCATGGGCGCCAGCATTGGCGTCGGCCTGGGACTCCGTCATGCCTTGCCCAAAGAGGAAGCCAAACGCGTCGTCAGCGTCATCGGGGACAGCACCTTCGTCCACAGCGGCATCACCGGCCTGGTGGACATGGTGTACAATCCCCCCCCCACCGGCCATGTCGTCATTATCGTGGACAATGGCACGACGGCCATGACCGGCCTCCAGGAGCATCCGGGAACCGGCCGCACCATGAGCCACAAGGCCACGGGCAAACTCGTCTTTGAAGACCTCGCCCGGGCCGTCGGCATCGCCAAAGTGCATGTGATCGATCCCGTGGCCCAAAAGGAGCAATTCGACGCCCTCCTGCAGGCCAGTCTCGATAGCGAAGAACTCGTCCTCATCATCGCGCGGCGGCTGTGCAGCCTCGGCGCGCCCAAGCTCGAAGCATACGAAAAAGCATCCGGAAGGCAGTAGGCTTATGGACAAGGTTACAAACGTAGTTTTCGCCGGGCTGGGCGGCCAGGGCGTGCTCAAAGTGGCCGACATTCTCTCCGACGCGGCCTTCAGCGCCGGCTTCGACGTCAAACAGAGCGAAGTCCACGGCATGAGCCAACGCGGCGGCTCCGTCAACAGCGATGTGCGCTTCGGCGCCAGGGTCTGGAGCCCGATGGTCCCCTTGGGCGAGGCCGATTTCCTCGTCGTCACGGAACCCACCCAGGTGGACAACAACCGTCATTGTCTCAAGGAGGGCGGCCTGCTCATCGACCCGTCCCTCTTCCTGGGCGACGACTATGACGACATCGAAGATCTTAACGACGATGACGACTGCCCCATCACCCTCCGCAATTTCAATGTGGCCATGCTCGGCGCCCTCAGCGCCCATCTCCAGTTCGAGGACGCGGTCTGGGAAGCGGCCATCAAGGCCAACCTCCCCGCCAAAGCCCACGCCGAAAACCTCGCGGTCTTCGCCTTCGGCCGAGAAAAAGCCCAAGAACAAGAATAGTCGATAAAGCAATAAATCACCGAGGCCGGAGGGTTTTCCTTCGGCCTCGCACTTTTTTCGCCTGCAGCACCCTGGCCCGCCCATACACTCCCCGCAACACAGGCTTGCCTGGGCCACTTTTTTTCTCTATACTGACGCCGTCTTTGGGTTTGGGTCTTGTCCGCGGAGGGCTGTCTGCGTGGGGCACTTCCGCACAACCGGGGAAAGGGCTGTCCATGGCCGAGTATTGGCATGATGCAGGATGCGCGTTCCATCCCGCGAGCGCGCCGGACTACCTACCGTTAGAACAGCTTCGCATGTTGCAGTTGCATCGCCTGCAGGCGATGGTTTCGCGGGCCTACGAGAACGTGCCGTTGTTCCGTTCGCGCATGGAGGAACGGGGACTCAAGCCCGAGCATCTCCAGTCGCTGAGTGACATCGCCAAGCTGCCGTTCACTGTGAAGACGGACCTGCGCGACACGTATCCCTTCGGACTCTTCGCCAGCCCGATGAGCGAAGTTGTCCGCGTGCACGCCTCGAGCGGCACCACCGGAAAGCCCATTGTGGTGGCCTACACGAAGGAAGACCTCGACGTGTGGGCCAGCGTCATGATTCGCTGCTTCGCGGCCAGCGGCCTCGATCGCGGCGACATCATCCAGAATGCCTACGGCTACGGCCTCTTCACCGGCGGCCTTGGCGCGCATTATGGGGCGGAAGCCCTGGGCGCAACCGTGATTCCGATCTCCGGCGGCAACACGGATCGCCAGCTCATGATCATGAAAGACTTCGGCGTGACCGCCATCTGCTGCACGCCAAGTTACTTCGTGCACCTGATCGACCGGGCCCCGCAGCTCGGCATCAATCTCAAGGAACTGCCGCTGCGCGTCGGCGTCTTCGGCGCCGAACCCTGGACCGAGCAGATGCGCCAGCGGGTGCAGGAGGAATCCCGCATCGAAGCCTATGACATCTACGGCCTCTCCGAGATCATCGGGCCCGGTGTCGGCAATGAGTGCTGGGCCCACTCCGGCCTGCACATCTTCGAAGACCATTTCTATCCCGAAGTGGTCGACATCAACACGCTCGAACCGGTGCCCGACGGCGCCGAGGGCGAACTCGTCCTGACCACCCTGAGCAAGAAGGCCATGCCGATGATCCGCTATCGGACCCGCGACATCACCACGCTCGTCCCCGAGCAGTGCAAGTGCGGGCGAACCATCCGCCGCATCAGCCGCATCGGGCGCCGCAGCGATGACATGTTCATCATCCGCGGCGTGAATGTCTATCCCTCGCAGATTGAGGCCGGCATCCTGGCGGTGGAAGGCACGCTCCCGCATTACATCATCATTCTGACGGGCGAGATGGGGCTCGATGAGGTGGAAGTGCAAGTCGAGGTCACGCCCGAGTTCTTCAGCGACAAAGTCGGCGCCATGGAGCAGCTCCAGAAACGGATCGGCCAGGCCATCGAGCGCATCATCAACATCCGCGTGAAAGTGCGCCTGGTGGAACCGCACACTATCCAGCGCAGTGAAGGCAAAGCGAAACGAGTGATTGACCAGCGGAAGAAATAACCACTGGAGAGGAATACGCCATGAAGATTCATCAACTCTCGATGTTCCTGGAGAATAAACCGGGCCGGCTCAGCGAACCGTGCAAGGCCCTGGCCGATGCCGGCATCAACATTCTCACGCTCTCGCTGGCGGACACGCAGCAGTTCGGCATCCTGCGCCTGATCGTCCGTGACTGGGAGCAGGCCAAACAGGTCCTCGAAAAGGCCGGTTCCGTCGTGAATGTCACCGAAGTGGTGGCCACGGAAGTCGAGGACCGTCCGGGTGGCCTGGCTTCCATTCTGGAGATCATCGACGCCGCAGGCATCAACATCGAGTACATGTATGCCTTCACGTTCCGCAGCGAGGACCGGGCGGTGCTCGTGTTCCGTTTCGATGATCCGGACGCCGCGGTGAAAGTGCTTCAAGCCAAGAGCATCAACGTCATTGGCCCGGTCGAATTGTACGGGCGTGCCAAGGCCTGAGTTCCTCGGGCGGATTGCGCGCAATCCGCCCGTTTCTCTTTCATCTCTTACCCGCGGGAATTGCGCCATGCCTGAGTTTAGAGTCGAGAACCGAATCCACGACAAAGCTGAAGCCATGCCCCGGAGCGAACTCAACGCGCTCCAGCTCCACCGGCTCAAAGAAGTAGTGGCCCGCGTCGCCGAAGTGCCCTTCTATAAGGCGGCCTTCGCACGAGATGGCATCACCCCGGACGCGATCCGGACCCTCGACGATATCCGACGCCTGCCCTTCACCACGAAGGAAGATCTGCGCCAGAACTACCCGCTCGGCCTCCTGGCCGTCCCCCGCGAGAAGCTCGCGCGCATCCATGGCTCCTCCGGCACCACGGGAAAACTCACCCTCGTCGCGTACACCGCCGAAGACCGCGCCACCTGGGCCAACCTCTGCGCCCGATTCCTCGTCGGGGGCGGATTGCAGCCCTCGCACCTGGCGCACGTGGCCTTCGGCTACGGACTCTTCACCGGCGGTTTCGGCCTGCACTACGGCATCGAGCGGGTCGGCGCGGCCGTCCTGCCGGCCGCCTCGGGCAATACCGCCCGGCAAATCATGCTGCTCCAGGACCTCGCCCCGGATGCCATCATCTGCACCCCCAGCTACGCGCTGAACATCGCGGACTACGCGCGCCGGCAGGGCATCGACCCGCGTGCGTTCGCCCTGAAGTACGGGCATTTCGGCGGGGAAATGTGGACCGAGGACATGCGAACGCAGATCGAGTCCGAACTCAACATCATCGCCTTCAACAACTACGGCCTGAGCGAAGTGATCGGACCGGGCGTCAGCGGCGAGTGCGCGGTTCAAAACGGAATGCACGTCCAGGAAGACCACTTCATTGTGGAATGCCTCGATCCCGTCACCATGGAACCGGTCGACGACTACACGTACGGCGAACTGGTCTTCACGACACTCACGAAGCAGGCCATGCCCCTGATTCGATACCGCACCCGCGATATCGCCGCCCTCGATCCGTGCCCCTGCGCCTGCGGCCGGACAACCGTCCGCATGAGCCGCGTCAAAGGTCGCAGCGACGACATGCTCATCATCCGCGGGGTGAACCTGTTCCCCTCGCAGATAGAAGAGGCGCTCCTGCAGGTGGAAGGGACCACCCCCCACTATCTCATCGAAGTGAGCCGTCCCGGGACCCTCGACGAGATCACGGTGAAGGTCGAGGTCTCGCAGGAATCGTTTTCGGACAAGATGTCGGACATGCAGCGCCTGCACGACGCCATCGACCGCCGAATTCAGGCCATCACGGGCATCCACGCCCGAGTGGAACTGGTGGCGCCCCAGACGATCGAACGTTCCGCCGGCAAGGCGCTTCGCGTCATCGACCACCGCAAGCTGACTGGGTGAATTTCGGCGCACCGCGCCGCACTGAACGCATAGCTTCGGGTGCATGCCTTGCACCCGGTCCTGGAAGT
Source organism: Candidatus Hydrogenedentota bacterium (assembly GCA_903837785.1). Taxonomy (GTDB): domain Bacteria; phylum Hydrogenedentota; class Hydrogenedentia; order Hydrogenedentales; family CAILVY01; genus CAILVY01. The sequence continues at coordinate 14,781 of CAILVY010000234.1, forward strand.
ACAACGGGGAGGAAGTTCTCATGAGCCCGACCATCATGGCCGCGGTGGCGCTGCTGTACGTCGCTGCACTGGTTTACCTGGGTTTTCGCGCCTACAAGAATACCCACAGCACGACGGATTACCTCCTGGCCGGACGCAATGCCCACCCGTTTGTCATGGCCCTGTCCTACGGCTCCACCTTCATCAGCACCTCGGCCATCGTGGGCTTCGGCGGCGTGGCCGCCATCTTCGGCATGGGCATGATGTGGCTGACTTTCCTCAACATCTTCGTCGGCATCTTCATCGCCTTCGTCGTCTTCGGCCGACGTACCCGCCTCATGGGCCATCACGTCCAGGCCCACACGTTTCCCGAACTGCTCGGGCGGCGCTTCGACTCCCGCTTCATCCAGGCCTTCTCCGGAGGCGTCATCCTCATCTTCATGCCCCTCTACGCCTCGGCCGTCCTCATCGGATGCGCCCGCTACATCGAAACTTCCCTGCAGATTGATTTCCAGTTGTCCTTGATCCTTCTTAGCGTCGTGATGGGACTCTATGTCGTCGTGGGCGGGCTCAAGGGCGTCATGTACACGGACGCGTTGCAGGCCGTGCTCATGTTCGGAGGCATGGTTATCCTCCTCGCGTTCACCTACGGGAAGCTCGGCGGCATCATCCCGTCCCATCAGGCCTTGACCGATCTGCCCAAGCGCATTGATCAGGAATATCAACAGGCGCTGCCGGAAGTGCAGAAGATCGCTCCTGCGGGAATGGGCGAGGCGGAAACGCTCGGCTGGCTCCAGGCCCGCCTCGACGAACTCAAGCTCGTCAAGACCATGGACGATTCCAAGAAGGCCGAATTCATGGCGGCCCATCCCGACGCCGGCAAGGTCGGCGCCCTCGTCAAGCAGTATCCCCAGGTCGTGAACAAGGTGGCCGTGACCGGCGTGGCAAAAGCGGGGTTCCGGGGCTGGACGCGCTTCCCCACCCCTGGCACGAACTTCTTCTACGTGCTCTTCACGAGCATCATCATGGGCGTGGGCATCGGCGTCCTCGCCCAGCCGCAACTGGCCGTCCGTTTCATGACGGTGAAAAGCCAGCGCGAGATCAACCGCGCGGTGCCCGTCGGCGGCATCTTCATCCTCGCCATGATCGGCGTCGCCTACATCTGCGGCCCGCTCTCCAATGTGTGGTTCATGATGAAAGAGCACGGCGGCGTGATCTCCGTCGTGAAGGCCGGCGGGAACCCCGACGTCATCATCCCCCTCTTCATCAACGACGCACTCCCCGCATGGTTCGGGCCGGTCTTCATGCTCACCCTGCTCTCCGCCGCCATGTCCACCCTGAGCTCTCAATTGCACGTCATCGGCACCTCCGTGGGCCGAGACGTCTACGAAAAGGGCATTCTCGGCGTCAAGGAACACCCCCGGGCGGTGCTCATCACCCGCCTCGGCGTGTTCCTGGCCATCATCGCAACCTTCATCATCTCCGTGGTCCTGCCCGAAGGCATCATCGCCGCCGCCACGGCCATCTTCTTCGGGCTCTGCGCCGCGGCCTTCCTCCCGATGTACGTGGGCGCCTTGTTCTGGAAACGCATGACGAAAGCGGGCGCCGTGGCGAGCCTCCTGGCCGGGTTTGGCGTCAGCTTCTTCTGGCTCATGTTCATTCAGAACGTCAAGGGCAAGCTGCCCGCCCTCCTCGCAAACTCGCTGCTCGGGGTCCCCACGATACTCCCCGATCCCATCTTCGGCATCCATTGGAATTGGGTCGAGGCCATCATGGTTGCCTTGCCCGTATCGACGGCAGTCGCCATCATCGTCAGCCTCCTCACGAAACAGGAATCCCCCGACCACGTGCGGTGGTGCTTTGAAGGCATCCGGAAGGGCGCCCCGACCCGCTCACGGTAGCGAAGATACGTACAGCGCACAACAGGCGGCAGATGCGCCTGAAGGAGTTCGTGGCTTATGTTGGGAATCGATGATTTCTGGGTCTGGTCGGCCTACCTGCTCTCACTCCTCTCCACCCTCCTCTGCATCGCCTACGGGGCGGTCATGTGGAACCGGGGCGATGAAGTCCCCTCAAACGAGACGGCACAGTGGGCGGAAGAGGAAGACAAGCTGGGCAAGGAACTGTAACCCGCGGCCCCTCCCCGGCCGGCCGTTCCCCATTGCGGGCGCGATTTCTAAACCGACCGGTAGGTTAGAAAATCCTTGTTTCTTTGTGTGCTTTGTGCTAGAATTTGGCCCGGTTGAACGGTTTGGTGGGAGAGCCACAATCAATTGACATATCGGGGAGACGTTACCCAAGCCCTTGGGGATCCTTGAATAGTCAAAACTGCGGAAAGGGAAGAAGCATGTCGGAACGGGTATCCATGAGCAAGCGTCTCTTGGGCGTCGCGTGTCTCTTACTGGCCTTCTTTACGGTCGGTGTGGCACAGGCGGAATTGCAGAACGTGGAGGTGGGCGGCGAACTCCGGATTCGCGGTCGGTGGTACATCAACACCTTCCAACCGGGCGGGCGTCAAGCGCGCATCTCGAACAACGCCCTGTGGGGCCGACCCCTCGGGCCGACGGGTACCGCTTCCGCGTTCAAGTGGGATTCGAAAGGGACCGACTGGACCCGCCTTGAGTCCACCGTCCTGCTGAACGTCAAGGCGGACTTCACGCAGAACGTCTCCGCATTCATTGAGTTCTACGATTTCTTCATTTGGGGCGAAGATTTCCGCTCGCAGAACTACCTTACCGGCGCCGATACGCGCGCGAACTCGGCAGACGATATCGAGATTAACCAGGCGTATATCGACATGAAGCAGATCGGCGGCACGCCGCTCTCGCTCCGGGTCGGACGTCAGGAACTGAAGCTCGGCAAGGGCTGGCTCTTGAGCAACATGATGACGCCGAGCCAATACCTGTCGCATGATGCGATCCGCCTCACCTACGCCCAGAGCGACTTCACCGTGGATGCCTTCGCCTCCCGCATCGTCCCGGTGATGCAGGATCCCTTTGATGACGTCGACCTCTACGGCGTTTACGGCACCTATGCCGGCTTCAAGCCGCTCTCCGTGTCAGCGTACTACCTGCTGCTGCACGATCCCCGGGAAGTCAACGACACCCAGGGCGCGCCCATCCGCGAGTGGGCCGAACGTCTGCTTGACGTGGACCACTACGGCGACACCTACTTGAACACCCTCGGCTTCCGGCTCTTCAGCCCCGTGGGCGGCTATGAAGGCTTCGACTACGATTGGGAATTCGCCTATCAGTTCGGCACCGCGGATTCGGTCGGCGCCGCCTATCGGCCCGTCGGCAAGCTCTTCGGCGATGGCCATGCGAACTTCAATAACATCGGCACCGAAGCCGCCGTCGGCTACACCTTCGACGTGAAGATGAAGCCCCGTCCCTACCTTTCGGGCGTCTTCTTCCAGGGCCACGACAACCGCGACATCAGCTTCGTCGACTGGCTCAACCCGTTCTCGAAGCCGCACGCCAGCGTCAGCTTCAACCGCCTCTTCTCCGAGAACAACTACTGCCCGACGATCAATGACAATGGTTCCATCTCGAACTTCTGGCAGGTCGCCCTCGGCGTGGACTTCGCCCCGCTCGACAAAGTCACGGTTCGCGTCCAGGCGGCCTATGACGGCGTCGTCGACCCCTTCTCCCCGCCTGTGACCCGCCGCATCTTCGGCAAGCGGGTGCCCGTCGCGCCCTTCCTGAGCTTCTGGACGCAGAGCGGCAGCGACGAACTGGGCTGGGAACTGGCCACGCGCATCAAGTACCAGTACAGCCCGGACCTCTACTTCCTGCTCTATGCGAACTACCTCTTCGTCGGCGACGGCCTCGCGCACGGCGCCTATATCCACAACAACGGCACGGATTTCTCCGCCGGCTCGGACAATCACGACGCCGCTTACATCTTCCTGATGTCCGTGCTCAAGTTCTAGCCCGGCTGCTCTGGCAACCCAAAGGGCTTGCGTGCTACTATCACGCAAGCCCTTTTCCTTTGCTTCCGCCCGGATTCGTCAAGCCCGCACATGAGTGAGCCAAACCGCAAGTTCTCCCTATTTCCCGGTCCGAAGGATTTCCGTTACCGGGACATCCCACCGCACGAACTGCCGGAGGTGCTCACGCTTCATATCGCCACCGGCGCGCTGGGCAACACGTACTTCAACCTCACCACGGGCATGTTCCTGGTCGCGTTCGGAAACGCCATTGGCGTCTCGATTCTCGAGTGGGGCATCTTCAGCGCCGTCTCCTGCTTCGCCGTGAGCATCCAGTTGCTTTCCGCATTCATGGCCGCCCGCTATGGATACCGGCGGGTCATCTGGTACCTCTCCGAAACCACGAACCGGATCATGCGCGGGACGGCCTTTGCCCTCGCCTTCGCCTTGTTTCAATACGGCCACGCCGCCATGGCCGCCGCCGTCTTGATCACCCTGCTCTGTCTTGCCAGCTTCTTCGCCGCCGCCTCGGCCGCGCCCTGGTTCAGTTGGCTCGCGGATATCGTCCCTGAACACATTCATGGCAGTTTTATGGGACGCCGCGACGCCTGGATGGCGCTCGTTACCCTGTCCATCGTCCTGCCCGCCAGCTACGGCCTGGATTCGGTCTATGACGATTTCAAACCCAACGTGCTCGTGATCATCTTCGCGGTGGGCATTCTGCTGGGCGTGATCGATCTCATCTTTCACCGGCATATCCCCGAGCCGCGTTTGCGCGGACGAACCGAAGGACAATTCCTCCCGCTCGTGCTCGCGCCCTGGCGGAACCCGGAATACCGGCCATGGCTGATCTTCAGCATGCTGTGGAATTTCAGCGTGATGCTGGCGGCCGGCCTGTGCACCGTCTACTTCGTGGAGGACCTCCGCATCCGGGACAACTTCGTCGGAGGGTCGATCGTCCTCATCGTCCTGCCCCTCGTGGGAACCTTGCTCACCTCCGCGTGGTCGGGCATGTTCATCGATCGGGTGGGCGTCAAACGCGTCCTCATCTTCGCGCACCTGCTCTGGGCCGTCCTGCCGCTCTTCTGGGTCATCGCCACCCCCGCCAATGCGATCGTGTGGCTGGGCATCACCTTCGGCGTCGGCGGCGCCTGCTGCTCCGCCGCGGTGAACGCCGGCAACAAGCTGATGACGCGGGTGCCTCCACGCGGGCAGCGTGCCATGTATATCGCGGTCACCGGTTGCCTCAGCAATCTCGGGGGCGGGCTCGGACCCCTCGTTGGGGCGGTCTTTCTCCATCTCTTCCAGGGACAGCATTGGACAATGGCCGGATGGCAGTTCGTGCCGTTCCAGGTGATTTTCGCCGCCTCCGCCCTGTTCCGGCTGCTCGTCTGGATGTCCCTCTTCCGGTTTCGCGTGCCCGCCTTTGACCCCGGAACCAAAGACCCGCCCACTTTGGATTCCACCCCGCAAAATCGTTAGACTAGCCGGACGCGAGGAAGCCAGGGACCCCCAGGAGGTTATTCAATGTCATACGCGATGCTCATCGCCCTTGTCGCTACGTTCGGCGCCGCCGACAAGATTGTCGTGGACCCGGCCAAACAACTCAACCGGATCGATGATCGCCTCTACGGGCAGTTCCTCGAACACATCTACGATTCGGTGGTCGATGGACTGTGGGGTGAACTCGTCCGCGGGCCGAGCTTCGAAGAAATGCCCCACAACCTCGGCGAGGAATACGACACTCCGAAAGGCGAGTGGCTCTTCGAAGGCGAGGAACTCCGGGCCAACGGAACGGACGCCCGGGCCTTCTTCGGCGACCCGGCGTGGACGGACTACACTTTCTCCGTCGAGGCCCGCAAGGATGCTGGATCGGAAGGATTCCTGATCCTGTTCCGCAGCCTGGATAACGACAGCTTCTACTGGTGGAATCTCGGCGGATGGAACAACACGTACTCCGCCATCGAGCACGAGGTGGACGGCCACCGCACTATCCTGGCCGAGACCCGAAGCGAGCTCCGCATCGACCCCGGCAAGTGGTATCAGGTCTCCATCCGCGTCGCCGGCGAACACATCGAGTGCTCGGTCGACGGACAAGTCGTCACACGATTCGAAGACAAAACCAACGGCCATGGCCGGGTGGGCCTCGGCACCTGGGCCACCGAAGTGCGCTACCGCAACGTCCGCGTGCAATCCGGCGCCGACACCCTCTTCTCCATGAAAGCGCCCGAACAAACCGCGCAGATTTCCGGCCTGTGGCGCGCCCAGCCCGAAATCCCCGAAGGCATGACCTACCGCATGGAAAACGTCCGCCCGATCAACAGCCAGTACTGTCAGTACCTGAAATCCGAGGGGACGGGCGGGGGCATCGCCCAAGACGGCATCGTGCTCGAAGCCGCCATGCTCTACAAAGGCTCGATCTGGATGCGCGGACACGCCAGGACGGCCGTGCAGTTGGCGGACGAATCCCAGACGCTCTTCGTGAACACGGACACCTGGCAGGAATTCCCGTACCTCTTCAGACCGGGCGCCTCCAGCGACAATGCGGTCTTCTCCGTCCAGATCCAGGGCGCGGGCGAACTCTGGCTCGACTGCTGCACGCTCACGCGCATGGACAAGCCGTACCGCCCCTCGATTTTCGAGAAAGTGAAAGACATTGCCCCGGCATTCATCCGCTGGCCGGGCGGCTGCTACGCCGAGTATTACCGCTGGAAAGATGCCGTCGGACCGGCGGTCTCCCGCGTAAGCAAGCCCAACAGCGTCTGGGGTGGAATCGACCCCAACTTCTTCGGCACCGACGAATACATCCGCTGCTGCCGGGACCTCGCCGCGGAACCGCTCATCGTGCTCAATATCGGCCATCACGCGCCGGACAGCGAAGTGGACAGCTATGTGCAGGAAGCCTTGGACTGGCTCGAGTACTGCAACGGCGACGTAACCACCCCCTATGGCGCCTTGCGCGCCAAGTACGGGCATCCCGATCCCTACAAGGTCTTCCTGTGGGAGATTGGCAACGAAACCTGGCCCATGGGCGTCGAGAAATACGCCGAACGCGTCAAGCTCTTCGTCGACGCCATGCGCAAGAAAGACTCGCGCGTGAAGTTCCTCGTGTGCGGCAGCGGCGGCCATAACATGGAATGGAACCGCCGGATTCTCGAACTCGCGGCCACCCACATGGACTACCTCAGCGTCCATCACTACATGGAAGGAACCTACGCCGAGGAGATGAAGAACGGCATCGAGTATCCCGCGTTTCTCCACGAGACGGCCAAAGTCATCGCCGCTTCCGCCAACCCGAACATCAAGATCGCCGTCACGGAGTGGAACCAGCAGTCGACAGCGCTCCGCGGGGGCATCTACGCGGGGCTCCTGCTCAACGAGTTTGAACGCTACGGAAACGAAATCGCCCTGTCCTGTCCCGCCCTCTTCATCCGCAAGACCAACGCCCCCGCCTGGGACAACGCCTTCATCAACCACGATTCGAATAAGGTCTTCACCGCCCCGAACTACCTCGTGATGTCCATGTATCACGACAATTTCGCCTCGTTCCGAATTGACGCCCAGGCCCCCGAAAGCCTGAACGTGGTCGCCACGTACGACATCACCACGGAAGAGGTGATCATCAAAGTCGTGAATCCCTCCGAGACGGAGGACGTCGCGGCGGAAGTCGCGGTGCTCGGCAAGGAATCCGACGAGTTTCAGCGCTGGCGCGTGCATTCCGCCCACGTCGACGACAAGAACTCACTCGACGAGCCCGAGAAAATCGAAATCCACGAGAGCACCGCTGAGCCCGACATGATCTTCCCCGCGCATTCCGTCACCGTGCTCCGAACCCGGAATCCCAACCGGCTGTAATCCATCCAATCAGGGCTGGACGCCCAGGGCGTACGTGACGCGAACCCGCGCGGTGCAGGAGACATGAACCAGGCTGGGCTCGGGCGTCTTTGAATCGGGCGCGTTGTTCCAGCGGATTTCCTCGATC
>CAILVY010000235.1 GCA_903837785.1 Candidatus Hydrogenedentota bacterium
AAGGGGAAGGGGAAGGGGAGTGTGAAGCGATGTCACCCCATTCCGCGGATACGAACGGAGACTGGGCCATGTCTCTCTCGGAACTGCTTCGGGTAATTCAGTTCTTCAATTCGAGCGGCTATCACTGCCAGGCGGGCACGGAAGATGGGTTCGCGCCCGGAGCCGGTGACCGCACGTGTGCCGCCCATGATTCCGACTACAACCCCCAAGACTGGGCCGTGGACATTTCAGAACTCTTGCGCGGCATACAATTCTTCAATTCCCCGGGCCAGGCGTACCACGTGGATTGCGCGCACGGGACGGAAGATGGGTTTGTTCCCGGGCCGGGCGACATCATCTGCTGCAACTAGCGGCGCGGCCTTGCGCGCCGAGTCCGAAGAGGTTCATCGCCGTTTCTGCGAAGGAGAACCGTCATGAGTTTGCGCCTCGTCCACGGACGGAGGGTTCTTTTGTTGCTGTTGGCGTTGTCCGCGGGTCATCCGGCGGATGCGAACGAGAAGGACGCGGCTGCGGCCTGGATCAGCCGCTTTGCGTTTGTTCCACCTGTGGCGGCTTCCGAGGGAAGCACGGCGGCTTCGGCGGTTGCACTTCCGGGATTCCGTGTAGTTCCCGCCGCGCCGGGCCGTCAGCTTGTGCGCGTATCCCTTCCCATGCCGCCCGGCGTCCTGACGGTTGCCTCGGGCCTGGACGTGGAGAGCGGGGAGCAGCGGGCGGGGGCGGACGTGCGCGTACTCTCCGTATATCCCGGCACGCCGTCCTGCGTGCGCCGGGCGATGCTCACGTTCCTGTTCGACTTTCCCGATGCCGCGGAGCGTGCCTTCACACTGAGCCGCGCCGAACGGGCGGCCACCACTCCTCCCGCGATCCAGACCGGGCCGTGGCGCGGCACGATGGGGCCGTGGGATCTGGTCGTGGACGCGGAGGGCGTCAAGGCGCTGCGAGGAACAGAGGTGCTGTGGGCGGCCCGGCTTCAGGCCCCCGTGCGGGCGTGGAACAGTCCACCAGCCGCCGAGGTGATCGAACATGGGCAACACTACGTGTGGATCCGGCTCTTCGTGCCGGACAAGATCTGGCCGCGCATCATCGAGGTGCGCGCGGATGCCTTGGGCAGCGTGGCGGTGAAGGTGCACCTCCAGCGGATGCAGGACGGGGACGGCGTCGCGCCGGATCTTGGCTGGACGATCGCATCGCCCCCGTTGACGCTGGACGGCAAGGGGGAAGGAAGGCACGCATTTCTTGACGGCACTTCCGTTGTGCTGGATGGCGGGGCGCTGACTCTTCAATTCCCGGATGCGGCCTTGCTGAAACGGGGCGAGCTTCTGCTTGCGCCGGGTCCGGAAGGGAAAGGGAGCCAAGTCACCTATTGGCGCTGCCGCGAATCCGAGAAGGTCCCGCATCAGGAAGCGGCGTGGCGCACCGCGGCGTTTGTTGCCAGCCCTTCCGGCAGCGCGCCGCTGACGGCCTTGCTGGAGCCCTCGCACCGCGTAAGTATCGGGGCTGCCACGTTTGAGCCGCTCTACAAGGTGGGCCGCCCCGCGGATGTTCACGGCGATGCGCTGCTGACGGAGCTCAGCCAATTCCATCGCGATGCCATTGCCGGCAGCACGTTGCCTGGCGATGATTTCGGCAACGTAACGGGCATGCCCAAGAGCGGGCCGTTCGGCATGAACCGGCTCAACCACGCCCCTGCCATCTTCGAGGAGTACGCGCGGAGCGGCGATGCCCGTTTGCGCGAGGTGGCGCTGCTGTGGTGCGCCAATTTCTTCGACTTAAGCGTCTGGTGGGGCACGGATCGGGAGGGCGAGTTCGGCGGCACGCGCTACAACAACGTGCGCGCATCGACGAAGGAGCACCTCGATGACGACACATTCATGTGGCGCTCGAACGACGCGGTGCACTTCTGCACGAAGGGCTATGACTCCTTCTTTTACGCGTATGAAGAAACCGGCGATCCGCGCATGGCCACGGCGCTGCATTGGCAAGTGGAGTATGCCTCGCGGAAAGTGCATACAGATCAAGGGGAGTGCCGCAATATCGGCGACGTGATGGACTTTGTCCGGCTCTACGAGTTCACCGGCCGGCCAACCTGTCTCGAGAACGCCCTGCGCCTCTTCCGGGAACTGCGCACGAAACTGTCGGACGGCGATCTGTTCAGCCAGGGCGGGCAACCCCTGGATCCCGATCCTCCGTTCATTGATGAAGACGACCGGGGCTACAAACACCCCTTTGCCAAGCCGTACATCATCGGCTACGCGCTGCAGGGGCTGCCCGCGCTCGCGCGTTATGCACCGGACGAACCCAAACTGCGGGAGGTCATTCGCGCGGTGGCGGACTTCCTGGCCAGCGCGCAGGACCCTGTGGGCGGGTGGCGTTATCCGCACCCGAAGTCGAGCCGGATGATCATCGATCAAGGGATGGAACATGCGGTGCAGTTGTGCCGTGCTGCCGAGTGGCTCGAGCAGCGTGGCGAGGCCATCGACAACCTGCTGGACGCCGTCGAGCGCGCGCTGCAGGCGCGGGTGAACGGCTTTGCGCGCAGCGGCACCTTCCTCAGCGGCCTCAACGGCTGGGAGAGCAGCACGGGACTCATCAAGGACGCCGCGTCCATCTACGATTTATATAAGAGGCCGGATGATCGCGACCCGCGCCGGGACTATGCGGAGGGCGCGGTCGGACAGGGCGGAGCGTCGCCGGAGGGGGCGGTGCATTTCTTCGAGGCGTTCGATTTCTACCTCAGGCATCGCCCCGCGGATCGACTCTCGGCCATGACGCCCGAATTGAAGCAGGTGGTGGAGCGCATGACGCCTCGGGCGGGCGCGAGCAGCGAAGCTGAAGGCGAGCTTCCCGGTTATGGCATGGAGAAGAAGCTCCCGGCCTTCGCGGAGGCCCGAATCAAGCGCATGGCCTTTCCGCTGGCCTATGATCCCGCGCGCGACGCTGATTTTCCAGCGTGGCGAAGCAAGGCGCGCGAGAAGCTTCTCGAATGCCTGCTCACGCCTCCGCCTCCCGCCGATTTCCAGCCGGTGGCTTTTGCCGAAGAAGATCGAGGCACGTACGTCGCACGGAAACTGGCAATCAGCATCTCGCAGGATTGCCGCGTGCCCGCGTATCTGCTCGTGCCCAAAGGCAGGGGACCTTTTCCCGCGGTTATTGCGCTGCACGACCACGGCGCGCACTTCTCGATCGGAAAGGAGAAAGTGATACGTCCGTTCGGCGTGGACCGGGCCGTGAGCGACGATGCGCAGAAATGGGTCGATCAGTGTTACGGCGGCCGCTTCATTGGAGATGCGCTTGCGGAACGCGGCTGTGTGGTCTTCTCGATGGATGCGCTGTTCTGGGGCGAACGCGGCCGCCGCGAGGGCGTCGAATATGAGGCACAACAGGAGCTGGCCGCCAATCTGCTGCAGTTGGGCATGACGTGGTGCGGCGTGATTACGTGGGACGATATCCGCAGCGCCGAGTTCGTGGCGGCATTGCCGGAAGTCGATTCGAAGCGGATGGGCGCAGTGGGACTGTCGATGGGCGCACACCGCACCTGGATGCTCGCAGCGGCGAGCGACCGCATTGCCGCCGGGGCCGCGATTTGCTGGATGGGCACGACCGAGGCCTTAATGGCGCCCGGCAACAACCAGACGAAAGGCCAGTCCTCGTTTTCGATGATCGTGCCCAATCTCCGCAATTATCTGGATTATCCTGATGTGGCCGCCATCGCCTGCCCGAAGCCCATGCTCTTCTACAACGGCGAACAGGACGGGTTGTTCCCCGTGCCCGGCGTAAAAGCCGCTTATGAGCGCATGCGCCGTGTCTGGGAGAGTCAGCACGCCGGCGACCGCCTTGTCACGGAACTGTGGAACGTGCCCCACGTCTTCAACCAGGAGATGCAGGACAAGGCCTTCGCCTGGCTGGAGCGTCAATTAAGGGCTACGCCGTCCCAGTGAGTCTGTTCTCCGCGATTGAGGCCAGCACCCGTTCATTCACGTGGACTGCGGCCGAGGCCACTGCGTTCAAATCGATACGACCGCCGCTGATCGGCAACGGCGCGAGGAGGACATCTTTCGCGAGCCACTCGTACGTGTCCAGTCCGGCCGGCGTATCGGCGCTGGCGGCGTTTGCCGCATAGCGGGCGAGGGCGGCGATGCCCACGCCGGATTCGAAGGACGCGCTCAACACCAGCTTGGGGGCGGGATTTCCGCCGCATTCAAGGCCCTTGGCGAGGCCCGTCAGGGCGGCGTGGAGCATGGGTGCATGCAGCAGCGTCGGCTTCCAGACCCAGGCCTTTGCACCCCGCCAGACGTGTAACGTCTCCGTCAGTATGTGATCGAGCAACTCTCTCGTGTTCGACGTGGCGGGCAGTGCCTGGATCGTCTCATCCAGTGCGTAGGAGAGCCCGGCCTCCTCTTGAAGACGGGGCAGATCAAGCGGGTCTTGCAGCGGCTCCTCGATGTACTCGACTGTGCAGGCCCGAATCTGCTTCGCGAAGGCGCAGGCGGTCTCCAGGTTCCAGGCGCGGTTCGCGTCCAGGCGCAGGCCACAATCGGGCCCCAGGATTTCCCAGACCTCATGAACCAACTTCACGTCTTCCGCCAGGGCGCGGGAGCCAACCTTGAGTTTGGCGCAGTTGAAGCCCTTCTCCTTCAGGGTTCCAGCCTTGGCAAGCACCTCTTTACGCCCGCCGCCCAGCAAGGCGTTGCATCGGATAGCGGGTGTCTCCGTTGTTTCGTAATGCGTCATCGCGCTGGAGAACAGCGCGGATTCCATGGCGAAGGAAACCGAGGCGGGCACGTTGGGGCGCGGAACGCGCACATCGCAGTGATCATCGAACAGGTCCGAGAAGGTCCTTTCCGCGGCCAGCGCCGCGAATGCCCGCAACGCCGTCTCGCACTCGTCCATGGATTCCCGGCTGAATCCCGGCAGGGGCGCGGCATCGCCCCATCCCACGCTTCCATCCGTGTCGCTCAACTTGAGCAGAAAGCCGGTGCGTTCACTCAGATGCTGTCCGCGCAACGTGAGGGGCTTTCGCAACGGCAGGGCGTAGCGGAAGACCTGCGCCCTCACAGGATCCACCCGACGCAGAAAAGCAGTGTGTAGAGGAGGAGCAGCTTGCCGGTGGCGGCGAGCGCCTTGTTCAATTCCGGCCCTTGCCCCGTGAACACCTGCGCGATGGGGGTGATGCCCGCGACGGGCACAAAACACGCCAGGAGCACGGCGCAGTGCCCCGGAACCAAGTGGAAAAGCAATAGCGGCACGGCGACGCTCCCGAGCAGCAAGGCGGTGAGATACTCGCCGCGCGCAAACTTCACGCCGAGGCGTACGGCGAGCGTCTTCTTGCCGCTCACCCGGTCTCCCTCGACGTCGCGGAGATTGTTGACCGTAAGGATGGCCACGGAAAAGAGGCCGGGCGCGAGCCCCGCCAGAATGGAGACGGCGTTCACGTCAAGCGCCTGAACATAGTAGGTTCCCGCCACGGCCACCGGCCCGAAGAAAACCAGGACGAACAGGTCGCCCAGTCCGAGGTAGCCGAGCGGGTACGGGCCGCCCGTGTAGAGCACGCCGCAGAGAATCGAAACGAGTCCGATCACGAGGATGGGCCATCCGCCACGATGGACGAGATAGAGCCCCGCAGCGAACGCAAGAGCGAAGACGATGAAAGCGGCCAAGCGCATCTGCTGCGGCGTGACGAGCCCGGCTTGCGTCGCGCGCAATGGCCCGACGCGTTCAGCGGTGTCTGTCCCCTTCACGAAATCGAAGTAGTCGTTGGCGTAGTTTGTGCCCACCTGAATCAGCAGTGCGCCGAGAAACGCGCAGACGGCCGAGGGTCCGTGGAAAACGCGATCGTGCAGGGCCAGCGCGGTCCCGATGAAGACGGGCGACATGCCCGCCGCCAGCGTCTTGGGCCGGGCCGCCATCAACCAGATTTTCCCTGGGCTCATCGTGCTGCTCCTGGCCGGCTACGGGTTTCGGGGGAATTTCTTGAAATCAGGCTTGCGCTTCTGCACGAAGGCGTTCCGGCCTTCCTGGCCTTCCTCGCTCATGTAAAAGAGCATTGTGGCATTCCCCGCCAGTTCCATCAGGCCGGCCTGGCCGTCCTCGTCCGCGTTCATGGCCGCTTTGATGCAGCGGAGGGCAATGGGCGATTTCTCGAGGATCTCGCGGCACCACCGCACGGTTTCCTGTTCGAGATGTTCGAGCGGCACGACAGTATTCACCATCCCCATGTTCAAGGCTTCCTGCGCATTGTACATGCGGCACAAGTACCAG
>CAILVY010000236.1 GCA_903837785.1 Candidatus Hydrogenedentota bacterium
CGGCCCTGCTGCAGCATGCGCTGGAGCCGCCCGACGTACTCGTTGTACTGGGGCAAGGCGTCGGCATAGGGTTGGGTGCGGTGCGATAGTTCCGGTTGGAAGGTGATCTTCTTGTGGTTGTACCACACGGCGTGGGGGATCATGACGTTGATGCCCTTGGCGAACTGATCCATGGCTTCGCGGTAAAGCCAGGGGACGGGCATGGCCTCCATGGCGCCGTAGGTTTCGGTCATCACGAGCGGACGATCGTAATTGTACGCGGCGGAACTGACGACTTTGTAGGCTTTCGAGGCGCGCCCGAAAGTGGAGATTTCGTCGATGCCCGGAATGTCCTGATGGGCGAAGCATTTGATCAGGTCGCCGCAGAGGCCGGTGGGGTTGACCACCTCCTCCTGATCCACGTGGCCGGTCAGTTGGATTTTGTGGGCGCGGCACCACTCGTTGACGGTTTTCGCAAAGCCGGCGGAGAAGAGTTCCGCGCGGAAGCCGAAGAGGGCATTGCGCGCCGCGGCGGTGTCCGGGCCGATGTCGTGCCACAATGCCGGATAGTATGGAATGGGGCTGTAGCCCTTCGCTTCCTCGAACTTGCGGTTGAAGGCGGGGGTCCAGGCGCGCCCGCCGTCCACGTGATACATGGCCGGTTCGTCGTAGAAGGCGCCATCAATCGTCGTTCCGAAGTGCTGCGGGAACGCCTCGTAGTATTTCTGATACGTTAACGCGATGAATTTCTCGACGGCTTCGGGGCTGAGGTAATCCACGAGATTCGCGCCGCCGTCCGGAACACAGGAGAAAAGCATCACTTTCCAGGAACCTTCGGGCGCTTGCCAAGTCAGCGTGCCTTCACGCGCCTGTCCGGTGAGATCGAGACGCGCGAGCGTGGCAGTGTTCATGGCGACCGCGCCCATGAATTCGCCGGCGGGGATGGGGCAGGAGAAGGCGGCGGGTCCCGAGATTTCGGACTCCGTCTTGTCCAGGCGCTTGCTCAAGGCCTCGGGGTGCCGCTTGGCCAGTTGCCCTCCGGCACTGCCGCTGGGGAACCAGAACTCATCGTAGAGGCACATCTTCATGCCCAACTGGGCGGCCTTGTCCAGGGCGTGGGCGTACGCGGCGAGAAACTCGGGGGTCATGAACTCGGGCGCACCGGGGGAGGGCAGGATGCCGAAGCCGGCATAGCCCATGTCGCGGGAGCGCTCGATGATCTCGTCGGTTTGGGCATCGCTGACGGGGCCGTTCCAGAACCAGAGGGGGCGGGACTTCCACTGCAGCGGCGGGGCTGCGAAATCAGTGCGCAGCGCGTCCAGCGTATCCGCCCACACGCCGCCGGCCAGGACACACGATGCGATCAGGAAACGGGCTGCAGCACGAATCGAAAGCAAGGACATGGACCACTCCTCATTTGCCGTGCAATCCGGAACACCTGGCACGGCCGTTCCTGGTTGTCATCTTGCCTGCAGGGCCTCAATGAGGCGGGCCATCCGTGCGCGCGCCTCGAGCAGGACGCCGGGGTCCTCCGTGAAGACCTCGTTGTCCGTCACGACCGCAGGGTCTACTTCCAACACGGATTCCGCTTCCCGGCGCACTTCAGCGGGCGCGTCCGGGCGCTGATCCAGCAGGGTCCGCAGGAGATGAAAGTACTCATAGTCCTCAATGCCGTCCCGGGCGATGTTCATGCGGACGGAGGGCAGGGGTGTGCCGTCGGGTCCGGGATAGATGAGATAGCCGCAGCCGTTGTGTCCGGGCTGGCGGTTGAACGTGGTCCACGGGCGGTTCGGCCAGCGGCCCTCGCCCTGGCAGTTGTAGGACCAGTGGGTGGTTCCCCAGTAGAGATAGCCCTCGGCGCCGTATTTCCAGCATTCCCAGAAGAGGAGCCGGTGATCCGTGGCGGGCGCGTCGATCATGATGCCGGGCCGTTCCCAGACTGTGTAGAGCCAGAGGCGTTCGCCTGCGGCCTTTCGGCTCTTGATCATCACCGGGTCGATATCGTCCATGGTTGGGCACCAGATGTCGACGGCGCCGAGCAGAGCCTGCTCGGCGGCGCTGGTTTCGAGGCGCGGCCACTCGGGGAGTATCTCCTTGATCCAGGTGTTCATTTCGCGGACTTCGGGGATGAGATGCCGCGCCATGACCGCGACTTCGTCATGGCTGTAGAAGAGGACTTTGTCTTCCCAGCCCTTAGCCCGAATGAGGTCGCGGTCCTCGTAGAGTTTCTGCTTGAAGGCGTCCAGTTTGGCGGGCTCCATCTTGTCGGGGATGGGCACGAAGAAGCAGTTCTGGCCATGGCTCATGAGATACTCGAAATCCTCGAGCTTCTCCCGCGAGAAATCCTTCACGGGGCTCATGCGGTGTTCGAGATGGAGGTCGTAGAATCGTTTGCGCACGTCGAAGGGCGGCCGCCCCTCATAGCCGTAGAAGGAGCTGATGAAGCTCTCATTCATCCAGAACGAGGTCTTGAGGGTCGTGGCCGTGGGCAAGGCGAAACTCCAGACATGGGCGCTGATAGGCACGTCCATCGGCGCGGCCCCCTCGGCCTCGACGCGAATCGTCCCGGCATAATCGCCGGCGGGGGTGCCTTCGTCTGTCTTGAGGACGATGAAGTAGGGCTGGGCATCTTGTGACGCGGGGACATTCACGGGTTCCGCGGGCCACAGGACGTCGGGGTACTTGCCCACTTTCGCAACGGGCCAATAGTATTCGGGCGGCCCGATTTCAACATAATCGACCCGATGGATACGGACATTCTCTTTCGGGATCACGCCGGCGCCGCCTTGCAGGCGCAATTCGCCGGGCAGCACGCGCAGTTGCGTGAGTTCCTGCCAGAGGGGGACGATCACTAACTGGGCGCCCTCGTATTCATTGCGGGCCATGTCCACGCGCAGCGGGAGCGCGGGGCGGGCCTCGCTTGGATAGGGCTCGTCCATGAAGACTTTTGTGAGCGTCGTGTCGGGGACTGCGGCAAAGGCGGCGGGCGCTACGGGGGAGGCGTGTGCCGCGTGAAGGCGTGCCACGGTCCGCCGCAACGTGTCCAAAGCGGCGTGTACCGCAATGATGGCCGGGTCGATGTCGCCCGACTGCGCGGCTGCCATCTCCTTGTCAAAGAGGGCCGAGGCTTCGTCGACGGCCGTCCGCGCACGCATCCGGAGCGCGTCATCCTGCAACTCAGTCACATCCTTCCCGGCGGAGCTTCGGAGGGCGTCCGCCTCTTCGCGCTCGATTTGGAACGGGAGCACGTCGGCCGTCCTTTCCACCGTCTGCAGTGTGCGTCCGGTGCCGACATCGATGAGACGCACGTTCAGCGTACAGGCGCCTGCCGCACGTACGGCCACGGGGAGGCGTACGTCCTTCTGTTCGTAGGGGCGGCAGATCAAGGAGACGGTTTGCGTTGCGGGCGCCGCGCCGGGAACGCTCAGCTCCGCGGTCGTTTCGAGGCGGCGCGGGCGGGTGCTGTCGTTTGCGAAGTGGAACGTCAAGACATTCGCGCCCATGCGCAACGAGTTCAATTCGGGAACCTCGAGCGCCGCCAGGGGTGCGGCGGGCTTTTCGGCGGGCTTTGGTGCAAAGGCAGCGCCCTTGACGTTGTTCGAATTCTGGGCATCATGCGCGGTCATGGGCCAAGGGAGGAGGGCTGGGTTATGGGCGCCGCCCACACTGAGGCAGCGGACGAAGCGATCTTTGCTTGTGTACACGATCTCGACTTCGCCGTCGCCGTCCACATCGCCCAGGGCGGGGGTGGTCAGCGGGGCGGCTTCGGTCTTGAAGCTCCACTGTTCTCTTCCGTCGGCGGACAGGCACACGAGGCGATTGGAGCGCGCGCATACAAGCACTTCCAGCGCGCCATCGCCGTTCACATCACCCACGGCCGGGCCTTGCACAACCCCTCCGCCGACGTCCGCGGTCCACACGGGCTGGCCTGCGCTCAGCCGGTACACGTTTCCTGAGGAATCGCCGGCCAGCACATCGAGGCCGACGGGACGAGACGTGCCTGAGTCGAAGCTGGCCAGGGCAAAACCGCAGGTTTGATCGATGATGCCTTTGCCTTTGAATCGCCAGCGTTCGCCGCCGGTGGCGGCATCGCGCGCGATCACGTGAAAGTCCTCCGTGGCGCTCACGACTTCGAGCGCGCCGTCGCCATCCAGGTCGCCGGCCGCGACGTTTGACCACCGCTTGTCCACCGGAGAGTCTTCCGTGTATTTCCAGACGATGTTGCCGTCCGAATCGAAACAAGTTTCGAGTCCGGCGCCGAAGACCGCGAAGATGCGCAGTGCGGATTCGGAGCCGATGGCCGCGACGGCGGGGGTTCCGCAAACGCGGCCCTCGCCCTGGAAGCGCCAGAGTATCTGGCCCGCGTCATCGAGGCAGTAGAGCGTTCCGCTGTCGGAGCCGAAGATGAACTCGATGTGTTGATCGGCGTTAATGTCCGCGAGCACCGGGGCCGTGTAGTCAAAGTGGTCTCCGAGCAGGATGCGCCAGATGAGGCGGCCCTGGGCATCGAGACAACCGAAGGTGCCGCCCTTGCTGAGCCAAAACACTTCTTTCTGTCCGTCGCCGTCGAAATCCACCGCGGAGGGGGTGGCCTGGAGTCCGTCGGAATCGCCGTCTTCGATGCGGTATTCCCAGCGGAGTTTGCCCCGTCCGTCGAGGCACAGAAGACGCTGATCGCGGGAGGCGGCGACGAGGATTTCCGTGGCGCCATCCGCCTCAAGGTCCGCCAACACGGGCGATGCGTAGATCTTGCCCTGGGTTTCGTAACTCCACTCCAGGCGCGGTTCCAGCGCAAAGGCGGGGGAGAGGAGAAGGCCGGCGAGAAGCAGAGCGAGATAGGGCGACACGGGGCGCATAGGGGTCTGACTCCTTCTTGTTGCTGGTCGCAAATCGGGGGGCAGCATACCCTCAGGGCGGGTCCAAGCGCGAATTGTGCTTGAAAATCGGTGCACTGCCATAGTATGATGAAGCAGCCACGGAAAGGACCGGGCGGCGTGATGCATGCCGGAGGGGGCCGCGCCGGAAATGTGGTGCAAA
>CAILVY010000237.1 GCA_903837785.1 Candidatus Hydrogenedentota bacterium
GAAGTTGCTCACGCCGATCGCGCGAATCTTGCCCTCGCGCTTGAGTTCGAGCAAGGCGCCCATCGTGTCCGCAATGGGCGTCGTCGTGTCCGGCCAGTGGCATTGATAGAGGTCGATCACGTCCACGCCGAGCCGTTTCATACTCTGTTCGCATTCGTACCGGATGGATTCCGGCCGCAGGTTCCTGTAAAGGCGGCGCGTCTGGCCCTCGGTGTCCACGGACTCGAAGAAGAACTCCCCGTCCTGGCAGTCCCAGCGCAAGGCGCATTTCGTGGCGACCGTGACCTGATCGCGGCGGCCTTTGATGGCCTGGCCGACGATACGCTCGCTGTGCCCGAAGCCATAGGCAGGCGCCGTGTCGATGCACGTCACGCCGAGGTCTATCCCGCGTTGCAGCGCGCGGATGGCGTCGTTGTCGTCCGTGCCGCCCCACATCCAGCCGCCGATGGCCCACGCGCCAAACGAGACGACAGGAACCTGAATGTCACTCGTGCCAAGTTGACGGAATTGCATGTCGTGAAGCCCCTGTTGCGGTCAATTCATACGGGAGCAGGCGAGGGCCACGAAGCAGAGCCAAAGCCCCTGTTCGTGGCCCTCGAAATTCGAGCCCAGCGCGTTAGTACTTGATCCCCATCAGGTGGCTGAGGAGATACTTGTCGAGTTCCTCGTAGTCGCGCTCTTTGATGAGTTTGGCTTCGAGGGCGCGGTCCAGGGTGCGCACTTTGTCGAGCATGGCCTTGAACGTCGCGAGACTGTTGCTCAGATGCTTCGTATTCACTTCCTGCTTCTGGGTGCGCATGGTTTTGACGTCGAGGCCGATCCACTCGCCATTGCGGCCATAGCCGTACTCTTCGAGGACGCGGACCTGATTGAAGGCGCGGCGCAGATTGTAGGATCCAAAGGACTTGTCCTGATCGAACTTGAGTCCGCCCTGATCGTTGAGGTGGACGCTCTTGAGCTTGTCATGCGCGAGGGCGAAGGCCATGTCGTCCGAGGGGTCGAGCCCGGCGAGGATGGAGTGGGCGGTCTCGACGAGACAGCAGACGCGGGCGGGGTCTGTCGTAAGGTGGCCGAGCGCGATGGCATGGCCGATCGTCGGGATGATCGCGCTGTCCACGGGCTCATTCGGCTTGGGTTCGATGAGAATGAGCATTTTTGGATCGTGCTCGAGCATGGCGTTGATGGCGTCTCGGATCTGGAGCACCTCGAGGCGTGGGTTCTTGCTCTCGCGAATATATGAGCCTTCGCGCGCGAGCCACAGGACGATCGTCTTGGCTTCGAGGACGTTGGCGATGTCAATGCAGATCTTGCTGCGGTCGATGGCGTACTTGCGGCACTTCGGGTCGTTGGAAGTGTACGCGCCGTCGATGGTTTTCGGCGAGAACCAGAGGCGCGGCGCAACGAATTCCGCATCGAGCCCTTCCCCATCGAGCATCTTCTTGACCTGTTTCGCTTCCTTGGCAATCTGCGCCGCGGACTTGTTGTCCAAGTCCGGCACGGCGTCGTCATCGTGGAACTGCATGCCGTGGAATCCCATCTCGCGGCATTGCTTCATCTTCTTGGCAAGGGCTATCGGCTTGCGCACAGTCGGACCGAAGGGGTCCGCGCCTTCATCGATATTCCAGGGTCCGAACGAGAAGCGATACTCCCCCTTGAGTCCGGGCTTTGTGTAGGGCTTTTGCTTGGCCATGGCAGTTTTCCTCCTTCGCGTATGGCATTTCCCAAACCGGGGTAGCATACGAATACTTGCGGCACGCATTCAACGAAAAAGCGAGAAAGCGATTCACATCCGGGGAATCACCCGCAATGTGGCAGGCTTCGCGGTTTCGATACGCAGTTGATCTCCCGGTTCGAGGGAGATTTCGCCGGGGCCTGCAAGTTCCGCCGCGTCCGGTCCCCGAATCAGTTTTGCGGCGGAAACACCCTCGCCCTGTACGCGCACCGAGGCCGGATAGAGCCGCTGCGTGTACGTCAGTCCGCCCGCGGGCACCGGCAGGTTCAGGATACCGGGCGTGGCGCCCACCCACGCAACGCGATTGTCCGGGCGATCCGCGCGGTCCGTGATGAACTCCGCCGCGTTGAAGTCCTGTTTGCCGTGGATAATCTCGAAACGATTGCCGGAGGCGCTGGATTCAAGGAGAAGGTCGCTCCCGCGCGGAAAACCGCCGCGCGTGTTAATCCTGAACGTGTTGTTCCGTCCCGACACATCGATGCCGCGCACGTGTTCCGCGCCTTGGTCCACGCCGATCGCGAGATCGAAGACATTCTGACTGCTCCCGGGACCCAGGGCGAAGAGGGTACTGTTGTGCGCGTTCGTGTGAAGATGCAGGCAGTTGAAGTGGTTCTGCACGAAGCTTCCCCGCGATTCGACGCACGTCCTGAAGTTCAAAATACCGCCGATGAAGTCAAAACGGCTGCACGTGATGGGCGCCTTGCTTCCGTCGAGAATCAGGCCCGAACCCGCCTTGCGTTCACCCGGCGTAAACGGCGCGGGGTCCGCGAGGCCCTGCGACGTGATGGCGGTTTCCACAACCACGGCGAATCCATCGATGGGCACCGGACGCTCCGGACGTATCCGCAGGGCCGCTCCGGCGCCGCCGTAAACAAAGATGCCGAAATGATACTCGCCGTTCATCGTCGAATCGATTGTCATGAGGTCTTTCGCGGGGTCGTCCGCGGAACCCGTCCAGTTGAGGACATAGACGCCGCCGTCGATCCGGAAGTCCTGCGTCGGGGGCAGATGGATAGTCTCGGAGACGTTGTAGATGGCCTTCCTGCCGCCCCACCCCCCTTTCACGTAGAGGTCCCGGCCGGTGGCCACGCAGCGATCGATGGCCTCCTGCCATCCGGCCGTTCTCGTGCCGGGCGTCTGCGGCCCGAACTCCCCGGAAGCGTCCCAGGCCAGAATGACCTGTGCTGTGACCGGCGTATCGATGCCGGCAAGGCTGCCTCCAGCCACGAGAAGCGGTATCAGGCACGCGAAGCACACGGGATTTACCCTCCTATTCCCAGGGATGGCCACCTTCATGCATCCGAAACGGGTTTGGCGGTATTAGTATACCGGGAAGTGTTCAGAAATGGGGTATTGCGCGCCGCTGTTTCCGTTTCCATGCGGGGGCGGGGTATGCTATCCGGAGAATGGATTGAAGGGATTGCCCTCGAAGGAGACTGTAGCAATGAGAAGCATGGGGACCATGTGGCGCGGCGCGGCGGCAGGATGCTTGCTGGCGGCACTGGCGCTGTCCAGCGGGATCGTCTTTGCACAACCCACGGTTGGCGTGACGGAATTGGCGCCGCCCGCACCGGCCGAGGCGAAGAAGTGGGCGGTGGTGATCGGCGCGGACGTGTATGACGATCCGGGCATCGCGGCGATGCCGGATGCGGCCAACGACGCCACTGCCCTCCGGGACGCCCTCAGTTCCGCGGCGGGCGGCATCGCCAAGGAACAGGTTGCGGTGCTGACCCGTGACCGGGCGACGCGTTCGGTGATTATCGTGGCCATCAAGGATGCCGCCCTGAAGGCCGGTCCGAAGGATCTCATCTACCTGCATTATTCCGGGACCTCGTTGAAGTCGGAGTCCGGCGATCTGATTCTCGCGGCCAAAGACACGAGCATGATCGATCCGGTGAATACGGGCCTGACGTTCAGCTTGATAGCGGATGCCCTGGCCGCCTCGAACGCCAGCCAGATCTTCATCAGTATTGACGGTCCGAACGGCGGAGCTGCCGCCGCGGCCATGGACAAGCTCCAGCACAAGGATGCGCTGCTTGTGACCGCGTGCGGCGCCGGCGAGGTGGCGTTTGCCGCCCCGGAATTCCATCAGGGGGCGCTCACGCACTTCCTCGTGGAGGGCTTGTCGGGCAAGGCGGATCAATCGCAGAACGGGATTATCTCGGGACGTGAACTCGCAGACTACGCGAACAGGTCGCTCGTAAGCTGGCTCGCCTCGAAAGGCCAGAAGGCGACCCCGGCGGTGCTGGGTGCCGCGGGTCAATTCGCGATGATCGGCATGCCGGGCGCCGTGGGGGCCGTCGCGGTCGTTCCGCCGGCGGAAAGCACCACTGCGCCGAACCTGGAACCCGAACCGCCGATGCCCGCCGTGGACGCGCCATCCCCCACGCCGCCGCCGTCCCGGCCCGACTCGGCCGCCGGCGGCGCGGTCAGCGCCACTTCGCTGGCGCCGCCAGCCCCCGCGGAACCGGTCTTTGCGCCCCCACTCAGCACGGAAGCCCCCCCCCCCGCCTCGGCCCGCATCACGGGGCCGAGCCAGGGCGATGAGCCGGGCTATGTACCCCCGGTCACGGCACCCCCTCCGGTGCAGAGCCTGCCCGCGGTGCTTCCGGCACCCGTTCCGATCAGCGACAGCGCGGAAGCGGTCGATATCCAGCCGCGCGACAAATGGGCGCTCGTGGTCGGAATCAACCAGTGCGTCTCGCCGAATTGGCCGACGCTCTCGGCGTCCGTGAACGATGCCACGCTCATGCAGGAGACGCTGGTGAAGCACCTGGGCTTTGCCGCGGACCACGTGACCGTTCTGACCGACACGCATGCCACCCAAGCGAACATCATGGCGAACCTGCGCGAAATCACGGGCAAGGCCCAGCCGGACGATCTTGTGTTCTTCTATTTCTCGGGACACTCCTCCCGGCTTCCGAATCCGATGGGCTACAACGAACAGGGCCGCTGGTTCGTGGTTTGTCCCTATGACACCCAGACTACGGGACAGGGACTGCTCGCGTTTCCGGTGATCGCCGGGCTGCTGGCCGAGTCGAAGGCAAAACAATGCGTTGTCATGCTGGACAGCCTGAACGCCGCGGCCGCTGGGCCGTTCATGGGCAAGCTCACGGAGCAGGGAAAGAACTGGCTGCTCCTGGCGGCCTGCGGCCCGGAGCAAAGCGCGGCGGATCGCCCGATGCGGCAGCCTTCGGGCCAGCCGGTCCCGTACAGCGTCTTCACGTACTACTGTGCGAAAGGGGCGCAGGGTGAAGCCTCCAAGGAAGGGCCGTTGACCGCCATGAAACTGATGCGCTACGCGCAGGCGCAACTGCAGCAGAGTGGCCTGGATCAAACGCCCCAGTTATTGGGCCAGCCCAGCGGGCTCGTGCTCGCGGGCGCGGCGGCGGAGCCCTCCGCAGAGGCAATCCTCTCGGTTTCCGTGGAACCGGGCAAGCCGGCAGTGGATGCGGCGACAGCGAAGATCAAGAAGTGGGCCGTGGTGGTGGGCATCAACAAGTATGCCGATGCGGGCCTCCCCGCGCTGCCCGGGGCGGTGAACGACAGTAAGGACGTGCGCGATCTGCTGACAAAGTCGCTGGGTTTCGACAAAGGGGCTGTGACGGCGTTGAATGACGAAAAGGCCACGCGCCCGGCCATACTCGGCGCCCTCAAGGATATTGCCGCCAAGGCGGATGCGGAAGACACGGTGCTGTTCTACTTCTCGGGTCACAGCACGATGATTCCCAAACTGAAGGCGGACATCGAGACCGAGAACGAACTCATGTTGTGCAGCAGTGATGCCAACCTGGCCGAGCCCGCTTCAGGGCTGCCCACGCGGGACCTGTGCGACCTGCTCGCCACGTTCACCGCAAAGCAGCTTGTCGTCGTACTCGAGACCTCGCACGCCGCGGCGAGCACGCAGTTCGTCGAACGGCTCAACCAGCAGGGCAAGCGATGCGCGTTGTTGGCGGGTTGCGGCTGGGGCGAAGCGACATTTGACGCCTCGATCCCGCTGGAATCCGGCCAAACAAAGAAGCAGGGCGCGTTTACATATTTCCTGGCGCAGGGGCTGCGCGGGGACGCCGGCAAGAAGGGCAGCAAACAAGTGAGCCTCAAGGAGGCGGTGGACTACACGGCAGGCAAGCTCAAGGCGCAAGGCTTCAAGCAGAAACCGCAATTGAGCGGCGAAGCCCCCGATTTCGTGCTGGCCGCCGCGGGCGCGGCCAAGCCGGCCGCCGCCCCGCAGAAGGAGCCCTCGGCCAAGAAGGAAGCCGCCCCGAAGAAAGAACCTGAAGTCAAGAAAGGGACTGCTCCGCAAAAGGAGAGCGCCGCCAAGACTCCTCCCGGCAAGACCGTCCCGGCCAAATCCAAGCCCGAAACCACGAAGCAGAAGCCATAATCCGTCCTTCGATTCAGGAGTAGTTCATGCATATCACGCTCGGCGTCAACACCGGCTTCGCCATCAACCGCTATCCCGATCCGGACGACTGGACGTCCATCGTTGCCGAAGAACTCGGCTTGAACACCGTGCAATTCACCGCGGACCTGCTCAACCCCGATCTGCCCGAAGCGGTGGTTCGCCGGCAATCCGAGGTGATCCGGGACCTCTGCGACAAGAAGGGCATTCGCGTCGAAAGCACGTTCACCTCGCAATTCACGCGAGTGAATCACGTGATGCATCCCGTGCCGGAAATCCAGCGGGCATGGGTCGAGTGGTTCAAGAAGTTCTTCCGCCTCTCCGCGGATTTGGGCGCGGTGGGCGGCGGCAGCCATTTCGGCATCCTGTCGTGCCGGGACAACGCCGATCCCGTCCTGCGCGAACAATTCCTCCGGCGGGGCGTGGATGCCTGGCGCGAACTGTCCGAGTATGCGGCCGAGATCGGCTTCCACTACATGATCTGGGAACCGATGTCCGTGCCGCGCGAAGTCGGCGAGACGATAGCCGCCACCCGGGACATCCAGGGCCGCTGCAAAGCGGGATTCGCCGTGCCCATGTTGCTGTGCCTGGACGTGGATCATGGCGACCTCCAGTCGAATGATCCGAAGGACACGGACCCGCATGCCTGGATTCGCGAGTTCGCGCGGGAAGCTCCCTGCATCCACATCAAGCAGAGCCTGCGTG
This sequence comes from Candidatus Hydrogenedentota bacterium, assembly GCA_903837785.1. Classification (GTDB taxonomy): domain Bacteria; phylum Hydrogenedentota; class Hydrogenedentia; order Hydrogenedentales; family CAILVY01; genus CAILVY01. The sequence continues at coordinate 6,840 of CAILVY010000237.1, forward strand.
ACAAAGGCGGCCACTACCCCTTCACCGCCGCCTATAACGCCAACGGCAAGATTATCCCGGACGAAATCCTTGCCACGCTGCGCGCCAGCGGCGCCGAGGCCTGCACGCTCTTTCTCGAGGTGTCGCATCGGGAACGCTGGCCCTTCGATTACACAGTGGTCAGCGACCTCAAGGAATCGGTGGAATACTGGCGTTCCGCGGTGCAGTCCGCAAACGCGGGGACCGGCGCCGGGTGAATGCCGCGAAGGTGGCGCCCGTGACGGGCTGACGGGTTTGATTTTTGTCTCCTGTGCCGGGAATTCGGTATTCTTTTTGAACAGTGTGTTTGTTTGTGTCTCCAGCAGCCTGATTATGGGGAGTCGAAGATGAAGCATGTTCGTGCGCTTTCTCTGGGCGCGGTGTTGCTAATGATTGCGATGGGGGCGGGCGCTCAGACGGAGGGAGGCAAAGCCACCCTGTACCGGGACACATACGGGGTGCCGCACGTCTACGCCGACCGTCCCGTGGACGCCTTCTATGCCCTGGGCTACGCGCAGGCGGAAGACCGCCTGGAAGACATCTACAAGAACGTGCGCACCGCCATCGGCCGCATGGCCGAGGCCTTCGGCCCGGATCACGTGGAGAACGATTTCATTCTGCGGGTCGTCCGCAACGCGGAAGTCGCGGAGCAGAAATGGAACACGGTTCCCGAGACGATCCGTCAAGGCGCGGAGGCGTTTATCGCGGGGATCAACGCGTATGTCAAGGAACACCCCGAACGCGTGCCGGACTATGCGCTTGAACTGCAGCCCTGGCATTGCGCAGCCATCGGCCGGGCAATGATTCTCCGGTGGCCGCTGGGCACTTTGCAGGACGATTACGGCAAGCGCGACGAGAAGCCGAAATTTGCATCGAACTGCTGGTCGGTCGCGCCGCAACGATCCGCGGACGGACGCGCCATTCTGCTTACGGACCCCCACCTCACGTGGGAAAGCCTGGCGGTCTTCTATGAGTGCCGCGTTCACGCAGGGCCGCTCTCGATGAACGGTTTCTGCCTCGTGGGCGCGCCCATCATCGCGCTCGGCCACGGGGAGAACGTCGGCTGGGCCTGCACCACGGGCGGCCCTGACACGTCGGACGTGTATGCGCTCGAACTGAATCCAAGCATGCCCACGATGTACAAGTATGAGAACAAATGGGAGTGGCTCAAGATCCGCTTCATCCGCATTCCGGTGAAGGGCGAGGCGGAACCCCGCGTGCAGTTCGCCATGGACAGCCGCTTTGGCCCGCTCATTGCGGAACCGGACTTCAAGAACAACGTGGCGTACGCGGGCCGTACGAATTACCTGGACGACATCGGCCTATTCGAGCAGACCTGGGCGATGCTGATGGCGAAGGATGCCAACGAGTTCTTCCAGGCGCTTGGCATGAACCATCTGATGGAACAGAACGTGATGTATGCCGATCGCCAGGGCAACATCGCCTATGCGCGCGTGGGCAACGTGCCCATTCGCCCGGACGGCTTTGACTGGTCCAAACCGGTGCCGGGCAATACGAAGGCGACGGACTGGCTGGGCGTGCACCCGATTGACGACCTGGTGCACATCATGAATCCGCCCCAGGGCTACATGCAGTGCTGCAACATCAGCCCGGCCGTGATCATGGAGAATTCCCCCCTGACCCCGGACAAGTACAAGCCCTACATCTACAACGTGTCATGGGATCAGGACAACCACCGCGGGCAGCGCGCGCGCCAATTGCTGGCCGCGGACGACAAGGTCACTCAGGACGAAGCCTTAAAGATCGTCATGGATGTCTATGACCTCTATGCGCAGTCCTGGCAGGACCTGCTGAAGGCCGCCGTGGACGCACACGGCCAGGACGCGATGCAGCATCCCGACTTCGCCGCGGCCGTGAAGGACATTCTCGCCTGGAACCGGGAATTCACCCAGGACAGCACCGCAGCCACGGTCGTCGAACGCTGGCGCAAGCAGTGCAGCGGCAAATTCGACACGGCGCGTGTTCGCAACGGCGAAGCACTCGCGGAAACGGACCAGAAGGCCGCGCTCGATGCCTTGAGCGCCGTACTCGAAGACATGAAACGCATCTACGGGAAGACCAGCGTGCCTTGGGGCGAATGCCACAAGGTCGGCCGCGATGGCGAGTATTTTCCGTATGATGGCGCAGATTTTGATCGGACGGAAACCCTTCGCTGCGTCGAGGGCGTGGAGGAGCAGAAGGGCTCGGGGCAGTACATCGCGCATGTCGGCACGATGTCGGCCATGCTCATGTTCTTCCACAAGGACGGGATTGAGTCGTTCACCTGCACGCCGTGGGGGCAGAACCTGGATCCGAAGTCGCCGCATCACGTGGATCAGGCCCGGGACCTGTTTTCGAAGCGGGTCATGAAACCCACCTGGTTCAAGAAGGAAGAACTTCTGCAGCACGTCAGTTCGGAGAAGGTGCTAACAGTGCCGTGACCACCAAGCTCAAAGGCATGGAGATCATTGCCGAGGTCATCCGGGAACATTATGACCTCGGCGCGGTCGAACTGCCGCAACAGCTCGAAGCCGCCCATCAGCGCCGCCATCGCAAGATGGTCGTGAACACGGCGGCAGGGCGTTTTCTCGTCAAGACGTACAAGCGGGATCCCGTGGTGCTCGATGCGTTGCGCTTCCAGCACCGGCTCTCGGACCATCTGGACAAGAACGGCCTTCCCGTGGCGCGCATCCAGCGGGCCAAGAGCGGCAAGGGCATTGTGGAGGCGGACACCTGGGCGCTCGAACTCCAGCAGTTCATCGAAGGCGAGTCCATGCGCGTGACCTCGACCACGCTTCTGGCCTCGGCGAAGGCGCTCGGCCTGTTCCACAAGGTCTGTCAGGGCATTCCCGCCCCGCCCCGTGACGCCAACATGTGGCGCTTCAGCGAGGTGCCGCGCACGGCCTTCCAGAAATTCTACGAGGCGGCCCGCGCGGAGAGCAGCGATCAGAAGGTGGCCGAGCACTGCAACGCCATCGCGCTGTTCCTTCAAGACGCGGCCGGAACGCTCAGTATCGACAAACGGAGCGAATTCGAGATCGGGCTCATCCATGGCGACTGGCACGGCGCCAACCTCCTCTTCCAGGGGGACAATCTGGCGGCCATCATTGACCTCGAGTTCGCCGGGCTGGGCTGTTATCTCGAGGACATCGCGTACGGCATCTCGAACCTGTGTATTCGTACGACGAACAGCGACGAAAAGATGCGCCTGCGCACAAACATGCTGCTCGACTACTATCAATTCAGCCGCACGCTCTCCTACGCCGAACTCGTGGCCCTCTACTACGCGGTCGGCGTCAAGCATATCACCACCGTCTGTTATCAAAGCCTTCAGTCCGGAAAAGTCGCCGGATTCACGCCCACCGAATGGATGGAACGCCTCCACATCCAGACCCGCTGGCTCGCCGAGCAAGCCCGAAAAGCCCGCTGGGGAGAGTGAGTTGAATTCCGCCGCTGCGATGTACCGCGCCGATTGCCGCGCGCAGGCAGGGGCCGGCTTTGCGGCCAAGCCGGGCGTGGTGGAAGAGGACGGGGATGAAACGCTATTCTGGTGCGGATCATATGTGGAAGCCCGGATTCTTCCCGCGAACAAGACGGAAGCATTATTGATGGAGGCCCGCGAACTCTTGGCAGTCTTCCTCATGTCCCGCCGCACCGCCCTCGTGAAGGAGCGCACCCGACAGCGGCCCGAACTTTTGCCTGATTCCCTAATCTCTTAATTGCCTCATCCAAGAAAGGTAGTCGCCCACATGTCCGTCACTATCGTCGGTTCCGTCGCACTGGATACGGTTGAAACGCCGTCGGGAAAGAACATTGAAGGCCTGGGCGGGGCAGCCGTCTACTTCTCGCTGGCCGCGGCGCAGTTCACCCGCGTGCATCTGGTCGGCGTGGTCGGCGAGGACTTCCCCGAACGGCATGTCCAGATGCTGGCCTCGAAGAACATCGATCTTGCGGGGCTCGAAAAGGCGCCCGGCCGCACGTTCCGCTGGACGGGACGCTATCATGCCGACATCAACGAACGTGACACCCTGGACACGCAGCTGAATGTCTTTGCGGATTTCCACCCGAAGGTCCCCGAGGCCGCACGGGAGGCGGAATTTCTCTTTCTCGGCAATATTCATCCCTCGCTGCAACTCGAGGTGCTGGAGCAAACGCGGCACCGCTTTGCCGGGCTCGACACGATGAATCTGTGGATAGATACGACCCTTGACGACCTGAAAGCGGTCTTACGCCGTGTAGACGTGCTCATCATCAATGATTCCGAGGCGAAAATGCTGACGGAGACCACTAATCTTCGTCAGGCGGCCGACCGCATCCGCCGCCTGGGACCGGGGATCGTGGTCATCAAGAAGGGCGAACAC
>CAILVY010000238.1 GCA_903837785.1 Candidatus Hydrogenedentota bacterium
GAAGCCCTTCTGGTTCTCCGTGTAGTACTCCGAGCGCAGCATCTTGCCGATGTCGTGATAATAGGCGCACACACGGGCGAGCAACCCGTTGGCCCCGATGGCGTCGGCGGCGGCCTCCGCCAACTGCCCGAGCATGAGGCTGTGCGCGTAGGTCGCCGGCGCCTTGATCGCAAGCTGGCTCATGACTTCGTTGTTGAGATCGGAATACTCGAGCAACTGAATGTCCGTCGTGACGCCAAAGAGCCGTTCGAGCGGCGACAGGATGCCCGGGACCACCAGCAGGCAAAGAAAGCCGTTCAGGCCGATCAACGTGAAACGCCGCAATGCGGCCTCGCTCAGCATCGAGTCCGTGGCCAGCGAGATGGCCGCGATGGCGAGCAGGCCGACCGCCATGGCCTTGAGCGACGCGGCCGCCATGTCGCTGCGGCGCCGCACTTTGAAGATGCTGAACACGCCGGCCAGGGACATGGCGCTGCCCACCACGAGCAGCCGCCAGTCATAGCCGTATTGAACCGAAACCAGCGCGGCCGTGAGAAAACTGAGCATGGCGGCCAGGCGCAGATTGACCAGAATGGCGAAGAGGATGCCGGCCGCCGCCACGGGCAGCACGAATCCGGAAGGTTCGAAATAGGAGACAATCCGGCCGGCGATAAGCATGGCGCTCATCAGCAGGAGGGCGAGATTCGTCTGAACCGCCACCTCGTCCGCTTCGACGCCGGGCGCAAGCGCGGCCGACCGGAAGAGGCAGAGCATTGCCAGCCCGACGAAGATCATATAGGCAAAAACCGTCCCGAACACGCGCTTGCCCGGCTTCTGTTCGCTGTCCAGCAAGGCCAGATAATTCTTGACGTCCGTGCGGGACTGCTCGGTCCAGCGTTTGCCGCGGTCCTGAATGATCTCGCCCGCCTCGATCTTCTTCGGCACGGAAGCGACCGCTTCGCGGGCGCGCTCGCGCGCCTGAGCGGTCGATACCGGATCGAAACGCAGCGTGGGAATCAGCTCCGGCTTGGCCATGGCCATGGCCGCCTCGTGAAGCTTCGCCCACTCGGCCGGCCGTTCCGTGTCGCGCGCGGCGCGTTTCGCCGTCTCCAGGAGCCGGTCGCCCAATGCCTCCAGGGCGGCCGCGGGATCGGGCACCTCAGCCCAGGGCACCTCATTGCTGACCTGTTGATCCGCGAGCGGCGTATCGCGAAGCACGACGACGCTTTGACCGCCGCCGCCGGCCTGCGCGGTGTCCCGCACGCCCAGCATGAGCACATACTCGAGGCTTTCCGCCGCCAAATCGTTGAGCCGGTCCCCGTACGTGAAAACCGGCCGTTGCGGCGGTTCCGGATTCAGCGCCGTGACCGGCAACGGCGCCTCGGAATTCGCGTCCTTATTCTTCTTCTGCGTCGCGGCGGCGAATTGCCGTTGTGGGAGCGAGTTGAGGTCGGGTGTCAGCCACAGTGCCAGCGTGGCAGCATCGGGCATGTCCTTCCAGGCAGGACTCTCCTTGATCGCTGCCGCAAATCCCGCGACCGCCCCCGCGACCACTTCTTCGACCGGTTCTGCCGAGGTGGATTGGCGGAGCGCGTCAAAGACCGCCTTGGCCGCGGCGTCGCGCTGCTCGTTGAGACGCTCGAGCCGCGCCCGTAACGTCTTGAGCTGGCCCTGCACCCGGTCCCGATCCACGCGGAAATACTCGGGCGCCTTGGCCATGGCGGCGTCCCTCGCCTCCTTCGTGGCCTGGACATCGATGCTCTCGAAGTAGAACTCGGCGCGGATTTCCTGCTCCGCCACCTTGGACGTGTCAATGTCGCTCGGGAGAATCGCTTCGCGCCGGGACTCCCGTGTCAGCGCCAGGACCATCACGCAAAACGCCAGCACCCGCACCAGCCGCTGCACGCGCTTCTGCGACGGAGGAAGCGGTTCCTGCGCAAGATCCTGCCCCAGTTTCTGGGCGAAATACCCCGTGCGGGGCTTCTTCTGGCCAATCCGTCCGATCATGTGCCCGTGGCGCTCCCCGCGGACCCGCCCTGCTCGGCCGAGTCCGCTTCATACGCATCCACGATCCGTTGCACGAGCGGATGCCGCACCACGTCCCCCTTGTTGAGATACACAATCCCGATGCCGGGCACGCTGCGCAGAATACGCCGCGCTTCGACGAGCCCCGACTTCTGCCCCTTTGGCAAATCGACTTGGGTGATGTCGCCCGTAACGACCGCCCGGGAACCCTCGCCCAGGCGCGTCAGAAACATGAGCATCTGATCCGGCGTCGTATTCTGTGCCTCGTCGAGGATGACGAAGGCCTGCTCGAGCGTGCGGCCGCGCATGAACGCCAGCGGCGCCACCTCGATCCGCTCCTCATCGAGGAATCGGCGCACCCGGCCCATGTCGACCATCGAGTACAGGGCGTCATAGAGCGGGCGGAGGTAAGGGTTGACCTTCTCCTCGAGGCCGCCCGGCAGGAAGCCCAGGCTTTCGCCCGCTTCCACGGCCGGCCGGGTCAGGACCAGCCGCTTCACCTGTTTGCTGAGCAGCGCCGAAACCGCGGCGGCCATGGCAAGATACGTCTTGCCCGTGCCCGCGGGACCGATCACGAGCGTCATCGAATGCGAGAGAATCGTTTCGAGGTAGTGCTTTTGGCCGTGCGTGCGCGGGCGGATGTGAATGTCGTCGCGCAGCGAAGCATTTTTCTCGGCCAGAATCTCGCTGGGATTGGCGTGATGCCGGTTGCGCGCGGAGGCGAGCGCGTAGTTCACGTCGGCCAGGGACGGCGTATGGCCGTTGCGCACGGCGACAAGCATGTCGCGGAGAAGGCTGCGGACCATGTTGGCCTCGTGCTCTTCGCCCACGATGACCACTTTGGCCCCCCGATCAACGATGCGAACCTGGGCTTCATCCTGGATCCGCTTGCGCAGTTCGCCGTTCCTGCCCAGCAGCTTGATGGCTTCTTCCTGGTTATTTAGGAGAATCTCGTGACTCAGTGTTGATCTTGCGTCCTATGTTGGCCCCTCGAGCCCCCGCCTCAGGGTTTGGAAGGCGCGGCTGGGCCGCCCGCGGGCGGCGTCTTCTCGATCCGGTAGACGGTTTCACCGGGCCGCACCAGATTCTTGATGCGGCGCAGCGCGGCCTCCTTCTCGACCGGATCCTTCCCCAGGCCTTCTACCTGCTGCCGTGACCCGTCGATCGCCTTGCTGAGGGTGTCCGCTTCCTGCTGGGCCGCGCGCACCGACTCCTCGCTGCGCTGATAGGCGTGATAACGCCCCCAAAGATCACGATGCGCCCAATAGGCCGCGGCCAGCGCCAGGGCCAGGGCGAACGTCAGCCAATATAACTTGCGGCCTTTATTCATGATGGCATTCCGGGGAGGCCTTCCGGCCTCCCCGAATCTGGTTCCTTATTCTATTTTATGCTGTAGAAGGCGGCTTTGCCAAGATATTCCGATTGCTCGCCCAGCTCTTCCTCAATCCGGATCAACTGGTTGTACTTGGCAATGCGGTCGCTGCGGGAGGCCGAACCGGTCTTGATCTGGCCCGCATTCAGCGCCACCGCGATATCCGCGATCGTCGAATCTTCGGTTTCACCGCTGCGGTGCGAGATGATCGTCGTGTAGCCCGCGCGATGCGCCATCTGGCACGTCTCGAGCGTCTCCGTCAGCGTGCCGATCTGGTTCACTTTCACGAGAATCGCGTTGGCAATGCCTTCCCGGATGCCGCGGCTGAGATAGTCCACGTTCGTCACAAAGAGGTCGTCGCCCACAAGCTGCGCCTTTTTGCCCAGCTTGTCCGTCAGGCGCTTCCAGCCGTCCCAGTCGTTCTCGTCCAGGCCGTCTTCCAGCGAGATGATCGGGTACTTGGCCACCCACTCGTTCCAGAACTCGATCAGCGCGTCGGAAGTCTTTTCGGGCTTGGCTTCCGCTTCCAGCACGTACCGCCCGTTCGTGTGGAACGAACTCGCGGCCGCGTCGAGCGCAATGAAGATATCCTTGCCCGCTTCGTAGCCCGCGTTCTTGATGGCTTTCAGGATGACTTCGATGGCCTCGACATTGGACTTCAGGTTCGGCGCAAAGCCGCCTTCGTCGCCCACGGCGGTGTTCAGCCCCTGGCTCTTCAGCACCTTCTTCAGCGAATGGAACACTTCCGTGCCCATGCGCAGCGCTTCGCTGAAACAGGAGGCGCCCGCCGGCGAGATCATGAACTCCTGAATGTCCACATTGTTGTCCGCATGCTGGCCGCCGTTCAGGATGTTCATCATGGGAACGGGAAGCACGTGGGCGTTCGCGCCGCCGATGTAGCGGTAAAGCGGAATCTCGAGCGTCTGCGCGGCGGCCTTGGCCACGGCCAGCGACACGCCCAGGATCGCGTTCGCACCGAGTTTGCTCTTGTTCTTTGTCCCGTCGAGCGTGCACAGCGTCTGATCGATCTCGCGCTGATTCAGCGCGTCCATGCCCAGCAATTCCTGGCCGATCACCTCGTTGACGTTCTGAACGGCCTGGCTGACGCCCTTGCCCATGTAGCGCGACGCATCGCCGTCACGGAGCTCGACGGCTTCGTTCTCGCCCGTGGACGCGCCCGACGGCACGGCCGCACGCCCCACCGCGCCTGACGCCACGAATACATCCACTTCCACTGTGGGATTGCCCCGCGAATCGAGGATCTCGCGGCCTTGAATGCCTGTGATTCTTGTCATCTTTTTCCTTTTCCTTATTCTTCTCGGTCACTACAGTGTATCGCACCCTGCAACGCGGTGCAAGCGCCTTTGCTACCCTTTCCACGGGAAAAAGAAGTCCCGGAACCCGCGGTTCAAGTAGTCGTCTTCTTCATCTTTGAAGTCTATCCGAAGCGGTGTATCCGTCTGCCCGAGGGCGCGATGCGCCTCGAGGGCCGCGTACTTCCGCGATAGCATCTCATAGCCGCTCGAAACCAGCACGATCAGCGGCGCGAGCGAAAAAAACATCAACACGGGCGGCAGCAGGCTGCATCCCGCAAGGAGCGCCGCGTGGGCCGCCAAGCCAATGCAAAACAACGGGTTGTCCAGCACCAGCAGCCCGCTCAGGCGCAGGGTCGGCCAAAGGCCTTCCTTCTTCTGCACGAGCGCGGGCATCACCAGCAGCGCGGTGAACGCCACGAATGCCAGGCACCACAGGGCCAAGGCGCTCACTGCATAGCCGAACCACGGCACCGCTTCGCCCAAACGCGCCGCATAAAACCAAATGCTGGTGCTCAGGCAACACCCAGCCGCCACATAGGCCAGGCCGAGACCGATGGCCCGGCCCGCGTAGAGCCGCAGTCCGCGGAAGAACGTCCGCAAGGAACCGTCGCGAGTGTCAATCAACTCCTTCGCCATGTGCGCGATGGCCGCCGCCTCGACAGGCAACACCACGCCGAACACCAGCACGAGCATGGGCACGCCCAGCAGCAACATCATCGCCGGATCCCCGGCCGCCACCGCCGCCCAGGCCAGGCCCAGCGGAAACAGGAGCGCCAGCATGCAGAGCAGGTTGGCCGCCAGCAACTTCCCGAGGTGGTCATAACACACCCAGAACGCCATCTTAAGCGTGCGGCTCAGCATAAGGAACGCGCGGCTTGGCGCGGCGATTCGAGGCGCCTTGCCTGCTTCATCGAGTGCCGCGTCCCCATGCGCTTATCCGTGCCTGCCTGCTCATTTCCGCCTAGAGGAATTCCCGGACCCGATTTCGCTTCTTCAACTCGTCCATCCATACGCGGTAACGCTCATCCGCGTATTGCGCGCGGAGCCGCGGTTCAATTTCGGTGCGGGCGTCTTCATAGGCGAGCTGGCCGGCGGCCTGCCGCTCGTCGGCTTTCAGAATCTGGAATCCGAACTCGGTCTCAATCACGTCACTGACCTCGCCGGGCGCCAGCGCGAAGGCCGCGGTTTCCAACGCGGGCACCAGATCGCCCCGGGCCACCCAGCCCACCATGCCGCCTTCGGGCGCGTCCGGACCCTTCGAATATTGCCGCGCCAGCGCGCCAAAGTCCGAGCCCTGCAGAATCTCGTCACGCAAGGCCTCGAGGCGGCCCTTCACTTTCGCGCTCTCTTCGGGCGATGCGGCGGCGGGCAGGAAGATCCGGCGCAGCCGCACCCGATCCTCGCGCGAAAACTCCGCGGCGTGCGCATCGTAGTACTGGCGCATGTCCGACTCCGAGATGACCGCCTCCTTCTCCAACTCCTTGCGCTTGTGCATGCCCATCGAGATCGCCAGCAGCTGCTTGCGAAGCCGGATGCGGAAATCCCCCATCGTCTCCCCCGCCTCATCCAGCATCTTGGCGAACTCTTCCGGCGTGCCGTACTGCTTCTGGATCTTCTCGAAGCGTTCCTCGATGACTTTGTCATCCACTTTCAGCCCGGCCAGCTCGGCCTGGCGATAGAGAATCTTCTGTTGAATCGCCTGGTCGAGCGTGTCGCGAATCGCCTTGTCCACCTCCGCCTGAAGCGCCTCTTGCGACGTGGCCTGCGTCCGAAGATTCGCGACCAGCGGCGCTATCTCGTCCATCAACTCACTGTGCAGAATAACCTCATTGCCCACCGTGGCCACCACGCCGTCCACCAAGTCGCCATAGACGGCCGGCGCGCAGCCCGCAGCCAGCGCCAGTACGAGTGCCAAACGCAGCGTTTTCATGATGATTTGCCTTCCCAGGCCCGGTCGGAAAACACACCCAGACCACCGCCCGTAGCATATCACAGCAGGGCTTGGCCGCTCAAAAACGCCTTGCGGGGCCGCAAGGCGCATCCGGCTGCACGGACCGGGAACCCCGCCGCGCTCCATTTGGAGAATGGCCGTCTGCCGGGTGAAAAGCACTGGGGCGCACCGGAGGGTGCGCCCCAGGAGATGCGGCTGGGCGATGGCTCAGGATTCTTCGCCGGCGCGTGACTTCTCGTAGGCCTCGATGATGCCCTTGGCGATGTGCTCGGGCACTTCATCATAGTGGCTGAACTTGAGGTCGTAACTGCCGCGGCCGCCGGTGATGCTGCGCAGGTCGGTCGAGTAGCGGAGGATTTCGGCTTCCGGCACGTGCGCGCGGATGCATTGGCGCCCGCCGCCCACAGATTCCATGCCGAGAATCCGGCCGCGGCGGCTGTTCAGGCCGCCGGTAATGTCGCCCATGAATTCCTCGGGGACCGTGACCGCGATTTCCATGACCGGCTCAAGCAGGCACGGACGCGCCTCTTTGACGCCCTTCTGGATCGCCATCGACGCGGCAATCTTGAAGGCCATTTCGGACGAGTCGACGTTGTGATACGAGCCGAAGAAGAGTTCGACCTTGATGTCCACGACCGGATTCCCGGAAATGACGCCGCGCAGCAGGGCCTCCTGGCAACCCTTGTCCACGTGGGGGATGTATTGCTTGGGCACGACGCCGCCGACGATGGCGTCGATAAACTCGTAGCCCGCGCCGCGCTCGTTGGGAGCGATACGCAGGTGCACGTCGCCGTATTGGCCGTGGCCGCCCGTCTGCTTCTTGTGCTTGCCCTGCACCTCGGACTTGCCCTTGACCGTCTCCTTGAAGGCGACTTTCGGGGTGGTGGTTTCTGCTTCAACCTTGTACTTGCGCTTCATGCGGTTCATGAGGATTTCGAGCTGCTGATCGCCCATGCCGCGCACGATGTGGTCTTTGGTATCGCTGTCCCGGAAGTGCGAGAAGGTCGGATCCTCTTCCGCGAGGCGGTTCAAGGCTTCGCCGATCTTGTCCTCGTCCGCGCGGGACTTGGGCACGATGGCCAGCTTCACGAGGGACGGCGGCAGTTCGATCTTGGGCATGTGCAGTTCGCAGCCCGGCGCGCCGATGCTGTCACCGAAGTGCGTGTTCCGCAGTTTGGTCATGGCGGCCAAATCGCCGGGCCCCACTTCGCCGACCTGTTTCTGGTCCTTGCCCACGAGCATGTACAGCTTGCCGGTGCGCTCTTTCGTGTTCGTGGTGACGTTGTAGAATTCGGTGTCTGCGCGGAGCGTTCCGGTCAGCACGCGGAAGAGGGTGAGGTGGCCCACATACGGGTCCACGACCGAACGGAAGACCTGCGCAAAGAAGGGCTCGTCGGGACTGACCTTGACCTCGACATCCTCGCCCTTGTCGGTCTTGGCAACGATCTTGCGGTCGGCGGGGCTGGGGAACGAATCGACGATAACGCCCAGAAGCTCCTTGAGTCCGAGGCCCTTGGAGACGCTGCCGGCCAGGATGGGGACGATCTTGCCGTGGATGATGCCGTCATAGAGGCCCTTGTTCAGGTCTTCCGTGGAGAGTTCGCCGCTCTCGAGGAATTTCTCGGTGAGTTCGTCACTCGTCTCGGCCACGGCTTCGGCCATTTCCATCCGCATCATCTCGGCGTCGTCGCCCAGAACGCTGGCTTCGTTGCTGAGGATGTTCACCACGCTCTTGAGATCGGAGGCCACGCCAACCGGCACCACGAGCGGCGCGCATTGCTTGCCGTAGGTGTTCCGGAGCGCCTGCACGGTTTCCTGGAAGTTCGTGTGGTCGCGATCGAGTTTGTTCACGAGAATCGCGCGCGGCACGTTGAACTTCTCGGCAAAACGCCAGGCGTTGTCCGTGCCCACCTGCACGCCCGTGGTGGCGTCCACGACGATCACGAGGCCGTCCAGCAACGGCACCGACGCAGCCACTTCCCCCAGGAAGTCCACGTAGCCGGGATGATCCACGAGGTGGATGCGGACGCCGTTGTGCTCGAGATGCGCCAGCTTAAGGGCAATCGAATGCTTCCGTTCGATCTCGTCCTCGAGATAATCGCAGACAGTGTTGCCGTCTTCGATACTGCCCAAGCGTCCCGTGACGCCGGCATCGTTCAGGATGCGCTCGATGAGCATGGTTTTGCCCACGCCCCCGTGACCCACGATGCCCACATTTCGCACCTTCCCAGGATCAATAGCCATGGAATACCTCCGCTGACGATTCGCCGCCCCGAAAACAAGGGGCTTCCCTTATTTCTAACGCTGGAAATACTGACGGACAGAACAAGAAGTATACAATTTGTCGCCCGGTTCCCTCAACTTTGTGTTGCAGGCGCTCCCGGGTTGTATTTCCGGCGGCTTAACGGCATGCTGAACCGAGGAGGACGGGTCGCGATGGAACTTCTGCATCAGCGCGCCGGCGCCGTGATCTTCATGCTCGCCTTTGCCGTGTTGTACCTGCCCGCGGGCTGTGCCAAGGGGCCGGCCGGCGCCGAAGCCCGCCATCCGTTTCCGCAACATGTCGCCTATGCGCCGGGTTCCCTTCGGCCCAGCCACCGGACCCAAGCGCAACAGGACGAGGATGTGCGGGGCGCCTACGACCGCTGGAAGGCGAATTACCTCGCCACCGCAGGGATGACCGCCCGCGGCGAGACCCGCTTCCGTGTGAAGAAGGCCAGGGATTCCGGCGCGCCAAGCGTCTCCGAGGGGATGGGTTATGGCATGGTTGCCGTTGCGCTGATGGCCGGCCATGATGCCGCGGCCCAATCCCGGTTCGACGGCCTGTGGCGGTATTTCGATGCGCACCGCAGCACGCGGGAACCCCGCCTCATGGACTGGCACGTGCCCGCGGACGAATCGCCGGAGCCTGGAGAAGACAACAGCGCATTCGACGGCGACGCGGATATCGCGCTCGCGCTGCTGCTCGCGGACCGGCAGTGGGGCTCCGGCGGCACTGTCGACTATCGCGCGGAGGCCGAGAACGTGCTGGCGGGCATGATGGCCTCCGAAGTGGGCCCGACGAGCCACTGGCCGATGCTGGGCGACTGGGCCCAGGCCGGCAGCGAGAAGTACAACGAGTACACGCCGCGCAGTTCGGATTTCATGCCGGCCCATTTTCGCGTGTTCGCCCGCGCCAGCGGAGATGCAACCTGGAATGAGGTCATCACGGCGTGCCAGAACGCCGTGAGCGCCTTTCAATCTGGCGTCAGTCCGGTCACGGGCCTTTTGCCCGACTTCCTGGTCCCGGTGTCCGCCGGGGACCATGCCCTGCGGCCCGCGCCGCCTTCCTTCCTCGAAGGTGCCTGGGACGGCGCATACTACTACAACGCGGGGCGGGTTCCCTGGCGCCTCGGCACGGATGCGCTCCTGCATCGCGATGCGACATCGGCTTCTCAGGCCAGAAAGATCGCCGAGTGGGCGGCGGGCGCCGCCCACGATGACCCGCAGGCCATCAAACCGGGCTATCTGCTGGATGGCTCCCCCATTCCAAACGGTGATTACTTCTCCACTTTCTACGCTGCGCCGCTCGGCGTCGCCGCCATGGTTGCGGGCCAGCAGACCTGGTTGAACGCGATTTATGACGCGGTCCGCGATCAGGAGCAAGGCTACTATGCAGACACCGTAACCCTTCTGTGCCTTATCGTGATGAGCGGCAACTACTGGGATCCCGTATTCCTGGACGCGGCAACGTAACCCTTCCGCGAAGCGCCGGGACGCCGTTCGTTTCCGCACTATACTGCCGCTGCCCCGCGGGAACTGCCTCCACGGGCTTTGTTGACCGAAGGTGCGCCGCGTGGGGTACAATACAGCGCCCTCAACGCGGAAGAGGGGCACGCCCGGCAAAATGCTGTCTCGTGGGGACGAAAGGAACCGCCGACCAAATGAGTGGGAATGGACAAACGTACCGTTGGGAACGCGGTTCGCGCGTTGCGGCGTTCGTGTTTCTGGTGCTGGGCATTTGTGCGTTCCCCTTCGCCATCCGCACCACCGTGGACAACCGGATGGAGCTGTTCCTCGGCCGGGATCCCAAGGCCAACGAACAGTATGAACGTTTTAGAAAGGCGTTCGGCACGGATGAGTTCGTCGTGGCCGCATACGCCGGGAAGGACCTGTTCACGCAGGAATCGCTCGATGTCCAGGTGCGCGTCTTCGAACAGCTCCAGAAAGTGAAATTCGTCAAGCGGGTCTCGGGTCTGCCCCAGGTCTTCAGCGAGGTTTTCGGCGGAGAAGATATCGAGGAACTGAAGAAGGACTTCCTCTCGACGCCCTTCTATCAGGGATTCCTCATCTCGAAAGATGGAACCGTCGGCTCGCTGCTGATGGAGATGGATCGCCCGGAGGGCATCCAGGAGCGGCGCCAACTGGTCGAGGACGTCTCCAGGACGCTGCAGCCATTGCGCGATTTCGGGTTCCAGGTGCATCTCGTAGGGCCGCCCGCACTGCATATCACGATGGAGGATATCTCGCAGCGCGAATCCCGCCGCACCTTCCCGATCGCCCTGGTCTTCTCGCTCATCATCATGGGCTACCTCTTCCGTTCCTTGAAAGCCATGATCATTTCGTTGATTTGCACGGGACTCGCGGTCCTGCTGGTGGTCGGCCTGATGGTTGTGGTGCAGCGCCCGCTGAACATGGTGACTTCGGTTCTGCCGGTCATGCTGTGCGTGCTCGCGACGGAAACGATGATCCATCTGCTGCGCCGCTATCAGGACTGGCGCGCCGAAACGCCTTCCATCGTGGAAGCCATCAACCGCGCCGTGAGCCAGAAAGCCCTGGCGTGCATCCTCTCGTCGATGACAAAGGCCTTCGGGTTCCTGTCGTTGTGCATCACGGACATGATCCCGATCTTCGAGTTGGGCATCTTCGCCGCCATTGGGCTCGTCGTTTCCGTGGCCGTGAACCTCACGGTTGGGCCCCTCCTCATCGAGTGGCTCCGGGTCGGGCCGCGTGTGCACAAGCAGCACGGCCCCATGCGCACCGCCGCATGGCTCGGCCAGTTCTCGCAACGGTACGCCAAGGGAATTCTCGTGGTCATCCTCGTCCTGGTGATCGTGATGACCGCCAGCCTCGTGAAGATGCGCGTCGAATCCAATACGCTCTCCTTCCTTCCGCAGGACTCGGAGACGGTGCAGTCCTACAATTTCGTCGGGCAGAAACTCACCGGCCTCTTCTCGCTCGAGATCGTCATGAACCTGCCGTCCGGATGGCTCGACGCGAAGAACTGGCCCGCCATCGAGCAGTTGACGCAGACCCTGGGCGCGGAGGCGGGCGTCGCCCGCGTGGTCTCCCCGCTCGATCTGCTCCGCAAGCTCAACGAGTGGGATCATGACTTCGACGCGCAGTACTACGTGCTGCCCGAGAGCGGCGAAGCCGCCCAACGACTCGTGGGCGAACTGGACGAGACCGGACAAAAGGAACTCACCCGGCTCGTGGCGGACGAGGGGAAGACCATCCGGGTCTCCGTGCTCGTGCGCGACACCGATTCCAGCCGCTTCATGCAGATCGCCAAACTGGCCGATCAGCTCATCGCGAAGCTTCCCGCGCCCATGTCCGCGTTCCCGACGGGCATCGTGCTCCAATCGGCGAAGACCCAGCTCAATCTCGTGTGGATGCAGGTGAGCACGCTGGCCATCGCGTTCATCACGATCTTCCTCGTCATCCTCGTCGGGCTGCGCTCCTGGCGCTATACGATGATTGCCTTCATCCCGAACCTCTTCCCCATTCTCAGCGTCTTCGGCGTCATGGTCCTCTTCGATCTCGCCCTCGATCCGGCCACAGTCATGGTTGCCAGCATCGCGCTCGGCGTCGGCGGCAACAACGCCATCCACTTGATGGGCATGTACATGCTCCTCCGGAAAGAGGGCAAGTCCACGCCGCAGGCCATTCCCGAGGCGCTCGGCATCGTCCTTCCCGCAAGCCTGACCGCCGCCGCCACCTCCTGCATCGGCTTCTTCACCCTGGCGTGGTCCGCATTCATCCCAATCCACTACTTCGGCCTGCTCTCCGGCTTCGCCGTCTTCGTGGCCCTGGCCGGCGACATGATCCTCGTGCCCGCATGCCTCACCTTCTTCGCGGACGACATGCGTCCCCCGCGCAGGCAGGATGCGCACGCCGGCTGAGACCCCGGATAGAAGGCTTTACCCCGCCGGTTTCAGAGTCGCGCCGCTGGCTTTGCGGCAGGCTGAAAGGCATAATCACAGGCCCGAGTTGGAGAGGAGTTATGCCGAAGAATGTCCTGCTGATTCTCGCCGATGAATTCCGTGCCGACTGCCTGGGGGCGGCGGGACATCCGCTGGTGAAGACGCCCAACCTGGACGCGCTCGCGCGGGAAGGAGCGTTGTTCAGCAAGTGCTTCGTCCAGGCGGCTCCGTGCGGGCCGAGCCGGATGTCCATCTACACGGGGCGCTATCTTTGTTCGCACGGTTCGGGCGACAACATGACGCCGCTGGCGGACCCGGAGGACACCCTGGCGATGCATCTGCGCCGGCAGGGCCGCCGTCCGGCCATCATCGGCTACAACGATTACGCGCTCGATCCCCGGTTGCTCCCGGACAGCCATCCGCACAAGGCCGCGCTGAACTACGATTATTTCCTGCCCGGTTTCGAGGTGATCCTCGACCAGGAACTCGATTCGCCCGAGTGGTACGCGGACCTCCGCGCAAAGGGCTATCCACCCGAACAGTGCAACCGCGAAGGGATGTACCGGACGGCCGTGCCGCCCGAGGGGCCCGGTGAACATCTGGACTGCGTGTATCCCGCGCACTACCGGACGGAAGACAGCGATGCACAGTTCATGACCTCGGCCGCCATCGAGTACATCACGCGCCCGGCGGACGGCTGGTTCCTCAACGTGAACTACCTGAAACCGCACGGCCCGTTCCTGTGCTCCGCGCCCTATCACGCGATGTACGATCCCGCCTCGGTGCCGGAGCCGGTGCGCGACCCGCGCGAACGGACGCAGCCCCTGCCGTACTACGCGCGCATCGGCCATTACGCCCAGGATCAGTTGCTGAAGGAACACGAATGGCGGGAGTTGCGCGCCTGTTACTACGGCATGATCACGGAACTCGACGCCTGCCTCGGCCGCCTCTTCCAGGCCCTGAAGGATTCCGGCCAGTGGGACCAAACGCTGATCATCTTCAGCTCGGACCACGGCAGCTACATGGGCGACCACTTCATGCACGGAAAGTCCCACTTCTACGATGCGGCGATGCGGGTGCCGTGCATTGTGCGCGATCCCTCGCCCGAGGCGGATGCCACGCGCGGGCAGCACCTGGATGCATTCGTCGAGGCAATTGATCTCGCGCCCACGGCCTGCGCGTATCTCGAAGTCCCGTCTCACCCGCGCTTCCAGGGGAGAAGCCTGCTCGGGCTCCTGCGCAAGGACGCAAACGCGCAGCCGCGGGAACGCATTCACCACGAGTTCTACTATTACTCGCTACTCAAGCACGGGGAACGCGCGAAGGCGGATCCGGATGCCTGCCGCGCATGGACGGTGCGCGATGACGACTATAAGTATGTGCAGTTCGGCGAAGCGTCCCTTGCGCCGCTGCTCTTCGATCTCAAAGCCGATCCCGGCGAGTTCGAGAATCTCGCGGATCAGCCGGCATATGCGCCGGTCGTGGCGCGCTATTGCCAGCATCTGCTGCGCTGGCGAATGCGCAACGAAGACACGCGCATGGAACGCTGGGCGCTTCAGTACCGCTGAATCGCGCCAGAGGCACACAAACACCGGCCTGCCTACCTCTGTTTCTTCGTGCCTTTCGTGGCGAACCTCTTCTCTCTTCGCCCCCGCGCACACGTTGTTCCCGTGGGGTGGGTGTAGCGAAGCGGAACCCACCAACCTTTGCTACAACTTCTGCACGAGCGCCTCGATGTCCTCAAACTTGCCGCCCGTGAGCAACTCCGGATACGCGTTGAACGCGCCCTTGCCGATGTTGCGCCAGGCCGTCCAGAAAGCCGCGCCGCCGCCATTTCCCAGCATGATCTGGCGGTCCACCAGCGCCTGTTCCGCCCGGATAAAACGCGCCCGCGCCGTCTCGTCCCACGAAGGCATGTTCCACGCGAGGTGGACCAGGCGCTTGACGATGGCGTCACAGAAGCGTTTGCCTTCCTCCGCCTTCGCGAACTCCTTCGGATCTTTTCCGCCCACGCCCTGGTGCGGCGGCTTTCCCAAGCGGCTCACGTCCACCCTCCCGGGGAAGAGGTGCATCATGATGGAGGTCTCGAAGAAGGCCGCGTGATCTCCATAGTAGCCTTCATCCAGCGCAAGAAAGTATTCCGGCGTGCCGAGGATTGGGATGCCCAGCGCTTTGCTCATGCGCACAGCCGTCTCGCGCACGGCGATCTGCTGGGTCGCGCCGTAGTGGCCCGTAAGCACGATGACCGCCTTGAATTTGTTGCGCGCAGCCTCGCTGCACAGCTTCTCGAGCCACGGCCGGAAGACCCGCGATTCAATCGAGTTCTCCGGGTCGAGAATGAACGTGTGCGGTTCATCCAGCCCGCCGACCCCCCCGTAAAGCGGCGGATGCACCAGGCCGCCGCCCTGCTGGGCCGCCTGCACGCACAAGGCGTGCGCCTTGAGCGCGTCCACGCCCAGCATGTTGTGCACGCCGTGCCACTCGACGGTTCCCAGCGGCAGGAAGAGCGTGCCGCACACCGCCATGGCTTCCTCGACTTCCTTGGGCATCAAGTATTCCAGCCGAACTTCCATTGCGCCCTCCTTGTTCCGGATGTCAACCTTGGGCCGGACACCGCCCGGTTCGCGCCCGATGCCGGCGTCAGGCATCCTCTTGAAACCGTGCGTTCGGCGCACTATAGTCGCTTCTTGGGAAGCCGAACAACTACAGCAATTCGGGATTGCCTTGAGCAGCCATCGCGAGGAAGAAAGGAGACTGAGCCATGTCCCAGACAACGACCCGCCGGAATTTCCTGAAGACGACGGGGGCGGCCGCGGTTGCGCTGACCGCGCTGAACCATACCCGCGCCCACGGCGCGAATGACCGGATCCGCATCGGCATGATCGGCTGCGGCAGCCGCGGGTGCGATGCGCACATGGCGGGGGTGCATCCGCATGACAAGGCGCAGAACGTCGAATTCGTCGCGGTCTGCGATCCGTGGCGGCTGGCGCGCGAGAAGGCCGCGGGACTCTGCAAGGACTGGTACGGCATCGAGGCGAAGCAATTCACGTCGTACCGGGACCTGCTCGAGTACAAGGATATCGACGCGGTGATGATCGCATCGCCGGACCTGGTGCACACCACCCATCTCGAAGCGGCGGCCAGGGCGAAGAAGGACGTGTACGTCGAGAAGCCGCTGGCCATGGATTTCAACGCGCTCAAGTCCGCCTGTGACGCCGTCAAGGAGAACAACGTCGTGGCGCAGGTGGGCACGCAGTTGCGGAGCATGGGCAGCATGACGGGCTGCAAAGAGCTCTTCAAGACCGGGCTCCTGGGCAAGGTCGGCCGCATCGAACAATGCCGCAACGGCCACCGCCCGTACTGGTATGCCTATGTCAAGGAAGCCAAGGAAGAAGACGTGGACTGGAAGGAATTCCTGGCGGACCGGCCGATGCGCCCGTTCAATTCGGTGCAGTTCACGGGCTGGTATGGCTACCGCGATTTCACCGACGGCCCCGTGCCGGGGCTGGGCAGCCATTACCTCGACCTCGTCCACTACATCACCGGCGCGCAGTTCCCGACGAGCGCGGTCTGCCTCGGCGGCACCTACACCTGGAAGGACGAGAACAACTTCACGTGCCCCGACCACGTGCAGGCGATGTGGACCTACCCCGAGGGCTTCATGGTCTCGTACTCCACGAACTTCGGCAACGGCAGCGGCAACAGCTTCAAGATCTTCGGCGACCAGGCGGTGATGGACCTGCAGGACTGGTCCAATCCCTTCGTGACCGCCGACGGCGTGGGCCAGCCCGACGGCCGGGTCAAGGAGAAGACGCCGGTGAAGGAGGTCAAAATGCCGGATCACATGCTGGATTGGCTCCAGTGCCTGCGCACCCGGAAGACGCCGAACGCCTCGATTGACGCGGGCTATCAGCATGCCGTGGCGAGCCTCATGGCCGTGCGCGCCTTCGACACGGGGAAGCGTCACATCTACGATCACGAGAAGCGCGAAATCCGGGAGGGCTGAGCCATGAAACGTCCTATCTCGCGCCGCACGTTCCTGCGCAATGGCGGCCTCGCCCTGGCTGCGCTCCCGTTTGCGGCAACGGCCCAGGCCCCGAAGGCCGGTGGCGGATGGCGGGTCGGCTGTTTCACCCGTCCGTGGGGACAACACGAGTACCGCGTCGCCCTGGATGCAATCGCCGAGGCCGGATTCAAAGACGCGGGCTTGATGACCGCGAAGTCGGACAACGGCTTGATCATATCGGTCAAATCGACGGTTGAAGAGGCGCAGAAAATCGGCGAAGAGTGCAAGAAGCGCGGGCTCAAGGTGCCGTCGCTCTACGGCGGCGACATCCCCGTCGCGGAGTCGCTCCAGGCGGGCATCGACGGACTGAAGCGCCTCATCGATTGCAGCTTGGCGGCCGGCGTTGAGAACCTGATGATGGGCGGCGTGACGGACAAGGCCCTGCACGAGCCATACTACAAGGCCATCGCCGAGTGCTGCCCCTACGCCGCGGAGAAGGGCCTGGGCCTGAGCGTGAAGCCGCACGGCGGCTCGAACTCGACCGGCCCGGAATGCCGGAAGATCCTCGAATTTGTGGGCAAGAAGAACTTCGGGCTGTGGTACGACCCCGGCAACATCTTCTACTACTCCGACGGCGCCCTCGACCCGGTGGACGATGCCGCCACCGTCAATGGACTGGTCGTGGGCATGAGCGTGAAGGACTTCCTGCCGCCGAAGGAAGTCATGCTCACGCCGGGTTCGGGCAAGGTGGAGTTCCCCAAAGTGATGGCCAAACTGAAGCAGGGCGGGTTCACAAGCGGCCCGCTGCTCATCGAATGCCTGAGCCAAGGCGATTTGCCGCACCTGCTCGCCGAAGCCAGGAAGGCAAAGCAGTTCGTCGAACAGCTCATTGCGGCGTAAGGGCCGGAAAAGATTAAGGGCCGCCAGAACTTGCGCTGGCGGCCTTTTATCATAAACGCCGCGTGAGCGGCGGATGTGCACTTCAACCCACTGGAATCCGGCGTTGGGGGTTGTCCGCGAATTTATATACTTCCCGTGGCAGACCTAATGGAGAGAATTTCCATTAAATCAGGATTAACTCCCAAGTCACGTAATCATAGCAGCCCGAACGGCGGCCATTCAAGTTCTCCACCAGCTTGTCTCTACCCCCGCTTCGGCGATACGATAGCGGGAAGCTCAGGCGCAGGAGAAACATCACCCGGATGTTCCGCAGAGAGTGTATTGCCGCCGAACGCGCCTTCACGGAGACGGCGGCGGTGTTTTTCCGCCTGTTGCGCGGACCGGTATTCGGCGAGCGGAACCGTAGCGCGAGGAAATGAACATGTCGAAGGATTTGATTGTCGTCAAGCGTTGCTCGAGCGCCCTTGAATCGTCCTTTGTAAAGGCCTTTCTCGAGAACAACGGCATCAAGGCGTGGGACAGCGGGGAGGAGCAGCGCGCCTGGACGGGACGCTACTCGATGATCGCGCGCGGCGCACGGATCATGGTCCTGCCGGGGGACGCGGCGCGCGCACGCGCACTGCTCGAGCATCCGCCCGAGTTTCACGCGCAGGAAGAGGACGCGGAAGACGCCGAGGGTCCGGGCGGAGCCGGCGGAATGGAGTTCGATGAGGCGGGGGATCTGATGCGCTGTCCCAATTGCGGCTCCGAGAAGATTGAGGAGTTGGCGTCTTCTCCGGTCGTGCGGTGGCTGACGGTGGTGATGCTGCTGGGACTTCCGCTGCTCTTCGGCCGCAAGCGCGTGTGGATCTGCCGGGCATGCGATTGGGATTCCACCCGGGAGTAATCGCTCCGTCCCGCAACGCCGGTCAACAAGGAATCGAGAGCATGAGCACCCTGCCGTTGTTCGACGCATTTCCCGCCCTGCGCGGGCCGATCCCGCATGTCGCCCTGGCGGCGCTGCCCACCCCGATCGAGCGTCTCGACGCGCTTTCGAGCGGCACAGGTGCGAATCTCTATGTCAAGCGGGATGACTTGACCTCGCCCGTGTACGGCGGCAACAAGGTGCGCAAGCTCGAGTTCCTCCTGGGACGCGCGATGCACGACGGCGCCAGGACCGTGCTCACCTTCGGGGCCGCAGGCTCGAATCACGCCCTGGCCACGGCGCTCTTTGCGCGGCAGTTGGGCCTGCGCAGTGTCTCGATGCTCGTGCCGCAGCCGGTGGCGCAGAGTGTCCGCAGGAACTTGCTTTTCGGTTGGAAGGCCGGCGCAGAGTTGCATCACTTCGAATCGCAACTGCGCGTGAAACTGGGCGTGCTCCATCAGATGCAGCGCGGCCTGTTCCGGGATGGCCGTTTCCCGAACGTGATTCCGCCGGGCGGCTCCTCCCCGGTCGGGACGCTGGGGTTCGTCAATGCAGCGTTTGAGCTGGCGGCGCAGGTGGCCTCGGGATTGCTGCCGGAGCCGGATTTGGTGTTTGCCGCCAGCGGAACCATGGGCACGGTGGTGGGCCTCATGCTCGGCTTGCAGGCCGCGGGGCTGCGCACACGCGTGGCCGCGATTCGGGTCACCCAGCCGCCATACACGTCGATGCAGAAGGCGCGGGAACTCTTCTCCGCCACAAATGCCCTGTTGCATGGCGCGGACCCCGCCTTCCCGGACCTCGCGTTCCCCGAGCGCGAATTTGAATTGCGGCACGACTTCATCGGACCCGGCTATGGCCGGTATACGGAGGCTTCGGCGCGCGCGGTGCGCTGTGGCGCCGACCTCGGCCTCAGACTCGAAGGCACGTATACGGGCAAGGCGTTTGCCGGATTCCTCGATGCGGCGGAGTCCGGCGCGCTGCGCGGCAAAACGGCCGTGTTCTGGGATACGTACAACTCGCGTGATTTTGCCCCGGAAATCGCCGGCGCCGATTATCATGAATTGCCGGCACCGTTTCATCGCTACTTCGAGGAAGCGGTGCAGCCGCTCGATTCGCACTGAGCGCCAGGGGAAGGAAGAACCGCCCGGGGCGTCCCGGCGCTGGACCCGGCGCCGGAAATAGTGTACCTTCTCCGGTATAGAGGCAAGACGGAGGGAGGCCGCCCCTATGGTCATGGAGAGCATTTCCTACGAGAACCTGCTCGACCAGTTGCACGACGGCGTTTATTTTCTTGATGGGGAACGGCGCATCACGTATTGGAACAAGGGCGCGGAGCGGATCACGGGGTATGACCGCAGCGAAGTCGTGGGCGTGGCCTGCGCCCCGGATTTTCTGGGCCATCTGGACGGCAAGGGCGGGCCGGTCTTCGGAGAAGACTGTCCTCTGGAATTGAGCATGAAGGACGGCCTGGTCCGGGAACGCGAACTTTACTTCCGGCACAAGAACGGCCAGAGCGTTCCCGTGATCACGCGGATCAGCCCCATACTCAACAGCCGTGGCGAGTCCATCGGCGCCCTCGAGGTCTTCAGCGACAACACCTCGAAGGTCTACGCGCGCCAGCGCATCGAGGAACTGGAGGAGCTCGCGTTGATCTGCCCGTTGACGGGCGTCGGCAACCGGCGCTACGCGCAGGTCACGCTGCAAAACGCCTTCGAGGAACTGCGGCGCTACGGCTGGGGCTTTGGCCTGCTCTTCATCGACATCGACCGCTTCAAGGACATCAACGACACGTACGGCCATCCGGTTGGCGATGAAGTGCTGCGCATGACCGCCTGCGCACTCCGCGCCTCGCTGCGCTCCTTCGATTTCGTCGGGCGCTGGGGCGGCGAGGAGTTCCTGGTGATCCTGCCCAACACTACGGACGACATGCTGGCGCGGATCGCAGAGCGCTGCCGTACGCTGATCCAGGAGTCGAGCTTTCAGAGCGAAGGGCGGGAAATCCGGGTGACAGTGTCCATCGGGGCCGTGATCGCCGATCCCGACGAGACGGCCGACGACTGCGTGGAGCGCGCAGACAAGCTCATGTATCAGAGCAAGGCAAACGGGCGTAACCGGGTCACGCTCGAACTCTGAATCCCGCCTTCACACTGCCAGGCTGATGGTGTAGGCGAAAATCACCTGGCCGCCGTAATACATCGGCAATCCAATCAGATGGTTCCAGCGGTCCGTCGTGACGAAGCGGTCCCGCGCCACGAAAATGTCCGAGCAGTAGAACAGAACGGCGCCCGCCAGCATCGGCCAAGTGCCATGCCGGCCCACCGCGCCCGACGCGGCGGCAACCATCAGGCTGATGACCGCGATGTAGGCATAGACCGGCACGCGCATCGTGCCGAGATTGGGACTGACCCACTTCGCCACAATAAGCGCCGGCCCGCTCATGATCAGCAGCGCCGCCGCCGACCACAGGGGCTGGATGCCGTAGATCAGGAAGGCCGCCACATAGAGCACGTGCGCCAGGAAGAAAGTTCCCACGCCGGCGAGAAAGATCGGTTCCTTTCTCGAGATCAACAACAGGTCGCCCCACCACGACGAGGCCAGCCCCGCGAGCACGCACCAGCCATAGGGCGAATGCAGCGCGCCTGCGGCCACGCCCAATGCGATGAATCCGCAGGACGCCAGCATCTTCATCACACTGGCCAACCCCACGGCCTTGCGCTCGGTGGCAAAGAGGTTTACGGCCAGCGCCGCGGCGGTTATCAGAAAACATGCCAGCATTACACACTCCCCCGCCCGTGCTTTCGGGCGCCCAAGTTGACGCGGTCCTCGAAATGGCAGCCCTTCCTGTGCCTGCGGAAGTGTGATCCACCCCGCAGCGCAATGTCAACCGGCGCCCGACAAGTATCGCGCCGCCGGAGCGGCAACCCGTCTTGCTTTTGCCTTTTGGCGCGGGCATTCCGTATGATACGCGGTCTGTTTGTGTGTTCATCAGCCAGCGGGGAACGTCATGGGCCGGATCATCGCGATTGCCAATCAGAAGGGCGGCGTGGGCAAGACCACGACCGCCGTCAATCTGGCCGCCTGCATGGCGGCGGCGGACCGCCGGGTGTTGCTGGTCGACCTCGATCCACAGGGCAACGCGACACAGGGCCTCGGCATCGACAAGAACGCCATCGAGAACACGTTGTACGACGTGCTGGTCAATGAGGTGCCCATTGCCGAGGCGATTCAGCCGACCGAGATCGCGAATCTGGCGATTATCCCGTCGAACCGCGAGCTCGTGGGGGCCGAGGTGGAACTTGTCAGCATGAACGGGCGCGAAGGATTGCTGCGCAGCGCCCTGGCCTCGGTGCAAGGCACGTACGACTATCTCTTCGTGGATTGTCCGCCGTCGCTCAGCCTGCTGACCGTGAACGGGCTGACGGCGGCCGAAGGCGTCATCATCCCGCTGCAGTGCGAATATTACGCGCTCGAGGGGCTCAGCGAACTGCTTCAGACGATTATCCGCGTCCGGGACAATCTCAACGCCGGCCTGTCGGTTTTGGGCGTGCTGCTGACGATGTATCAGCACACGAATCTCGCGCGGCAGGTGATTGACGACGTGCGCGGACATCTCGGCGCCAAGGTCTTTCAGACGATCATTCCGCGCAATGTAACCTTGAGCGAAGCGCCCAGTTTCGGCAAGCCCGTGATTTACTACGATCTGAAATCCGCCGGCGCGCAGGCCTACCTCGCACTGGCGCGGGAGGTGATTGCCCGTGGCTAGCTTGATCAAGAAGAAAGGGCTCGGCAAAGGCCTGGACGCGCTGCTGGGCGGCGCCTCGAACGCGCTGAACGGCGTTTCGCCGGCGCCGGCCGCGCCCGAAGCCCTGCCGGACGGCGTGCGGTTGATCCAACTGAATCCCGCGGAAATCGAGCCCAACCCGAAGCAGCCACGGCGCGTGTTTGCCGAGGAGGCACTGGCCGAACTGGCCGAATCCATCCGGCGCGACGGCGTGCAGGAACCGGTCATCGTCCGGAAGGCGGGGGATCGCTACGAACTCGTGAGCGGCGAACGCCGGGTGCGGGCGAGCATCATGGCCGATCTCGAACGAATCCCCGCGGTCTGCCGGGACGTTTCCGACAGCGACATGCTCAAGCTCGGGCTGATCGAGAACATTCAGCGCGAGGATCTCAACTCGATCGAACTGGCCCTGGCCTATCATCAGCTCATCCAGGAATTCGGGTGGACGCAGGAGGAAATGGCGGCCGAGATCGGCAAGAACCGGGTGACGGTAGCCAATACGCTGCGCCTGCTCAACCTGCCGGAGGTGGTTCAGGAGCAGGTTGCCGACGGCTCGCTCACGGCGGGCCACGCCAAGGCGCTGCTCTCCATCGAATCGCCCGAGGCGCAGATCACGGCCGCCCGCAAGATCATCAAGCACGGGCTCAGCGTGCGCCAGGCCGAACAGTTGGCCGCGGCCAGCAAGCCGCAGGAGAAGAAGACTGCCGCAAAGGATCCGAATCTCAGCGAAATGGAAGACACGCTTCGGCGCAGTCTCGGAACCAAGGTTCACATAAAGACCCAGAAGAACGGCCGCGGGAAGATCGAAATCGAGTATTACAGCCTGGATGAGTTCGACCGGCTTCTGCGCCACCTGCGCGCGGGCCGTTGACCCGCGGCGCTGTATGTTTTGAATGCGCCCGGGCAGGGCGAACGATGCAAGGTGTTCACGCATGATTGACATCAAAGTGCTTCGCGAAAATCCGGCCGCCATCCGGGAGGCGCTGGAGAAACGCCATACGGCCGTTGACCTCGACGCCATTCTCGAGGTGGACGCGCAGCGCCGCAAGGCGCTCTACGAGATGGAACAGCTCCGCGCCGAGCAGAACCGGACCTCCGGCGAGATTGCCAAGCGGAAACGCGCGGGCGAAGATGCCGCGGACCTGCTTGCCGCCATGAAGGACGTCAGCGACCGCATCAAGGGGCTCGACGATCTCGTGCGCGAAGTGGACCTCCGTTTGCAGGAGCAAATCCTCGTTATTCCCAACCTGCCGGACGCCACACTGCCGACGGGCAAGGACAGCGCGGCGAACCGGCTCGAACGGCAGTGGGGCACGCCGCCGGCCTTCGATTTCGAGCCCAAGGATCATGTGGCGTTGGGCGAGGCGCTGGGCATTCTCGACTTCGAGCGCGCGGCCAAAATCGCTGGCGCGCGGTTCTGCGTCTCCCGCGGCCCGGCGGCCCAGCTCGAGCGCGCGCTCATCAACTTCATGCTGGACACCCACACGCGCGAGCACGGCTACACGGAGATCCTGCCGCCGTTCCTGGTGAATTCCGACAGTATGCGCGGCACGGGACAGCTTCCGAAGTTCGTGGCGGACCTCTTCAAGCTCGAGAACACGGATTTCTGGCTCATCCCGACGGCCGAGGTGCCGGTGACGAACATTCACCGGGACGAGATCCTGGACGACGCGCTGCTCCCGATTCTGTACTGCGCCTACTCGCCCTGCTTCCGAAGTGAAGCGGGTTCCTACGGCAAAGACACGCGCGGCATGATCCGGCAGCATCAGTTCAACAAGGTCGAAATGGTCAAGTTCACACGTCCGGAGGAATCCTGGGACGAACTCGAGAAATTGACGCAGAACGCGGAGCGGATCCTGCAGAAGCTCGGCCTGGCCTATCAAGTCGTGACGCTCTCCACGGGCGATCTGGGATTCTCCGCGGCGAAGACCTACGATATCGAGGTCTGGCTCCCCGGCCAGCAGGCCTACCGCGAAATCAGTTCCTGCTCGAACTTCACGGACTTCCAGGCGCGCCGGGCCAACATTCGCTTCAAGCGCGGGAAGAAGCCGGAATTCGTGCATACGCTGAACGGCTCGGGGCTGGCCGTGGGCCGCACGGCCCTCGCCATTCTCGAGAATTATCAACAGGCGGACGGGAGCGTGGTCGTCCCGGAGGCGCTGCGCCCGTATATGGGCGGGCGCGAACGCATCGAGGTGAACTCATGAGCGAAGAAGTTTTTCGCAAGGCGGCGGAAGCCATCAATCGTGCGCCGCTCGTTGTCGCCGTGACCGGCGCCGGCGCTTCCGTGGAAAGCGGCATTCCCGATTTCCGGAGCACGGGGGGCCTCTGGTCCAAGTACCCGCCCGCGGAATATGCCACGATGGATGCCTTCCTCGACGACCCGGACAAGGTATGGGTGATGTTCTACGAGTTGGGCGAAACCATCCTGGCGGCACAACCCAATCCCGGCCATCTTGCCCTGGCGAAACTGGAAGAGTTCGGGAAGCTGCAGGGGATCGTCACGCAGAATATCGACGGGCTGCATCAGCAGGCCGGGAACACCGTCGTGATCGAGTATCACGGGAACGTCCATAATCTGGGGTGTTCCTCTTGTTTCCGGCGGCGCCGGATGGACCTTTCGTTCCGCGCGCACGGGGCGCCTCGCTGCGAGTGCGGCGGTTACATGAAACCCAGTGTCGTGCTCTTTGGCGAACCGATTCCGCCGAAGCCGTTGATGCAGGCGGACACGCTGGCGCGCACCTGCAACGCCATGCTGATCGTGGGAACGTCCGCGCAGGTCTATCCCGCGGCGGGGCTTCCCTACGCCGCCAAGGAAAACGGCGCCTTCATCATTGAGTGCAACGTGGAGCCCACGGAGTTCACGCATTCCATCACGGATGCCTTCCTGCAGGGGCCGGCCGGAGAGAACCTCCCCAAGCTGGCCCAGCTCGTGATGGCCCGATAGGCTCGTTCTTCGCAACAACAGCGGCCGGCCGAGGCATCCTCGGCCGGCCGCGCTGACTTGTTCAGGGGTGTCAGAACTCGTTCAGGTCATCTTCATCGAGTGGAATCACCTTATTGGGGTCTGCCGAAGCCTGTTTGGGCAGGGCTTTGGGCGCGGATTGCGCCAGGGCGCGCCGTTCCACCTGCCGCTCCGCGGACGCCGTGGACGAGCGGACCGGCTTGCCGCCGTATCCGTTAGATTTTTTCACCGAACCATTGCCGATACTCTTTGCGGACCGGGACGCGTTGACACCGCCGACGATGGTCACGAGCGTGTTGACCATGTCGTTGAGTTCGCGCGATTGCGCGGACAATTCCTCGCCGGCCGAGGCCGCTTCTTCCGAGTTGGCGGCGTTGGCTTGCGTCACCTTGTCCATTTCCGACACGGCCTTGTTCACTTGAGCGATGCCCTGAGCCTGTTCGTTTGTCGCCGCCGAAACGTCCGAGGCTAGTTGGGCGACTTTCTGCGCCGCGCTCGCGATTTCGTTGAGGATCTGCGCCACTTCGGAAGATACGGCGACGCCATTGTCCGCGTTCTTCTGCGCGCCCTCGATGAGCGACGAGGTGTTCTTGGCCGCTTCGGCGCTGCGCTGCGCCAGGTTGCGGACTTCTTCCGCGACCACGGCGAAGCCCTTGCCCGCGTCGCCGGCCCGTGCCGCCTCGACCGCCGCGTTCAGGGCGAGGAGGTTGGTCTGGAACGCGATCTCGTCGATGGTCTTGATGATCTTGGCCGTCTCGTCCGAGGACTTCTTGATCTCCTGGATGGCCGAGGCCATCCGGGTCATCGCTTCGCGGCCGCGTTCGGCGGAGTCCCGGGCTTCGGTCGCCATGGCGGTCGCCTGGTTCGCCCCTTCGGCGTTCTGGCGGGTCATGGACGCCATCTCCTCAAGGGAGGCGGAGGTTTCCTCGAGGCTCGAGGCCTGCTGGCTCGCGCCTTCCGCCATGGATTGGCTGGACTGGGCCACCTGGCCCGAGGCCGAGTCCACCTGCCCGGCGCCCATCGTCAGCCCGGCGATGACATTGTTGATGGGCTTGGTGATGGAGCGGGTGATGAAGAAGGCGAGGAAGATGCCGATGACCGCGCCGGCCGACAGGCCAATGATCATCGTCCAGGTGCCGGTGGTGAGCGCCGTTGCCGCTTCCGTGGCGCCGCTGGCGGTCTGATCCATGCCCGCCTTGGCAGTGTCCTGCGCCGCGGCGAGCACTTTGTTCGCGGCTTCATTGCGCTGCTTGTTTAATTCCTCGCGGCCAAACCACTCCTTGAGGAAGGCTTCCATATTGCTGAGATAGGCCTTTCCTGCTTCGCTGCACTGATCGATCAATTTCTGGTCCTCGGGATCAGTCGTCGTCTTGCGCAATTCGTCAAGGGAGGCATTCACGGTCTCGAAGATCTTCTCCGTGTCCTGGAACTTCTTCGGGTCACGGGTGGCAATGGAAACCCACGTGCCAATGATGATGTTGTTGCCGGCGTCTATGACATCGTTGACAATCTTTTGCTCCTTGCGAATGGTTTCAATTTCGGTGGCCTTGGCGTCCGGGTTCTTCATGATTTCCGCGATTTGTTTCTCCTGCAGCGCGAGATAGGCGTTGCACGTGTCCATATACTTCTTGGACGACTCGAAGGACGCGGCTTTCTCTTTCGCCATCGCGTCGGTGGATTTGACGGTATCTTCGAGCAATTTGTCGTATTCATTGGCGCAGGTGGCCGCCTGTTCGGCATTCTTCTTCAGCCAATCAATGCCCTGTTTCTCCGCGAGGTCCTTTGCCTTCTTGAGATTCTCCTTCACGGAGGCAAGATCCTTTCGGCCATCGTCCAGGAACTGTTGTTCCTCGGTGAAGGCGTAACCGCGAATGTTGTACATGGTCTTCAGCGAGGTCCGTTCCACGTCATTGGCCACGGCTACGGCGGGCACGTTCTTGGTCTCCATCGCCGAGGCGATAGCCTTGACGTTGTTCATGCTCCAGACCGCCAAGCCGCCCAGGGTGATCGCAATAAGGATTAACAGCCCGAATCCCACTCCAATCTTCGTACCCAGTCCCATGTTCTTGAACATAGCCCGTTCTCCTGTGCCCATCTTTCCATGATTATTTGACCCGTCGCACTTGTCTCCCTGTGGACAAGCGACTCCCTGCGGGTTCCCGGATCCCGCCTCATCAACCCTTACTCGATTCCCGCGCTCTCGCTCAGCACGTTCACCTCGTCTCCCGACAGCACGCGGTCCACATCCAGGAGCACGATCACCTTGCCGCCCACTTTGCCCATGCCCAGAATGAAGTCCGTGTCCACGCTCGCCCCAAAAGAGGGCGCCGGTTCAATCTGCTCGGCGTGCACGTCCAGCACTTCCGAGACTTCGTCCACGATCAGCCCCATCGTTACGTGGACGCCCTGGCGCGCCACCTGGACCACGATCACGCAGGTCCGCTCCGTGTCCGACTGCGACGGCATCTCGAATTTCAGGCGCAGGTCCACCACGGGGATCACCCGGCCGCGCAGGTTGATCACCCCGCGGACGAAGCCGGGGGTCCGGGGCACGTGGGTAATGGCCATAATCCCTATGATCTCCTGCACTTTGAGGATGCCCAGACCATAGGACTCATCACCCAGTTTGAAGGTCAGGTACTTTCCGGCAAGGCGTGCCGTAGCGTTTTCTTCCATCATGGCTGCCGTCATGTGCGTCCCCTCCAGAGTTACCCGTTTCATTGATTTTTGATTAAGCGCATACTGAAAACTCCGCCGAGAATACCAGTTCTTGCCTGATTTGTCAACCCAATAAATGCCGTATGACCCGCATACCTGAATTTCATAATGGATCTGAAAGGCGGAGCCATCAAAGGAAACGGGCGACCGGAACGCGGCCGGGAAGTCGTCCGATGGGCCATTCCGCACAAATATCGGTTGATTCGGTGCATTTAAAGGGCTTTTAGCGGGGCACCGGGCCGGGTCTCGGTGGTCGGGCGCGCGGGACAGAGGAGCGTTCCGGCCCAACGGTTTGCGGCAGGGATGACTGGAATCAGTCCGGTCATTTCAATAGAATGGATGCTCCAAGGTTGTCCAACAGGGAGAAGGAGTCTCGCCATGAGCCACGCTGACGATGCAACACGGAATGCCGCTGTCTTCAACCGCCGCGATTTTGTCCGGCTGGGCGCCGCCGGATTGGGCGTGGCGTTGGGGGGCGCGAGCCTTGCGGCCCATGCGGCCGATCCGCGCGAGACCGCGCCTGCGGCGGCCTGGCCGTTGGTCAATCAGCCGCTGAAACGGGTGCGGGTGGGCTTTGTGGGCGCGGGCGGCATGGGCACGAACCACATCCGGAACCTGCTGCGGATTCCCGGCGTGGAGTTGTGCGCGGTGTGCGACATTGTCGAGTCGAAGGTGAAGAACGTGCAGGAGCTTGCGCGGAAGGCGGGTCAGAAAAAGCCCAAAGGGTACTCGCGCGGTCCGTTGGATTTCAAGCGGATGTGCGAGAAGGAGGATCTCGATCTCGTGTACACGGCGACGCCGTGGGAGTGGCATGTGCCGGTGTGCGTGGCGGCGATGGAGAACGGGAAGCACGCCTGCACCGAGGTGCCCGCGGCGGTCACGCTCGAGGAGTGCTGGCAGTTGGTGGAGACGGCGGAGAAGCAGCAGAAGCACTGTCTAATGATGGAGAACTGCAATTACAACCGTTTCGAGCTGTTGACGTTGAACCTGGTGCGCAAGGGCCTGTTGGGCGACGTGGTCTACGGCGCAGGCGGGTATTGCCATGATCTGCGCGATGTGAAATTCAGCAAAGACGGCGAAGGGCTGTGGCGCCGTGCGCATGCGATGAAGCGCAACGGAAACCTGTATCCGACGCACGGGCTGGGCCCCGTCGCGCAGTGCATGGATGTCAATCGGGGCAACCGCTTCCAGTACCTGGTTTCGCTGAGCAGCCCGTCTCGGGGCCTGCAGGAGTTTCAGGGCACGCTGCCGGCGGACGACCCCCGGCGCCAGGAGAAGTATGTGCTGGGTGACGTCAATGTGAGCTTGATCTACACGGCCAGCGGCCAGACGATCACGGTGGTGCACGACACAAACCTTCCGCGGCCCTACAGCCGGATCAGCATGGTTCAGGGCACCAAGGGCATCGTCGAGGGCTATCCGGATCGAGTCTATATCGAGGGGAAAAGCGCGAAGCCCCACACCTACGACAACGCCGAAGAGTGGTACCCCGAACATGACCACCCGCTCTGGAAGCGGCACAACGAGGCGGCCAAGGGCGCGGGCCATGGCGGGATGGACTACATCGAGGACTTCCGCCTGATCGAGTGCCTGCTGAAGGGCGAGCCCATGGATATGGACGTGTATGACGCGGCGGCGCTGAGCGCGGTCTGCGAACTGAGCGAGCGCTCCGTCGCCGGTAAGAGCGCCATGGTCGAGTTTCCCGATTTCACGCGCGGCAACTGGAAGACGAACAAGCCGCTCGGGATCATCGGCGCGTAGCAGGTGTTTGTGCAGTCGGGGAGCGCTCCCGCGCGGGGCGCTCCTCAACTGTTCCGGACATCGCGGGGGAGGGCACGCATGCTTCACAAATGCCGCGGACGCATCTTTCCGGCGGGATGCAGCCTGATGCTGGCGCTTGCGGCCGCAACATCCCAAGCGGCCGCATCACGTTCTCTGGGTGACCTCTCGGGAGCCTGGCAACTCTTCGTGGATGACAGCCTCATCGCGAACAAACAAGACGTTTCGCGAAGCTATCATGCCTTTGAAAAGCATGCCGGGAATCCGGTCTTGAAGGCAGACCGGCCCTGGGAGGGCTCGACGGTTTATCTGTACGGCTCCGTGCTGCCGATGGAGCAGGGCCCGGGCTATCGCATGTGGTACCACACCTGGGACGGCCATGACTATCGGATGGCCTATGCCACGAGCCTGGACGGCCTCCGTTGGGACAAGCCCGCGCTGGGGCTAATCGCTTATGAAGGCTCGTCCACAAACAACCTGTTTCTCCGGCGCACGCACGAAGACCACAACCCGCAGGTCATTCACACGCCTTGGGAGAGCGATCCGAAACGGCACTATACGCTGCTCAACTACGACTACGGACGCACCCCGCCCGCCAACACGGTCAGCGGTTACTATGCCGCCTGGTCCGAGGACGGCATTCACTGGAGCGATGCGCCCAAGAACCCCGTGCTGCCGGACCCGGGCGATGTCGGCAACTTCGTGTGGGACCCGCTCGGCAAGCGGTATCTCGGCTTCCCGAAGAAATTCGCGGAAGTGCGCGGTTTCAATCGCCGCTGCTGCGGCGTCTCGCATACGAGCGACGCCGCGGCCTGGCCGCCGGCCGAACTGGTCCTGACGCCGGACGAGTATGACGATCGCTGGGTGGCCGCCCCCGGACAACACACGGACTTCTATGGCCTCTGCGGCTTCGCCTACGAATCCATGTATCTCGGGTTTCTCTGGATCTTCCGGATCACCGACGGCAAGAACGATGGCCCGATCTTCGTGGAACTGGTCAGCAGCCGCGATGGCGTCCACTGGCTGCGCCAGGAAGCGCCGCGCACTCCCCTGCTCGCCTTGGGCGCCGACGGCGCCTGGGACGACGGCATGATCTTCACGCCGAACCACCCGCTCGTGGAGGGGGATGCCATCAAGCTCTTCTACGGCGGCTTTGACGGCACCCACGGCGTGGACACGTGCGGCGCCGCCATCGGCTTGGCCACGTTGCGCAAAGGCGGCTTCGTCTCATTGGATGCGGGAGAAACCGAAGGCGTAATCGAGACCCGGGATCTGAGCGGACCTTACGGCACGCTGGCCCTGAATTTCAGCGCCAGGAACGGCACAGTCCGCGTCGAAGTGCTGGACTCGGCCGGCGCCGTTCTCCCGGGCTTTGCGCGCGAGGCCTGCGCGCCCCTCAGCGGGGACAGCGTCGAACAGGCCGTCGTCTGGAAAGATGCCCGGACGCTTCCCAAGGACAAGGGCCCGCTGCGGTTGCGCTTCTTCCTGCGAAACGCCTCGCTGTACGGCTTCCGCATCCTGTGAGTCCCTACTCCTTCACAAGGAAGAGCCGGTCCACGTATACCGCATCCACCGCCTCGGGATTGTTCAGGGGGGCGACCCAAACGTAGCACCCCGGTTTCAATGATTGAACGCCGAGGTCAAGAACCCGGTAGGCACTGCCGCCTGCCTGTGCGATGGGAACCGTGATTTGCGAAACGGGCTTGCCGTCTTTGCCGTCGTAAATCCCGAGCTGAAACGCGCTGCCCTCGGCGGCCTTCGCGTCACAGCGGGCCGACACGAACACGCGGGCGTTCCCCAGCATGGCGACATCGTTCAGAATCGCGTATTGGACCGCCCACTGCGTGTGGTTTGCCGGCATGCGCGCGGCATAGCCGTCGGAGGCCGCGGCATCCTCGACGAGGCTAACCCACCCGCCCGGGTTGCAGAGCTGGAATTCGTTGTCCTGGATGTCCACCCAATCCGCCGGGCTGCGTCCGGCGCATTCCGCCGGGGGCGGCACGGCCCCGCGGAAACGCGCACGCAATTGCGGGGCGTAGGCCGAGAACGGCGTGCCCTCGTTGTAGTTGCCGATGTTGAAGCGGTCGGCGGTCTTGATGAAGTCATCGCAGAAGGCCGCAGGATCGGCTGGGCCTCCAAAAGACAACTGGCGCAGGGCGGCCTCACGCTTGAGCCACGTATAGCGCTTGAGCCATGCGTGGTCGAGCGTCAGGCGCGCACGGCGCACGCGGTCGCGCAGCACCGGATCGTTTTCGACGGCGCGCTGCGCCTGTTCAAAGAGCGCCGCCGCCCGATTCATCCTGTCGAGTGGAAACCAGGACGAAGTGTCCTCCATGTAGCAGCGCAGGGCAGCGCCGGACCGCCCCAAGGCGTCCTGCCGGAGGTCGAGATACTCCTGCAGCGGCGCCGCGGCGGCGCCGTAGTAGCCCTTCATGAATTCGGAGAGGAGCGCCTGCTCATCGCGTGACGGGTCCCACATCAGATGGGCAAGCAGCCACGCGCGCATTTCGACGAAGTCGCCGCAGGAACTGCCCACGTCGCCCTGTTCAAAGAGGCCCACGGCGTGATGATCGACAAAGTAGCGGATGTTGGGGGCGAGCACGCGCAGGTTGGGATGGGGAAGGATGTAATCCCGGAAATTCGTTACGTAGTCCCAGATATAGAGTTTGGGCGAGATCGCGCTCCAGGCTTCCAGATCCCGGGCGAAATCCGCGTTCTGCGGCCCGGTCGCCAGCGGCTGCGCGAAGGAGCATTCGATCGAGCACAGGCGCACGGTCACGTTCGCGCGCGGCTTTGCGAGCTTCGGCGCCTGCCGCGTGTATTGATAGGCCAGCGTTTCCACGAGCACGTCCGGATACTGCGCTTCAATGGATTCGGCCACCGCATTCACAAATCGGATCAGCAGGCCGGACGGCGCGCCCTCTTCCGCTTCCACCGCGGCGCACTTCGGGCACGTGCAGCGGCCGCCGCAGTCGTTCTGCGCAATGGAGATCATGCCGGCCTGCGGGTCCTTCTGAATCCACGCGAGCGCGTTCTTCGTGAGTTCGGCGCGCATCGCGTCGTTGGTCAGGCACAACTGGGCATTCTCGCGCACGCGCTTCCCGTCGATCTCGCTGAACCACTCCGGATGCTCCTGGAAGTAACGATCCGGCGGCAGCAGTTGATAGAACGTGTGGCACCACCCGAGCAGCGAGTAGTGGCCGCCGTATTCCGGGGCAATCCCCGCGAAATGGCCGTTGCACTTCGATCTTGCGGCAAAGACGCCGTCCAGCGCATCCCGATAGAATGCTTCGCGATACGCGAGCTTGGGCACGTACACGGTGTCCAGCACGGGAATCTCCAGGGTCGCCTGCCTGGGGAGATCGCTCTCCCGCGAGGTCCACCACCGGCACCCCACAACCTCCTCCAGGAACGTGTAGACCGCGTAGAGCGTGCCGCGCGGACGTCCTCCCGCGAGAAAGTGCGTGTCGCCGCTGCTCTTCATCACAATCCCGTCATGGCCCAGCGCGTCGAGATCGAGTTCCGGGAACGCCGACGCGAGCCGTTTGGACGGGCCCACCACGATGGCCTTCGCCGGCGCGCCGGCCGCGGCTTCGTCCTGAATCGGCAGCACGGCGCCCGTGACGGCTTCGAGATGGCTCTGAAGCTCTCTGGCCGCGGTGCGCTCCGCTTCCGATGCGCCCTCCGCAACGACGATCCCATACGGGGACTGCCCGTTTTGGCTCAGGGTCAGGGCGACACACGGCGCCGCAGCGATGAGCGCCGCAATCAGCATGGCCACACGCACTACAGGCTTCATGACAAAACTCCTCGAAGTTCTCTTGCGGTTCCCGAAACGATTCTAGAGGAATCCTGCGTGAATTACGACCGCCGGGACTGGCGCCGAGGCCTCGTGCGCAGGCACAGAAAAGGATCGTTGTCGCAAGACACGTTCTTGAGGTCCATCCTGCGTCGCCTTCCTTGTATCCGTAGATCCGCTTCGCCCTCGGCGCTCCGGGCGCATGCCGGGAGCCTGTCCATCATTGCGGGATGCGGGGCTTGCGGTCGGCGCGCGCCGCGCACTATAGTGGGGACGCTGTCTCCAGGGACGCGCGGGAGGATGCATGAAAACCGGAATCAACCAGTGGGCCTTTCCGTCCGAGATGCCCGCGATGGGCATGCTGACGCTGGCCCGGCAAATCGGCTTTGAGACGTTCGAGATCTGCGTGGGCGACGAGGGGCCCGTGCCTCTGGACGCCACGGAAAAGGACGTGACGCTGCTCCGGCGCCATGCGGACAAGCTCGGCATTCAGATCACCAGCGTGGCCTCCGGAATGGGCTGGAAACATCCATTGACTTCGCCCGACCCGAAAGTGTGCGCGCTGGGCAAGGAGGCCGTCGAGCGCTGCCTGCACATCGCGCGCTGGGCGGGCGCGGATGCCGCGCTCGTGGTGCCGGGGGTGGTCACGCCCGAGCTGCCCTATGATGCGGCCCTTGAGAACGCCCTCTGCGCGGTGCAGGATCTCCGGGACACCGCCGAGCAACTCAAGGTGAGCATCGCGATCGAGAACGTGTGGAACCGCCTTCTGCTGAGCCCGGTCGAGTTCCGCGACTTCATCGATCAATGCGACAGCCCGTACGTCGGGGCGTACTTTGACATCGGCAACGTGGTGGTCCACGGCTATCCGGAACAGTGGATACAGATTCTTGGGAAGCGCATTCGCAAGATTCATGCGAAGGATTTTCGCGCGGCCGTGGGGAACCTGGACGGTTTTGTCATGTTGCTCGAGGGCGACGTGGACTGGCCGGCGGTGGTGGCCGCGCTGCAACGCGCGGGCTACGGCGGCCCGCTCACCGCGGAATACGCATCCCACAAGCTATCGTGTGAAGCGACGCTCCGCCAGTGTCACGCGGGCCTTGCGGCCATCCTGGACCTGGCAAGACGATAAGAGAAGCAACGACTTCGAGAAGGAGCATTGGAGATGAACGTAGCATTGATAGGCTGCAGCGGCATCGGCCGGGTTCATGCCGAGGCCGTGGTGAAATGCGGGCTGAACCTGGCGGTTGTCGCCGACAAGAACCAGGCGGCCGCCCAGGCGCTGGCGATGGACTTTGGCGGTGAGGTGATGACGGACGGGCTCGCGGCCTGCGCGCGCGCGGACGTGGACGTCGTGGCGATTTGCACGCCCACGCCGACGCACGGCCTCTTCGTGAAGGCAGCGGCGAAAGCCGGCAAGGACATCTTCTGCGAGAAGCCGTTCTGCCGGACTGTCGCGGAATGCGAGGAAGCCCTTGCCGCGGTGAACAAGGCCAAAGTGAAGCTGTTCGTCGGGCATGTGGTCCGCTATTTCCAGGAGTTCGAGGCAATGAAGGCGCAGATCGCGGCGGGGAAGATCGGCCAGCCGGGCTTCGCGAAGCTCTATCGCGGCGGCATCTTCCCGCAGGGCGCCGAACTCTGGTTCCGCGATTACGAGAAGAGCGGCGGCGTCACGTTCGACTGCATGATCCACGATCTCGACTGGGTGCGCTACGTGTTTGGCGAGCCAAAGCGGATCTTCTGCCAGGCGCTGATGAAGGCGCACGCCGAGCTGCCGCAGGATTACTCGCAGGTTACGATGCGGATGAAGAACGGCGTGATTGCCACAGTGATCGGCACCTGGGCGCATCCGCACGGCTTCCGCGTGAAAGCGGAAATCTGCGGCAGCGGCGGCATGATTCAGTTTGACAGCCATGACGCGCCGCTGAACGTGCAGAAGCGCCAGACCGGCGCAGGCTCGGGCATGATCGTGCCGTCGAGCCCGGTGGACAAGAGCCCGTATCAGTTGGAGTGGGAGGATTTCGCCGGGTGGCTCGCGGGCAGGAACAAGCCCAGGGTGACGCCGCGGGACGCCATACGCGCGGTGCAAATGGCCGAGTCCGCGCTGAAGTCGGCGGAAACCAAGCGGCCGGTCGCGCTGTAAGGAAGGAGCACAATCATGGCCAAGATCGGAATCATGAGTTTTGCGCACATGCATGCCTACAGCTACGCGGCGTGCCTGAAAGAACTGGCCGGGGCCGAACTGGCTGCGGTGTGGGATGACGATGCCAGGCGCGGGCGCGCCGCCGCAAAGCAGTTCGGGACGCGATTCCTCGCGGACATGGACCGCTTTCTCGCGTCCGGGCTGGACGGCGTCATTGTCACGTCGGAGAATGTGAAGCACCGCGCCATGGTTGAGCGGGCCGCCGCCGCGGGGAAATGGATTCTCTGCGAGAAGCCGCTGGCGCCAACCGTCGCGGACGCCAAGGCCATGCTGCAGGCCTGCAAGAAGGCGCGCGTGGGCCTCGGCACCGCCTTCCCGTGCCGCTATTCGCAGTCTCTCATCGATGCGCGGGAACAGATTCGCTCCGGGGCGTTCGGCGAGATCCTGGCCGCGTCCTGCACGAACCACGGCCAGTTTCCCGGCGGGTGGTTTGCGAAGAACGAACTCGCGGGCGGCGGCGCCACGATGGATCACACAGTGCACGTGGCGGACGTCCTGCGCTGGATCCTGGGCCGGGAATTCGTGTCGGTCTACTGCGAACTGGGGAATCAGTTCCATCAGGGCGCCATTAAGACAGACGACCTCGGCAGCCTGCACCTCGAAATGGAGGGCGGCATCCAGGTCTCGCACCTCGCCAGTTGGAGCCGCGCGAAAAGCTTTCCCACCTGGGGTGACGTCACGATTGAGTTCATCGGGACGGACGGCGTGCTGCTCGTGGATGCGTTCAATCAGAAACTGAACGTGTACAGCGACGCGGCCGTGAAGGCGGAGTGGGCGTACTGGGGCAGCAATCCCGATCTCGGGCTCGTGGCGGATTTCGTCCGCGCGGTGGATACGAGGACCGAACCCGCCGTAACCGGCATGGACGGCCTCCGCGCCACGGAAGTCACTGTGGCCGCGTACAAGTCCGCACGCCTCGGAAAGATGATCAAGATATAGTCGCCAGGCCTTAAAGCGACGGGCCGCCGCAGACAACTTGTATCTGCAGCGGCCCGCTTCTGTTTGCGCAGACGGGATCGGATCATTACGCGAGACAGGCGAGTGTCGCCTTCAGCGTGTCCTCGTAGTTCTTGTTGGAGTGCCCGCATTCCAGCGCGACAAAACCGTCGTACTTCGTGCCGGCAATCGCCTCGAAAATCCGCTTGTAGTTCAGTTCGCCCGTGCCCGGTTCCTTGCGGCCGGGATTGTCCGCCACGTGGAAATGGCCGATCCGGTCGATGTTCTCCGTGAGGTTGCGGATGACATTGCCCTCGGTAATCTGCTGATGATAGATGTCGAAGAGCATCTTCACGTTCGGGCTGTCCACCGCCTTCAGGATTTGCATCGTGTGATCCGTGCGGGCCACGAAATAGCCCTCGTGGTCGACGAGCGTGTTCAGCGCTTCGAGCACGATGATGACCTTGTTCTTCTCCGCGATGGGCGCAAGCTTCTTGAGGCACGCGATGACGTTCTCGGTCTGCTGTTCGCGCGGAATGTCCGTGCGCTCGTTGCCGCTCAGGCCGACGAGGTGCGTGCAGTTCAGCTTCTTCGCGAGTTCCACCCGTTCCGTGAATTCCGCGACGAGCCGATCATGATCCTCAACCTTAACCATGCCGCCCTCGGCGATCTTGCCCGCGCCAACCATGCAGCTCAGCACGAGGCCGAGCGAGTCCGCTTTCTTGCGCAGCTTCTCGGGATTGCCCGCGGGCCACAGCCATTCGTACGCGCTCAGCCCCCACGCCGCCACGGTCTCCAGCTTCTCTTCCGCGGACTTGCCGGGGAACCAGTCAATCGGGGCGGACATCCGCAGCTTGACGTTTGCGAAGGGTTTGTCGGACGGCGGGGCCGCGAAAACCGGCCGGTTGCCGTTGAGAAACGCGGCGCCGGCGGCCGCGGCTGCACAAGTGCTCAAGAACGTGCGTCGAATCATGTCGTTTCCTCCTACGTGGTTGCCGAAAGCATAGAGTACGGAAGGTTCCCGGAGAATGCAATCTTGACGCAATCGGCGGCATCAACACCTCGCGCCGTGTTGCCCGGGACGAGGCCAACAATTTCACGAACCCCCTTTGCCATACCCCTCTTTTACCCGGCCTGTAAGGGCCGAATAAACATCCCAGACACTGCCTGCCGCAATTGACATCGTCTGCCCATGACGGGTCTTCCCGGTTAGGCACCCATGGCTGATCCGTATTTGCCGTTTCTCGAATGAATGTCCGATAGACCGCCCCCTTCAACTTCCGGAAACCACGATCAGCGCATCTTCAATCAACCGGTCCACCTCGTCGCGGGCAGCGGCGATGCGTCCGGGTTCCAGCGTGTATTCGGTCCAGGACTTGGAGACTTCCGGGCGGACATTGAGCGCGTCGCGCGCCGAGGCGAGCAGATTGTCGTGGCCGCCCGTTGCCGCAAGCCGCTCCACGAGGCCGCGCAGCATCGCCAGCGCCTCATAGTCTTCGATGCCGTCGCGGAGATTTTCGAGCCGGGTGCTGGCGAGCGGCGTGGCGTCCGGCCCGGGGTAGATGAGAATGCCGTCGCTGTTCGTGTTGAAGGAGAGGGTGTTCCAGGGCTTCTCCGGCCACTTGGGCGCGTTCATGTTCCAGTTCGTCTGGGGCTCATAGTAATTGATGAGATAGTAGAGAAACCCGGTGAGCTTGTACTGGAAGAATTGCCAGCCGAGGATGCGCGGATCCACGCCGGGAAAGTCCATGAAAAGGTTGGCGTAGGGTTTTCCGGGGCCGCAACAGACGTACGCCCACGCTTCGTTGCCCGCCGCCTGCCGCTCGCGGTAGGGCGTGAGGTCGCCGCTCAATTGCGCGGTGAGCGGCGTCCAGATGTCGAAGAGGCCGATGTGTTTCGCGTGGAGCGGGTTCGCCGTTTCGCGCTTGCACCACGGGAATTGCTCGCCGATCATGCCGTAGACGCGCTGGATGGCGGGATCGACGGTTTCGGTGGGATTGGGCCGCATTTCGGATTCGTCAAAGCCGTGGACGTACCACGTCATGTCCGGCCAGTTCTTAGACTTCACGAAGCCTTCCCAATCGCGAAGCCAGGCTTCGAGATCGGCCATGGCCTTTTCGGCCGCGGCCGGGTCGCCGGGCAGCACATCGCAGTTCGCGAGACAGGTCGCGTTCATGCCGCGCTCGTAGCAGTACTCCATGTCCTCGCGCGCGGGCAACGTGCGCGACTTGCCGTTTTTGAGTCCGGAGTAGATGACGGTTGGGCTGAGCCGGTGGGCAAGCAGGAAATCGTAGATCTCGCGCCACTTCTCTTTCGGCAGGATATCTGCGCATTCGTACGAGGTGTACAGCGGCCCATGATTTGTGGCGTCCGTCATGCCCAGCCGCTTCTTCACTTCGTCCGGGTGATACCACATCTCCCAGAAGCCCGGGCACATGCAAAAGGCGGTCTTGAGCACGCCGCGCA
The DNA here is from genome assembly GCA_903837785.1 of Candidatus Hydrogenedentota bacterium. Taxonomy (GTDB): domain Bacteria; phylum Hydrogenedentota; class Hydrogenedentia; order Hydrogenedentales; family CAILVY01; genus CAILVY01. The sequence goes on from CAILVY010000238.1 coordinate 39,280, forward strand.
GGGGCAGGGAGAACGGGCGGACCGTGAGTTCCACTCCCACGGAAACCGGCGCCGCCTCCGCCGCGCGCAGAGTGATGAAGCCCCGATAGACCCCGGGCTGCGTGTCCGCGGAAACATCGACTGTGAACCAGACCGGCTGCACGAAGCCCGCATCGACATCGAAGGGCTTGGCGGGCAGGAGCACATCCGGCCACGCCCAACCGGTGCGGCGAATGGAGGAGTTCGACTGGACTGTCTGGATGTAACCGACGGGATGCCAGGCAATCCGCTCCGCCGCAACGCGCGCTTTGCCGTCCGCGTGCAGGAGGTCCGTCTTCTCCACGTGAACCTCCTTCAACGGCCTGCCGGCAGGCAGGCATGTCAACTGAAAGCTCTCACGTTCGCGGCCGGCTGCGGCGATATGCACGCAGCCGCCCAGATTGCCCGTGTAGTCAGCCGCTTCGCGGAAGACTTTGTCCATCGGGCTGTTCACGCCGACGAGGAAGGGCGCCGGTTGATCCTTCGCGACATTCGGCAGGGCGTCCCATCCGCTGACGCGCACGGGCAGCGAATCCGCCGGCTCGACTTTGCTGAGGCGCACCCATTTCCAGAGGCTCTCGCTGTTCGTCTCCTTGAAGTCGCTGAACGCAACCGAAACCTCGGAGGCAGCGCTCATCCAGGCGGCCACGGGCGCGTCCAGTTGCTCCTTGCCGTTGATGCGCCATGAGAACACGGCCTGCTGATTGAACTCGCAGGACATCGTGAGTTCTTCCCCGGCTTTGATCGTATCCTTGGCGGGATGCCTGGCGTTCAGCGTCGGACGCTCGCCCGTGAATTCGACGACGACGGGGCCGTTGGGGATGCAGGCGTCCTGTCCCCAGCCTCCCACGCGCACCGGAATCATGGCCCACTCGAGGCGCAGGAGCACGCCGTCAAGTCCGGACGGGATGGGCGCGACTGCTTTGCCGACCGCGCGCGAATGCGCCTCCGGAACCGTCGCGGTGCGCAAAGCGCCTTCGACCCAAGCCGCGCCGCCTTCGAGTTTCCAGAAGTCGCCCGGCACGGCTCCCGCATCAAACGTCTGTTCCCAAACGCGGGTGACGGATTCCCCTTGATCCGCCGCCGCACCGGCCATGATCACGCCCAACACTACTGCCATCCACATCCCGTTTTCCCTCCCGGCAATGACTCGATTGCCCAATCGTCCGACTACTCCATCCTTCTCAAGATATCCCAGTACGCGCCGCGCGCCCCGTCCCGAATGGCGTTGGAGAGGGCCGAGTTTTCGTTGTAGTTGTAGTTGCCCTCAACCTGGCCGGGGTCTGCGTGCAGGAAGCGCGGATCGCCCGCCACGAGTTCACTCACAACGCGATGTATCCCATTGCCAATCTTCGCGTCCACGTAGAAGATCGGGCGCAGTAGATGATCGTTGTTCGCGGTTGCGCCGTGAAGATGGGGATTGGCCGCCAGCGGCCCCTGTGCCCAGACTTTGCGCGCCAGCGGCGTATTGGGGTACACGCGGACGCCACAGGACAGCCCGACGCGGTCCGGCGCGATGCGGCGCATCGTCTCAATGGCCAGCGCCAGCGATTCCCGGGTTTCGCCGGGCGCGCCGAGCAGCATGTCGAACATGACCGCCAGCCCCGCATCGCGGCAGGCCTGTGCGGTGGTTTCGAGATCTTCAGGGCCATAGTTCCGGCCGAGCTGGCGAATCATCGCGGGAACCGTGTGATCAACGCCGAAATTGATGCCGGCACAGCCCGCGCGGGCCATGGCGCGGGCGAGTTCGAGGTCGAACGGCACCGGGTAGGCATAGGCGTACCACCGGATCCGTCCGCCCAGTCCTGCCGATTCAATGGCCGCACAGACCGCATGCGCGTGATCCGGCGGCAGGTTGAATTCACTGTCGCAGAGGTGAAAAACGTCCACGCCCTGTTCCAGCAAGTCCTTGATCTCGTCGATGACTTGCTCGGGATGCCTCGGACGAACGCTGCCGCCCTTGGCGCAGGGTTCGACGCAATAGATGCAGCGGTTGGCGCAGCCGCGTTTCGTCTCTATGCCGGCCTGCCCGCCTTCGGCGAAGTAGCGCGGATGATCCACGAATCGCCGGCGACGCGGCAGTGGAGCCGGATCGCAGAACGCGGCGCGATTGGCGTGCGCCTCGCCGGAGTCCGTCCAGAACACGACGCCCGGAATGTCGACGGCGCTCTCGCCGTCCACGATCGCATCCAGCAGATCGGGGAGCGCTTCTTCGCCGTCGCCGGCCACCCCGAAATCCGCGCCGGTGAATTGCATCACCGCTTCCGGAGCGATGGAGAAGCCCACGCCGCCCAGGATGAGCGGCGCATCCGTGCAGTCGGCGCAGTGCAAAACGATCTCGGAGGCCTTCTCCAGGATGAAATCCTGGCTCGCGAAATAGGCGTCATCCAGATTGCGGATCGAGATGGCCACCGCCATCGGGTGCACGGCGCCCAGCGCCGAGTCCAGATCGGCGCGCCAGTCCTCGGAGAACGTGAGGTCGCAGACGACGGGCTCAAAGCCGCGACTCTGCAGGGCCGCCGCAACGTACTCAAGGCCGATGGGCGCGATCGGGGGCCGCATCCGGTTTGGATTCACCATCAGTACGGGCGGATTCATGATGAAACACCTCAGGGCTACACTATAGCATGATCCCGGAGATGCCGCTCAATAGACCCACTGTTCTTCATCCGGCTTCAGGCGTGGACAGACGGCGGCGCAGGGGCGTAGCGTCCGAAAGGGAGGCAGGACCCGGGGAATCGGCGGGTTGGCGACGGACGCTGCGGCGCGGCGTGGAGACCGAAACCCGAACCGAATGCTGTATAACGCAGTGGACAGAACATCGCGTACGCCATCGCCTCGATTTGGCAGGGGCAGGCGGGCAAAGCAGCACTTCGGCGGAGCTTATGCACGAAAAGGATCAGATACTGGAAACCATCCGGGACCTGAAAGCGGAACTCGAACGCCGATATGAGGTCAAGGCCATCGGCCTATTCGGTTTTGTGTTTCGGGGGGATCATGGGCCGGCGAGCGACGTGGATGTGCTTGTGGAATTCCGGAAACCAATCGATTTCTTCACGTTTCTGGAACTCGAGGAGTTCCTGGCGGAGCGCCTGGGCGCCAAAGTCGATCTTGTGTCAAAGAAAGCGCTGAAACAAGACATTGGGCGTGCCATCCTGAGCGAAGTGGTGATGGCATGACACGGTCCTGGCGCGATTATGTCGCCGATATCTTGACCGCTCTCGATGACATCGCCGACTTCACCCGCGCGATGGATTATGCGGCGTTCGCATCTGTCTGATAGGAAGACCACGAACGCTGTGCTCCGAAGCCTCGACGTCATGGGGGAAGCCGCGAAGAACGTCCCCGATTCAATAAAAGACCGGCATCTGGACCTCCCCTGGAAGCGCATGGCGGGCATGCGTGACAAGCTCATCCACGGATACTCCGATGTTGGTCTGGAAATTGTGTGGAGTGTACTCACTGACAGGCTGCCCGCGATCAGGCCTGGCATTGAGCAGATGCTTGCCGAATTGGACCGGCAGGACGCGTGACTTCGAGCGATGTTTTGCGGGAGGACAGGAACCGCTGCATGCTCCTTTCCATTGAAGCACCGCAGTTTGCGCCGTCACGCACTGGCGTGACATTGTTGAGCGGGAGGTTTGTCAACCATGACTACGGCTATGATCTCAGCATGCTTGCTGCTGGCCTCGGCGACGCTGCCCGCGTGGGAATTCAACAACGCCGACGAGCTTCACGTGTGGACGCCCAACGCCCATCTCGCCGAGGTGGCCGTGACGGACGGCGTGGTCCATGCCCGGGCAACGGATTGGGATCCGTTCTTTTCGTGCCGGCAGGTCGAGTTCACCGCGACGCCGTGGCAGTACCTGGTCGTGCGGATTAAGGCGAGTCAGCCGGGCAGCGGCGAGCTCTTCTGGAGCAAGGATCTCGAGGGGCAATATGGCGGCACCTCGCAAGAGAAGAGCACATCGTTCAACGTGAAGGGGGACGGCCAGTGGGAGGAGATCCCCATCTTCCCGTTTTGGCAGCGCGAGGGCCTCATTCGCCAGTTGCGTCTGGACCTCTATGACGACACCGCCTTCGACATCGACTGGATTCGCATCCTGGAATGGGGCGCGGGTGCCACGCCCTTGACGGATGGATACCGCTGGGAACTCGAAGGCGGAAAGCTGGATGCATGGCAAGTGCATCCGAACAGCTCCGATTACTTTGCTCCGCCGCTGGACTTGCCGCTCGAGGGGCGCGGCTGGGTTTCCATATGCCTCAGTGCCACGAAGGACGCCGAGGGTTGCGCGCTTTGGGCGGTGAAGGATCAGTGGCATGTCCAGTCCGAATCCTTCGCGATCCGCGGCGACGGTCGGAAACGCCATTACAACGTCGAAGTGGGCAGTTTTCCTTCCTGGGCCGAGCGCCTGTGCGCCTTCGGCCTGCGCCTGCCCCGCGAAGCGGGCATTCAGCTCGAGTCGGCCGCCATTGTCTTTGAGCCGGAAGGGCCGGGTGAACTCGCCGTGAACTACTTCGGCTTCGAGAACGGAGCGAACCGCGCCGGAAGGGCCTGCAGCGTCCTGGCGCAGTTCGAAAACCGGGGCGGCAGCCCGATCGACTTGATTGAGGCGCAATTGCAGGTTCCGGACGGCCTGCAGGTGACGCGGGCGCCCGAAATGCCGGGCTTCACGGCGCTGGAATACGCGGATCTCGCCGAATTGCGGTGGGAAGTGACCGCCGCCCGGCCCGGCACGTATGAAGCCTTCCTCGAACTGCCCGGTGGAATCGTCCCGGAGCCCCCCCGGACGGTCCTTCGATTTCTGCCGTCCGTGGAAGCGGCCCCGGCGGAGTATGTGCCCGCGCCGCGCCCGGTCCAGACGGACATCGACTTGTGCATGTACTACTTCCCCGGCTGGGCGACCGACGCTGCTTGGGACTGCATCCGGAGAGTTGCCCCGAATCGAAAACCGCTGCTCGGCTACTACGATGAGTCGCGTGTCGAGATCGTGGACTGGCAAATCAAGTGGGCGGTGGAAAACGGGGTGAAGTGCTATCTCGTGGACTGGTACTGGAACAAGGGCAACCAGCATCTCACGCACTGGTTCGAGGCCTATCGCAAGGCCCGCTATCGCGATCAGCTCCAGGTGGCGATCATGTGGGCGAACCACAATCCACCCGGGTCGAACTCGCGCGAGGATTGGCGCACGGTCACGAAAGAGTGGATCGACCGCTACTTCAACCTGCCCGCGTATTATCGCTTGAACGGGAAACCCGCGCTCTTCCTCTGGGACCCGAGCGCGCTGCGCAACGACCTGGGCGGTTCGGCGCAGGTGAAGGAGGCGCTGGCCGAGTCGCAGGCGATGGCGCAGGCGGCGGGCTATCCCGGCATCGAGTTCGTCGTGGTGAATGCGGACACGACATCCGGCCTCGTGAAGCAATTGGAAGAAGAGGGCTACGCCGGCGCCACGAACTATCACGAATGGGGGCGCGCGGTAGAAATGTCGCAAACTCCCAAGCGCGCCCGATATGAGGATGTCGCGGCCACCGCGCCCGAGGCTTGGGCAAAACGCGACGCGATGTCGGGCTCGGTCATCTACTACCCGGATGTGGACACGGGCTGGGACTCGCGGCCCTGGCACGGGAGCAAGTCACTCGTGATCGAAGGACGTAGCGCGCCCCTGTTTGAGCGGTTGCTCGCGGAGGCCAAGCGCTTCAGCGAGGCGCACGACAAACGGATGCTCGTATTCGGCCCGGCAAACGAATGGGGCGAGGGCAGCTATGTCGAACCATGCACGGAATACGATTTCGACATGATGGAGGCCATCCGGAAGGTTTTCGCAAAAGGCGATCCTTCAACCTGGCCCGTCAATATCGGCCCGTCGGACGTCGGGCTGGGCGGCTACGCCTTTCCGCCGTCGCCGCCGTTGGACTCCTGGGATTTCGAAAGGGATCCCGGCGGATGGAACGCGATGATGGGTGTATCGGCGTTGACTTGCGAAGCGGGTTGCCTGCGTTTCAAGACCACTTCGAACGATCCGGCCATCAACGTGGCGCTGCCTAACGTCTACGCGAGAAAGCATCCGAAGGCGGTGCTTCGGATGAAGCTTGCGGGCGCGGCGCCGGGCGCGGCGGCACAGCTCTTCTGGTCGGTCGGCGGCAGCAACACGAACGAAGCGGCCAGCATCAGCCTCCCGCTCCTGGCCGACGGCGAGTTTCACACGTACCTCCTGGACCTTGCGTCGCGGCCGCGGTGGCGCGGGCGGATTGCCATGCTGCGCTTTGACCCGTGCAGCGCCGAGGGCGTCGAGGTGTTCATCGACTCGTTCAGCCTCGCGAAGTAAGCCTCACCGCGGGCGCTGGCCGGCGGGGTGGCACTGAATTTGGCTTCTGTCGTGAACGTTGCTATGCTGTGCGGCGCGTTCATTTGGCCGAAGCTTCAAACGGGATCGGGATATCTCCATGTCACACTTCGGAACGCTCGACTGGTGCATACTTGCCGTCTATTTCATCGGGATAGCGTCCATCGGGCCGATCTTTGCCCGGCGGAACAAATCCACGGAAGGCTATTTCCTGGGCAACCGCGAATTCCCGGCGTGGCTGCTGGGCCTGGCCATGTTCGCCACCTCCATCAGTTCGATCACGGTGGTGGCGTATCCCGCGGATGCGTACAAGACCGGCTACCTGCGCCTGCTGCCCGTGTTCATGCTGCCGCTGGGCATCTACATCGCCTCGAAAATCTTCCTGCCTTTCTTCCGGCGCGCCCAGTGCACGTCGACCTTTGAATATCTCGAGGGGCGCTTCGGCCCGGGCGTGCGCGTCTATGCGGCCATCGCCTTCCTGATCGGCCAGGTCATGCGCATCAGCACGATTCTCTATCTCGTTTCGCTGCTCTTCCAGCAGATGACCGGCGCCTCGCCGTTCGCCTGCATCTTCATCGGCGGCGTGGTGATCGCGTTCTACACAGTCCTGGGCGGCATTCGCGCCATCGTCTGGGCGCAGTTCATCCAGTCCTTTCTGCTCTGGTTCGGCGCCATCACCTGCATGGTTGTCTTGCTGCGCGGCATTGACGGCGGCTTCTCAACCGTGCTCTCGACCGCGTTTGCCGATGGCAAGTTCACCCTCGGCGATCCCAACCCGGCCACGGGGGTCCTGGAGCGCGCGCCCTGGTTCTCCATTCAGGACAAAGCCATCCTGATGATGTTCGTTCTCGGGCTTCTGAACTGGTTAACCGAATACAGCTGCAACCAGAACGTCATTCAGAAGTACGTGTCGGCGAAGAATCCGAGAGAAGCCACGAAGTCCATCTGGATCTGCTGCTTCTGCAGCGTGCCCACCTGGACCTTCTTCATGTTCCTGGGCACCGCCCTGTATGTCTACTTCAAGCAGCACCCGGACCCGCAGGCGCTGGCCATCCTCACCGGCGCGGGAAATGCCAAAGCGGAATCCATCCTCCCCTACTTCTGCGTGCGGAACATTCCGACCGGGCTCGCGGGACTCGTGATCACCGGCGTCCTGTCCGCGGCCATGTCCGCCTCCTCTTCGAGCATCAGTTCGATCTCCGCGGTGAGCGTAACTGACATCTACCGGCGGCTCATCGTCAAGAACGGGAGTGACGCGCATTATGTGCTCGTGGCGCGCCTGATTTCCGCGGCCAGTTGCCTGCTCATGATGGGCGGCGCCTGCCTCTTCCTTTCCTTGAGCAAGCTCACGCTGCAGGACACCGGCGCAAAGCTGGCCGCCCTGATCGGCGGCGGCCTCTTCGGCATCTACATGCTCGGTTTCCTGACGAAGCGCGGCAACGGACGTTCCGTTGCCATCGGCATCGTTGCCACCGTTGCGTTCTCGGCCTACATGGCCGCGGCCCAGCTGGGGTGGATCTCGAAAGAACTGTATACCGGCCTCGGAGTCTCCGACGGTTGGGCCGCCTTCCTGAGCAAGCCGATGCACGTCTACTACGTGGGCCTGGCGGGTCACCTGCTCATCTTCTCCCTCGTCTACGTACTCGCCGTGCTGTTCGAGCGAAAGTCGCGCGACCTCACAAATTACACGATCTGGACCACCCAGCCGCTGCCCAACGAGGAATAAGCAAGGCGCCCTGCCCCTTGGCGCCGCCGGGTTGATTTCACGCCGAAGCGCATCCATACTTGTGTCGGCCAGTGATGCGGAAGTGGAGAGTCCATGCCGCTCATAAGGGGCGGCGCTTCGAGGGAGGACGGAGAATGAGGCGCGGCGGATTCACCCTGATTGAACTTCTGGTGGTCATCGCCATCATCGGGATACTGGCCGCCATCCTGCTGCCGGCGCTTTCCCGCGCGCGCGAGGCGGCGCGCCGCGCGAGTTGCCAAAACAACCTCAAGCAAATGGGTCTCGTCTTCAAGATGTATGCGAACGAGTCTCCCGGGCAGAAGTTCCCGCCGCTGCGGCGGCTGACCGGCTCGAATTGCCGGCCGCTCACACTCGCCCAGGCCGCCGTGCTCTGGACGCCGGACGGCCCCGCCATCTACCCCGAGTACGTCACGGATGTGAACATCTTCATGTGTCCCTCCGATGCCGACGGACGCATCGGGCCCGACAAGGAATTTCACTGCGGCGACGACCCGGCCCGGGAGTTCTGCCCCTGCAAATTCTACAACATCTCGTACAACTACTATGGCTGGGCCGTGAAACCGGAACATTATCTGCGCGCGCCGGTGGAAGTCACTCTCAACGATCCTCAATTTGACGTCTCTTCGCAGATGGACGCGGGCTTCAAGCAACAGCTCACAAACATGGTGATCGCCGTCCTCGCCACGCACGACATGAGCGCGTATGAAGACGATATGCCGTTCGATCACGCCGATTTCGGGCCGAGTGCCATCTATCGCTTGCGCGAAGGCATCGAGCGGTTCTTCATCACGGACATCAACAATCCGGCCGCCACCGCCCGGGCCCAGAGTGACATCGCGATTCTGCACGACATGCTCGGCGCGACGCCGGTTGTGGACAGCTCCGTGGTGGCCAATCACATCCCCGGGGGAGGCAACGTGCTCTACCTGGATGGCCATGTTTCTTTTGTGCGCTATCCCGGCACGTGGCCCATCTGTGCCTCGTGGTCCATTATCATGTCCGACCCCATGGCGCTGCTCAGCTTCTGATGCGCGATTCATGGAAGCATAATCGTTGGCTTCAGGCGGCAGGCGCCGTGTGCCTGCTGGCGATCCTTGCTCTTCCGCTGTATATCGGACAGTCCTCGGAAACCGCGCCCATGCCGGCGGTCTCTCCGGAAGCGTGGGCGAGCCCGAATCTCCTCATCGACCGGAAGGACATCGATTCCATCAAGCAGGCCGTGGGGCGCAAGGATCCCGTGTTGACTGCCGCATGGCAGGACTTGTTCAAGACGGCGGACCCGATGTTGACGGACACGCCCGATCCGGTCGTGGGCGAGTTGAAGGTCCCCGGCTTTTATACGGCACAGCGCGAAACCCAGCAGCGCATCACGCGGCAGTTGCGGAAGGATGCGCGAACCGCCCATGCCCTCGCGCTGGCATTCGCCCTGTCCGGAAAGCCCGAATATGGGACGAAAGCGCGGGAATTCCTCTTTGCCTGGGTGCACTCCGTGACGAAGCCGGTGGATGCCGGTCCGTGGTGGCACATCTACGATCTCGGGCATCGCGGCGACACGCCCCTCGTCGTTGCCTACAGCTTTCCGAGTTTCATCTACGCCTTTGATCTGTTGAAAGGCGAAGGCAGATTGAGTGAGGAAGACATTCAATCGTTTCGCGAATGGCTCCGCATCTTCGTGGCCTATCACCTCCGCGAAACCTGGTACAAGAACAACCACCACAACTGGCAGGTGCTCTTCCTCCTGTGTGCCGGGCATGCGCTCGAAGACCCGGCCCTTTTCGATCGCGCCGTGGCGTATTACCGGCACGGGCTTCGCACGCAGATTCGGGCGGATGGCGCGTTGCCCCGGGAACTGTGGCGCAAGGAGAAATCCGGAACGTATACGCTGATGGCTCTGGAGGCGATGGTTCAGGCCGTGCACATCGCGGAGCGTCACGGCTACGCCGGCATTCGCGACCTGCACTCCAGGAAAGGCGCCACGCTGGAAGATGCGTTGGACTTCTATATCCGGTATCTGGAGGATCCCGCGGCGTGGGCGAAGTTCACAAACGCCCGACAAGTAAACACGCCCGGGGAACCTTCGGATTGGGGATATATCTTTGAGCTTCCGTACCGCTGGTGGAAGAAAGACCGCTATCTCGATTTCATGCTGAAGCGGCCCTACGGCTTTGGCGTGGAACGCTGCTACACGCTGGACTTCGCCACGCTCCTCTTTGCCCGGCCGCAATAGCCTGAAGGCATTCGCTCAGTTCCCGCCCAGCCGCATTGTCCATTCCGCAATGCGCTGCCGGTGCTGCCGGTACAGGCGTTCGTCCGTCGCGCTGTGCCAGATGCGCCGGTCGCCCTGCTTCCGATAGTCGCGCGTTTCCACATACGCCAGGTCCGACAGTTCCATGATGTCGGTCTGCGCGATGCGCAATGCACGCTCCGCCTCGGCCATCGCCTCGGGATGCTTGCCCGTCTGCCGGCACCGGGCGATCGCTTCCTCGAGCAGGACCATCGCGCCCACGTCTTCGATGCCGTCGCGCAGCGCTTCCCAGCGTGCGCTCGGCACGGGCGGCACGCCCGGATAGACGAGGCCGTACTCGTCGTTGAAATCCTTGGCGCGCACCCAGGTGTCTTCCAGCGTGGTGCTGTGCGTCCACATGCCGATCCCGCTGAGCCCGAGGCGATGGGCGCGCCACGCGTTGGCGCGGTTGTAGCAGAGCGGCGACAGGCTCTTCACCTGGCTCACGCATTCATACGACCAGACCGGCTTTCCGCTCTGCAGGATGCGCTCGATGCGCGGATCCTTCGCGAGCAGCCCCGTCACGAGCCGCATGTTCGGGCACCAGACATCAATCAGCGGCTCGATGCGCTGAAAGTCCTGCCAGCACAGTGACGGCACCGGGTCCGTGTAGATCCGAAGCTTGGGATCCGCCTCGCGGAAAAGCTCCGCGGCGTCCGTAAGCGCCGACAGGTTCTTGCCGAGATCGAGTCCGGGTTCGTCCACTGGGTAGAACGCGTAGTCCCCGTAATCCAGATTCTTCTCCGCGAGATGGTCGCGCAGGGCGCGGATATATGCAAGTTGCGCCGTGCGTTTCTCCGCATCGGAGGGCGGAGCCGCATGCGCGACTGCCGGGAGTCCCACCTGCACCAGGATCTGTCCGCGGCCCCGGAGCAATTCGAGGTCCGCATCCAGCCTGCTCCAGTCGATGCTGAGATGCCCCTGGGCGTCCGCCTGGGCGGCCGGCACACTCGTGCGCGGATACACATTGACGCCGTGGCGGCCCATGTCATCGAGGGTCACGGCCGCACAGGATTCGGGAAACCACTTGTTGGGGACGTAATCCCAAGTGCACAAGCGCAGCGGCGAAACTTCCGCAAGCGACAGGGGCAGCACCTCGATCTCGAAATCCAAATCGAGGCCGGCGACTTCGCGTTCCAGCGCCCGGACGTGAATCTTGCCGAGGTATTGTCCCGGTTTCGCGTCCTGCGCATCCACGCTGATCCACACTTTTGCGGCGTGTTGACCCGGAACGAGAAGCAGTTCCCCGCCGGCGAGCGCCGGCAGCGCATCGGCAACATATTCTCCGTTCAACGCCGGCACGGGCACCGCCTCACGCAGCGTGATTGCGCCGCCGAAGGGCAATTTGTCCTCACGCGCCGGCCGGTCCATCGTGACGCGAAGGCGCCGCGCTTCCGGGAACGTGGAAGCCACCACGAAGGCGCCCTGATCCGCTTCGCCCTGATACAGGCCTGTCACGCGCACCGACGGCTCGGCCGCGGCTTCCGGAATTATGACATCGGCGGCAAACGCGCCATGCGGGCACGCGGCCCAGGCGGTGATCTTATTCGGTGCGGGCACTTCCACGGCGGCGGCTTCGGGCGCCGGCCAGGATTCCTCGGCGAGCACGGTTCCGGACGCATCCTTAATCACCGCCCGCGCGGAGCGCGCATCGCTAGGCACGGGCAGTTCCCAGGCGGAGCGCGCCGTGAGGGCGCCCGTGATCACTCGTCTCGAACCGGGCCCTTCCGTGAACACATTGACCGACAGCAAGCCGCCCTCCGGGTTGTTTATCAGGATGCGCGACACTTCGTTCACCCGCTCCGGAGCAAGCAGGGACACGGACACCTCTTTGGGCGTCCCCGCCGCGCCATAGGGCGAGACTGCCGGAGAAGGACTCAGCCGATATGCCAACAAGTACGAGGTGATGAGCACAATGCCCGGTTTCGGGCCGGCGATCACGACTGGATTGGCGTTAAGCAGGCCGCTCAACAGCACATCGTCCGAAATCGTCCCGTCCTGCTTGAAAACATAGAGGTGGTGGGTGTAGCAGGGAACGAGAATCTCGTCCTGGCCGTCGCCGTCCGCGTCGAAAAGCGCGGGACAGGCACGGGTCTTCCCGGGGAAGCGGTGCGTCCACAGCACGGTCCCCTCGAGGTTCAGCGCGTGAAGTGTGCCCCACAGACCGGTGCAGAGAATGACCCCTTGCTTTTCCGAATCCGCCGCGGGGCATATTGAAGCGATTTCCTCCCCCAGCGGGACCTTCCAGAGGATGCCGCCCCTCAGATCAAGCGCGGCCAGCGTGCCCTGTGCCGTGCCGCACAGTATCATCGCGTTCCCCGCCTTGTCCTTGTCTTCCACCGGCTCCGTGGACAATTCCTCCCCGAGATTCTGCGTCCACAACAGGTTTCCAAGGGGGTCCAAGGCGCAGAGCGAAGAACCCAGCGAGGCCAGGATGCAGGTGCCGCCGTCAGAAAGAACCAGTGAAAGCAAAGGCCCCTGACACGGACCCTTTTGTGGATTGACTTGCCAGACAGCTTTTCCGGACGCATCCAGACAGGTGATCGCGCCGCTTTGATCGCCATAGCAGGCCAACACACCCGCCGCCGCACCCGTGCGGATCACCTTGGCCGGCAGGCCGCCGCCCCACGGCGTCTTCCCCGGCAATTGCGCTTCCCACGCCGGCTGGAACGCCCGGTCCAGCGCCGCAACCTTGCCTTCCACGCTGCAGAAGAGCCACTGCCGTGCCGCATCGTCGCCCAACAAGCCCGGCGATGAGGTCCACTGGCCTTCGGGCAGGCGCGCCACGGCGCCATCCTGCCCCGAGCCCACCGGCGTGCCGTCTTCGCGCCAAACCATCACCTGCCCGAGACGGTTCACCGCAACAAGTTCGGGTTGGCCATCGCCGTCGCAATCGGCCCGCACGGGTGCGTTCTCGACCGGGTACTGGCCGGTCGGTTGAACCCATTCGATCTTCATGGCCGAAGCCGAAAGGCAGCAGAGCAACGACATCACAACGAAACGCTTGATCATGGGATCACCTTTCTCCGGGCGGCGCGCCGAACACATTCTAAGCCACGCCGTCCCGCGAGTACAGATTCAAATCAGGAACCCCATTTGACTGCTTGCCGGAAGCGCCCGGGCACGCCAGTTGCTTTTTGGGGGGAACGAACGATATCTTGGAACAACTTACTCTTAGGAGACTGGGAACCGTGAAGCTTCGAAACTGGGCCATCATGCTGTTGCCGGGCTTGCTCCTGGCGTCCCTCGCCGCGGCGGAAAACTATCTTTCGCCGCTGGTTTTGACCGCGGACCGCGAGGGCAAGACATTGTATGTCGCGGAGTCCGGCGCCAACCAGGTGGCCGTCTTCGACGTCGGCGGCACGGCGGTGGCCAAGGCCCTCCCCGTTCCCGGCACGCCCGGCGGCCTGGCGCTGTCGCCCGACGGCAAACTGTTGTATGTGACGGAAGCCGCGCCGCAAGGCCGGGTCCACGCCCTGGATCTTGCCGCGGGAACCGTGGCCTTCTCCGTGCCGGTGGGACACACCCCCGGAGCGCCCGTGCTGAGCCCGGACGGCGCAACGCTCTTCGTGTGCAATCGTTTCAACAACAACGTCTCCGTGGTGGACATCGCGTCCAAGGCCGAAACCGCCCGGATTCCGGTTTCGCGCGAACCGGTCGCCGCGGCCGTTACGCCGGATGGCAAGAGCCTCTTTGTCGCCAATCTTCTTCCGGCCGGAACCTCCGACGGGGATTATTCCGCCGCGGTCGTGTCCGTCATTGACACGGCCTCACGACAAGTGGCCGTCGAAATCAAACTGCCCAACGGATGCTCGAGTCTCCGCGGACTCTGCATTTCCCCGGACGGCGCCTTTGTCTACGTGACGCATCTGCTCTCCCGCTATCAATTGCCGACCACGCAACTGGAGCGCGGCTGGATGAACACGAACGCCATCAGCGTGGTCGACGCCGCACAGCGCACGCTGGTGAATACCGTGCTGCTGGATGACGTGGACCTCGGCGCGGCGAACCCCTGGGGTGTTGCGTGCAGCGGCGACGGCAAGTTCCTGTGCGTGGCGCAGGCGGGCACGCACGAAATCAGCGTGATCGATCGCGCGGGCCTGCAGGACAAACTGGCGAAAGTGGCCGCGGGCGAAAAAGTATCGGAGGTCTCGCAGACCGCCGCCGACGTGCCGAATGACCTCGCCTTCCTTGTGGGACTGAAACGGCGCATCGCCCTGAAGGGCAACGGGCCGCGCGGACTGGCCGTGGTCGGCGCCACCGCCTATGCCGCGGAGTATTTCACGGACAGCCTGGGTGTAGTGAACATCGATCCGGCTTCCCGCGCGGAAGCGAAGTCCATTGCGCTGGGCCCGAAGACTGAAATGACTGCCGTCCGCAAGGGCGAGATGTTCTTCAATGATGCCGGGCTGTGCTTCCAGCACTGGCAATCCTGTGAAAGCTGCCATCCCGATGCCCGGGTGGACGGCCTGAATTGGGATCTCATGAACGACGGCATCGGCAATCCGAAGAATACCCGGAGCATGTTGATGACGCATCAAACCCCTCCGGTGATGAGTCTGGGCGTGCGCGAGACCGCGGAGAAAGCCGTGCGCTCGGGCATCCGTTTCATCCAGTTCGCCGTGCGCCCCGAAGAGGACGCCGTCGCCATCGACGAATACCTGAAGTCCCTGAAGCCGGTGCCGAGTCCCTATCTCGTGGACGGCAAGCCCAGCGCGGCCGCCGAGCGCGGCGCGAAGCTCTTTGAACAGGCGGGTTGTGCGGCCTGTCATCCCGCCCCGTTGTACACTGACTTGCAGCAGTACAATCTGGGGCTGGGCAGAGACAGCGAAAAGGACAAGTCCTTTGACACGCCCACGCTCGTGGAAGTCTGGCGCACGGCCCCCTATCTGTACGATGGGCGCGCGGCGTCCATGCGCGACCTCTTCGCCAAGTTCAACACGGAAGGAAAGCACGGCAACACGGCCGGTCTCAGCGACGCCGAAATGAACGACCTGATCGAATACGTGCTGAGCCGCTAGGTCCTTGCCGTAAAGTTGATTGGCGGAACGGGACTGTTTACTGTACGTAGGCTGTGATTTGGGGCGAGGCCGTCAACGGGGTGACGAACGTGGCAACGATTCTGATCGTGGACGATGACCAGCAACTGGTGAATACCATCGTCGCCAAACTGTCTGCGGCAGGGCATGTCTGCCTTCGCTCCAACGATGGCGAAAAGGCCCTCGAAATCCTGAGCCGCGAAGCGATCGATTTGCTGATCCTGGACGTCATGATCCCCGGCATCTCCGGTTTCGAAGTCTGCCGCCGCATTCATACGAACACGGAGCTGTATGCCCTGCCCATCCTGTTCATCTCCGCCATGAGCGGAGAGGAAGAAGTCGCGCACGGGCTGGCCCAGGGCGCAGACGATTATCTGCCCAAGCCGTTCAAGACCGACCTGCTGCTGAATCGCGTGAATGCCTTGCTCGCCACGAGCGCGCGCAACGCCCTCACGGATGAGTTGACCGGGCTGCCCGGCCCAAAACACGCCAAACTGGAAATCCAGCGCGCGGTCAACCTCAAGTTGCGCTTCGCCGTGATTTATGCCGAGCTCCTGCACATGGCCGAGTTCGCGCGGGCGTTGGGCAATGAGGCGCGGGCGAAAGCCATCCGGCATCTGGGCCGGGGCCTGCACATGTGCGGCCCCGAGTTCCCCTCCAAGATTTTCACCGTGGGCCACATGGGCGGCGGGCACTTTGTGTGCATCATCGAGCCGCAGCTCGCGGAAGACTACTGCCGAACCGTCGGCAGGCTTTGGCGCAAGCACCGGCCCGCGCTGCAGGAATCGCTGGGGATCCCCGGCCAGGCCTCGGGAAATTTCCCCGCGGGCATCCCCGAGCCGGAACTGCTGTTTTGCATCGCCGTGCACGAGCCGTCGGATCGCGGCGCATCGCACGAAATCTTCGAAACGCTCACCCACCTCCGCCAGGGCGCGCTGGCCGCAAGCGGCGCGGGCATCTACACCGACCGGCGCCACGCTCCGCTTTGATTTCCGCCCCCGGCACGCCCTATCATATGGTTCCCATCCGGATACACTCCAGAAGCGGCCGCGGGAAACGTGAAAATGGATGGCGTGCCGGCCAGCCTGGATGAGCGCGGCGGATTGCCGCATAACATCGGTAACTTAGTATGCGCAGGAGCATTGTACACGAAGGGGCCAAGAACCTCAGTTACGAAATCCGCGAGATCGTCATCGTCGCGCGGCAGATTCGGGAACTCGGCCAGCAGATCACCTGGGAGAACATTGGCGACCCCATCGAGAAGGGCGAGGAGATCGCCCCGTGGATCCGCGAGATCCTCCACGAACTGCTCGATGAACAGGCCTCCTACGGCTACTGCGACACGGCAGGCGTGCCCGAAGTGCGCGAATTCCTCGCGCAAACCGTCAACCGCCGCGGCGGTTCCGTCCGCATCGCGCCCGACGACATCATCTTCTTCAACGGCATCGGCGACGCCGTGGCAAAGGTGTACGGCTTCCTCAAGCGGGAAGCGCGCGTGCTCGGGCCCTCGCCCGCCTACAGCACGCACTCCTCGGCCGAGGCCGCACACTCCGGCTACGGCCACGTGACGTATCAGCTCGATCCGTACAACGGCTGGCTGCCCGACCTCTACGATCTGCGCAACAAGGTGAAGTACAACGACTCCATCGCGGGCATCCTCCTGCTCTCGCCGGACAACCCCACCGGCGCGGTCTATCCCCGGGGCATCCTTGAGGAAATGGTCAAGATCGCGAAGGACAACGGCCTCTTCATCATCTCGGACGAGATCTACACGCACATCGTGTACGAAGGATACCCGCATCTTCACATGAGCCAGTGGATCGACAATGTGCCGGGGCTCTCGATGCGCGGGATCAGCAAGGAATACCCCTGGCCCGGCGCACGCTGCGGCTGGATCGAGGTGTACAACAAGGACAAGGACGACAACTTCGCCACGTACGTCAACAGCCTGCTGGCGGCCAAGCGCCTCGAAGTCTGCTCGACCACGTTGCCGCAAATGAGCATCCCCCGCGTCCTGGGCGATGCCCGTTACCCCGATCACCTGCGCCGGCGCGCGGCCATGTTCAACAAGCGCGCCGACGAAGCCATGGCCGCGTTTCGCGGCTGCGATTCCGTCGTCGTGAACAAGCCGGGCGGCGCGTTCTATCTCACAGTGATGTTCAAAGACGGCATGCTGAACAACCGGCAGAGCCTGCCCATCGAGAACCCGACCGTGCGCGCGCGCATCGAGGAACTCGTGAAGAACGTGACGCCGGACAAGCGCTTCGTCTATTACCTCATGGGCGCGTTCGGCATCGTCGTGGTTCCGCTGACGGGCTTCCAGTGCGATCATGCGGGTTTCCGCATGACCCTGCTCGAAACCAACGACGAGAAGCGCGCCTGGATTCTCAAGACCCTGCGCAACGCCATCGACGCGTACGTGAGCAGTTGATCGCCCGGGCAGAATGGATCAGCCGGCCTTCCCCGGCTTGTCCTGCAGCGCCGGGATAAAATCGTCCACGTCAAACACGAAGCCGTAGGCCAGCGCCACGCGCCACAACGCCTGTTCCTTCTCCAGCTCGTGTTTTGCGCTCTCCTTGCTCTCCACGGCCGTCGTCGCCTGGCGCAGCGCGGAGCACATCACCCCGTACTGCTGCATGTCCGCCATGCCTCCCGGCGACAACAACAGGCACCAGTTGATCGCAAAGCCGCAGTACACGAGGTGATTGATGCCGTGGTGCCGACACAGCGCGAAAAGCTGCCGGCCGTTCTCCGCGACGCCTTCTTCCCCCAACGGCCGCGCCTGCGGCGCGAAATCCAGCCGCGCGAAACCGCGCTCCACATCGGCCGCGTTGTGCGTGCCGACAAACACGTTCGCGTTCCGAAACGCGTCGAGCTGTTTGCGTTGTTCATCCCGGGGAACCTGGCCGGGCGGCGGCAGCGGCGGGCCGGCGAGTTCCAGCGCCCGCTTGTACCCCGGCAGCTCCTGATAGTAGTTCCCGCTGCCCACAACGTGGAACAGCGTCAGCCCCGAGGCGCGCACCGCCGACAGGAGCGGGGGAAACACCTGCTCGAGAATCGCATTCGCGCGGGCGATATACGGAACGCAGCGCCACCACCCCGGGAACTGTTCGCGTGTCCCCGCATCCCAAGCGTGCATCACGACGATCGCCGTGTGCGTCTTCGGAAAATCGAGCTCGGCCTTCTTCCATCCGCCAAAATGCTCCTCCGGCACGGGCAGATCGAAGTCTGCATCGAAATGCTGATAGAACCACGCGGGAATCCGCAGGAGCGGACCCCCCGCGGCCGCCTCAGGCACCGCCGGCGCGGCCGCCGTGCCGGACACGCCCAACATGGGCGCCGCAAGGCCGCCTCCCAAGGCCACGCTTACCCGCGTCAGCATGGACCGCCGCGTCATATTTCCGCGCTTGCCGTTTGTCATGATCGAGCCCTTTCGCGCTGGCTCCCGATACGATAGCCGTTCCCGGACGGCCCCGCAAACGGATAGTCGAGGCGGGATGCAGTCCCCTCGGCGCGGAGCGAAGGCCCGGCACCCCGGGCGACGCGTGCCAAGCACGAGCCGGAGATATTCATGCAGGCTGCCGTGTGTTGCCCGTTCCGTTCTCTCCGACAAGAAACGTCATGCCGGAAGTATGGCAGGCAGCGGCCCGAACTCAAGGATGGATCGTCTTGATGAACACTGGTGTGGCCGACAGGGGAATCTCGACAACGCCGTTATTCGCGGGGATCTTGACCACGTCCGTGTCGTCCTGGCCGGGTTGGGTGATGAGCTTCTCGACGCCCACTTCCGGCGCGTCCGTCTCGAGCGTGATTGTCGTTTCGGGCACGGCGTCGCCGGGCAGCACGAGCTGCGCGGGATAGTACCACGCGATCCAGAAGTCCGGCAGGCCCAGGCCCTCCGTGTGACGGACGCGATAGAGCCGCACGTCCGCGTTCGCGATGGGAACGCGCTCGACGACGTTATACGAATCGAGTTCGTAGGCGACTTGCCGCAGCGCGTAGAAGAGGGGCCGGCGCCCTTTGACAATGTGTTCCTGTGTGAAGAAGTTGAGCCTGGTTTCAACCATGCCGGCCCAGGCCGCATTGCCCGCGCCCGCGCGGAACAGCGGCGTGTTGAGCGGAAACAGGTCTTCGATAAAGCTCGTGTTCAGGAACTCGATGCCCTGTTCGGCGGCCACAATCGTCATCCGCGCCATGTCTTCCGCAACGAAGCCGCGAACCCAGTCCAGCGTGTCCGGGTCCCCGTTAACAAGAAGCGTGAAGTAGTCCGCGAGGCGGCAGCGGTCCGCTTCGGTTGCGGGGGCAAGCAAGATGCCGAGCGAAGCGGGATCCCCCTGGCAGGTCGTGGCCGCGCCCCAGCCCACGAACGGCGATGGCGACGTGTCGGACACAATCAACGGCTTGTCGTAGCCGCGGCTGTCCATCTCGAAACGGAGCCAGCGAATCGTGGCCTCCAGTTCCTGCGCGCCCGCCAGGCAATGGAAATTGAGCGCGTCGAACAATTCGGGCCGGTCGAGGATCGCGCGGATCTCCGCGAGCGAATGATACAGGATGCGCGGGTCCACCGCGGCGAACGCGGCCTCGTATTCGTCCGGGCCGGGATTGCTGTCAAATGCGGTCGTCGTTAGGAACGGGACCTGGAGCACCACGACATCGGGATACGCCGCGTGCGCGGCCTGATACGCCGCTTCGAGCATGCCGAGGTAGTCCTGCACGGGCTCGGGTTCATACGTCGAGAATTCGACGCCGATTTCGTAGTAGCGGATGGGATACTTCAGTCCGGGCAGGTCAGCGGTGCCGTCGCCATCGTAGCGCTCGATGACCGCACCGACCCACGCCGCGTAGTCGTCCATGAACTCGGGTTTCGGCGCGAAATTCGTGTCGGGCAGCGCTGCATTCGGCGCAATTGACGCCCAGTCACTTTCCGACTTCAGTCCGATCATGCACTCGGCGAAGCCCGCTCCCTGATACTCCTTCACGAGCCGATCGAG
Organism: Candidatus Hydrogenedentota bacterium; assembly: GCA_903837785.1. Classification (GTDB taxonomy): domain Bacteria; phylum Hydrogenedentota; class Hydrogenedentia; order Hydrogenedentales; family CAILVY01; genus CAILVY01. The sequence continues at coordinate 59,703 of CAILVY010000238.1, forward strand.
CATCTTGAAATCGATCGAGGCAGCGGCCGAGGACTGCATTTTCCCCCAGCCGATGAGATCAGGCAGGAACTTCACGCCCGGCAGACGCGTTTGCGCAAGTCCCTCCGCCGAGCCCGGCAGGGCATATTCCATGCCGATGACGAGCGGCGTCTTCGCCGGCGTCACCGGCGCCGGAGGCGGGCAGCCCACCATCAACGCCAGCACCGCAAGTCCAATCAAGGCACCTCCGCGTCGCAGGCAACAGCTCCCCATGCGCTCCATGGCATCCATCCTCCATTGTGCTCACGCGCCTGATGCGGCTCACGAAAGGAACCGGCTCAAGCCACCCAGACACTCACGTTACAGGCCATGCGCAACGCCGTTACGCGCCCGTTCTCCCGCCTCAAACGTGAATTAGCTCGTCTACTTCGTCTTCTTGAGAATGACGCGTTCAACAGAGATCGCATTCGCGGCATCGGGTTTCCCATGCGGGAACGCAGGGCCCTCGAACTTGATGCGCGCCCAGATTTCGAAGGCCTGTTCAGGCTGATTGGGGTCGACGGCGCTGTCGAGATCGACCTGGATGATCCAGCTCCAGAAGAAGTAGAGATAATAGGACGGACCGATGGGAAACGCGCCCAGCTTGTGCCAGTGGTACCCCGGGCCGGGCACGTCTTCGGTCCGGATGAGGCCGCTGCCGGCGCCACGCTTGTTCATGACGTCGTAGAGCCCCCACGGCATGGGCAACGCATACTTCCGGAGATCTTCGCCGGAGAGTTCGAGCCGGTTTGTCAGGCCGGTTTCGGCCTCCGCATCGGGCACGCGCTTGGCCTGATCTGCCCAGTTGCGCGAGACATCCGCCGTGAAGTCGAAAACGGATCCCGGCGGCTGGCCGCGGAATTGTTCGGGGAGCGGCACATGCGCGGGACGCGCCAGCAGGGGTTTCAGTTCCGCGTCCATTTCGGCCCGGGCCGCATCGCGCTCTCCGGTCGGGATGCGGAATTCTATCTGCGTCTGCCACGTGTCGCGGCAACGCGCGGCAACCGCGTCGCGGTTCAACGGAAACGCTTCCGCATCCTGCCCGTTGCGCGTCCACTCCGAGAGTAGTTCGCGGAAGAGCACGAGCGTCGCACGATCCAGGGGGAGCCGCGCGAAACGCATCCGGCGCAGCAGCACCGCGTCCTCTTGTACGACACGTTCAGCGCCGTCGAACAGTTCCTGGGATGCGCGGATGAACGCAAGATCGAGATAATGATACTGGCGCGGCGACGCGCCCATGCTGAGATAACCCGGCTTCGCGGCCGAGGCCTTCTCGAGCGCTTCAAGATAGATGCGGATCGCTTCCCCCGCCACCCCGTAGAACCCGTCCGTGAACGTGCGCACGAGCCCGTCACAGTCCTGATACGGGTCTTCGAGCATCTTCATCATCATCCAGACCTTGAAATCGCGCATATCCGCCAGGATGGGATACTCGTGCTCCGTGAAGACCCCCTCCACGTTGTGCTCTGCGTAGAACTGATAATTCACGGGATACGTTTGAACCGTCGGCAGCGGCAGGCCGTAGAACGGCGCGTACGTGACGGCGTAGTTCCAGATGCGGAGGTTCTTCGTGATCCCCGCCCAACTCAGGAGATGATCCCGGAACTTCCCGTTCTCCGGATCCGTGATCGGCCGCGTGAAGTTGCTGCCTGTGTCACAAAGCCGCAGGATCAGGTTGTCGCGCGGACGCAGGGACTTGGGCGGCTTCTGCGTCATCATGTACGCGAGCGAATCGATGTAGACGCCGGGAAACTCGTCCTTGATGCCGTCGGCGAGATAATTCAGGAAGTCCAGGAGCGGCCCGGATTCCGATTCCTCGGCGACGGCCATTGCCTGGCAGTGTTCGCACTGGCACATGCCGCCCCAGTCGTTTTGCGACACGTCAAACACGAGGGGCGCGGGCTGGCCGTTCTTCTCGGCTTCCGCGCGCGCCTGGACGATAAAGGCCTTGAGTTTCTCCAGAAACGCGGCCCGCAATTCGGCGTTGCTCAGGCAGAGCTGTTTCTGATCCGCATCGCGCTTGCCGTCGATGAGCGAGAACCACTCCGGGTGCGTCTTGAAGTACGGCTCCGGCGGGAAGTACATGTAGAACGTGTGAACGTGATACGGCGGGCCATAGCCCATTTCCCCGCCGTATTCGGGCGCAATGCCCGAGTCTCCGTCGCGGTTGAGCCGGTTGTGCGCAGCGAAACGTCCCCTGTCCCCGCCATACAGCATATAAATGTCGCGATAACGGAAGACCGGCTTCCCGCGCCGATCCAGCCCCGATAGCGTCAGCGTCGTCTTGTCCGGCACGCTCTCCTCAAAGGGATTCCACCAGTGGATGCCCACCTCGTCTTCCAGGAAATGATACACGGCATAGAGCGTGCCGCGCGGGCGTCCGCCGGCCAGCACGAGATGCGCCCCGGAAGAACGGATGACCCATTCCTCCGGGCCGAGCGCCGCGAATTCCAATCCGAGTGTGCGCGCAAACGCTGTGGCGCCCACGTAGATGTGTGGCGCGGCGGCATCCGCGCCGGATTCGGAAATCACCGGAAACCTCTGGCCGGTTGCCTGCCCGAGATACGCCGCCAGCTCTTTCGCGGCCGTCTGTTCGGGAAGTGTGGGAGCATCCCCCACCACAATCGAAACGGAAGACTGCACGGGGTCCGCGCCGGAGGGCGCAACGCCCGCCCCGGCGGCCAAGAGTCCCGCCACAAAAAACCATCGAAACATGTGACCGCCCTCCCGCTCGTTCCGTTTGTCTTGGGCACAGTTCGCAACGTTGTGGACAGTATGCCCCCTCAGACGGCGCAGGAGTCAATGATCACTTCCCGAAAACTTCGACCTCGACGTAGTTGTTCATTGGGTTGGCGCTGTTGCCATTGGAGTAGCAGCGGACAAAACGGGCCTTGACGCCGTCTACTTTCATCAAGCGGCCCCGGTTATTCTCGATATACTCCTTGTCCTTGCCCACGCCAAGGCCGGAGGAGTTGTCATAGTCGTTGTTATAGATTGTGGTCACGCCCGTCTTGAAATCGGCATCGCTGGCAAGTTGCACCACGAGGTCGAAGTAGACGCGCTTCTCCTTGTGGGCATGCCATATCAAGACGGCCTGAATGGCGCGCTCCTCTTGCAGGTCAACCTGCACCCACTGCACGCCTGAATCCAGTTCAACGAGGCTGTTGTTCTCGAAGCGCTTGTCGCCGTCCGTGACTTGTTTCCATCCGCCCAGCACCGGTTCCTTGGCGCTCGCGGCGACGGGCTTGCCTTTGGACAGGAGCGCGGTGCCCTGGGGCACCAGGAGCGGCGGACGTTCCTTGTACTCCTCGGGTTCAAGATTGGGACTCCAGTGTTCGCAGGGCGTGCCCTGGTTGGAGGCTTCGGGAAGTTCAATCTTCAGCGGCTCCAGCGTGTTGGCCTCCGCCGCATGAACGGATGCCGGAAGAGCCAGAAGAAGAGTCAGCGCAACCATCGCGGCGATCGACATTTTCGTGTTCATTCGCGGTCTCCTCGTGTTTGTGCCTGCGGCGATCTTCTGCACATCTCCCAAGCCAACAGACGCGGCGCGGAGCCGCTTTATTCAACAGGGCCGGCCGTTTCATTCCTGCCGACAAAAACAGCGCGCCCCCGGACCGGAGCCCGGGGGCGCAACGATGAATCAGTGAAAGGCTTATTTGCCGAAGACTTCGACTTCGACGTAGTTGCTCATTTCGTTGGCGGTGTTGCCGTTCGTGTAGCAGCGGACGTAGCGGGCTTTCACGCCGTCAACCTTGACCAGGCGGCCTTTGTTGTTCTCGATGTATTCCTTGTCCTTGCCCACGCCGAGGCCGGCCGAATTGTCCGCGTCATTGTTGTAAACCGTGGTGACGCCGGTCTTGAATTCGGGATCGTTGGCCAGCTGGACCACGACATCGAAATACACGCGTTTGCCCTCGTGGAAGTGCCACAGCAGGATGGCGTAGATGGCGTTTTCCTGGCCGAGGTCAACCTGGACCCACTGCACGCCCGAACCCAGTTCGACCAGGCTCGACTTCGCGTAATCCTTGTCGCCGTCGGTGATTTGCTTGAGTTCGCCCACGGAGGGGTTCTTCGCGCTGCTGGTGACCGCTTTGCCCTTGGACAGGAGCGCGGTGCCCTTCGGAACCATCATCGGCGGACGGTCTTTGTAGTCTTCGGGCTCCAGGTTCGGACTCCAGTAGTCCAACGGCGTGCCGCCGAAGAACGGCTCCGGCAATTCAATCTTCAGCGCTTCCGTATCGCCCGCAGGGGCATCCGCCGCCAGGGCGGGCTTCGCGGCGAAGAACGCCAACGCCAGGGTGAGCATCACAAACATCCACAACTTCGCTCTCATTCACGGTCTCCTCTTGTTAGCTTGCAGGCTTGCGGCCCGCGCAATTCCATCTACCCCAGACGCAACTTGGAGAGGTTTATTCAATCCTCGCGCCAGAACAGGGGGGTATTCTAGCAAATTCCGGGGGCCGTTGCACGTCGATTCAGACCTGGTGCACCGAATCCCGGTTTCATGGGTGCCTGGCCTCGGGCGGTGCGGCCGGGGCTCACTCCCGGGGTCACGACACAGGACACCCCGCAACTCCTTGTGGAAGAACAACCTATCCTGCGAAGCATCCCGGCGTCTCAACGTGTTGCGATGCGCTCAGCGCTTCTTGATGGCCAGTCCGCTCTTGGCAGGCGCTTTCGGGGCGGGTCGGCCGGGGTTGTAGTCCCGCGGCCGTCTCGGCCCCTCGGAATCGGGCGGGTTCGTCAGGTACGTGGCGGGGTCATCGAAAGCGATGCCCACCGGCTGTATCGGAAGATACCGCCCCGCGAACCCCGGATACTTGACGAAGGCCACCGAGCAGTCCAGGAAGAGCACGTTTGACCCGCCCGGAATGTGGTTGAAGGTGTTGACGTTCGCCGCATAGCCCGTAAGGTCCCACATCAGCGGCTGCGGCGGCGTCCCCCGCTCGGGCGGCGGCAACACGATGGGAGTGGTGGTGTAAGCACCGAGGTAGTCATAGCTGCAGCGCAGGCTGGCCTGCGACTCGACACTCGTATTGAGCGGAAGGGGCAGCCGTTCCCTGTCGTCACTGAAGAAGTTGCCCGGGTTTGTATTGGCATCGGAGGGACAGATGTACGTTCGGATGTCGCTCAGGTAATTCCGGTGGAGGCCAAGCAGGCAGTCGGCATTGTTCTTGCCGCCGCTCCAGGGCAATTGCCCCGTGTTCTCCTCCGCATACATCACCAGCGCCATGCCCAACTGATTCAGGTTGGAGGCACAGCTGCCGCGACGTGCCGCTTCCCGCGCCCGCGCGAGCGCGGGGAGCAAGATGGCCGCGAGGATGCCGATGATCGCAATGACCACCAGCAACTCAATCAGGATGAAGGCGTTCCTGCGGAATTTCCCGGAGTGGTTCATGACGGGGACTCCTGGATGAACGTTGCGCCGAATGGGAGGAGCGTGTCTCATGATGCCCGCCGCTCCACGTGCCACCGGTACTGGGTGACGGTCCCATCCGGCCCGAAGCTTAGGTCCGCCTGAAGCACGCACCGCGCCCAGAGGTGGTTCTCCGTCCCCCGCTCGCCGGTGGCGCGCAGCACATAGTCCCCGGGACCCGCGCCGCGCGTTACCTCGACGGCAAAGCGGCCGCCGTCCAGCCAGGTGTCTTTTTCACCCGTGTATGGACGCTTCGCACGCAACTCCGCGATCGCCTTGTCCAGGCCCGCTTCCGCGAGGCATTGCGCCACCGCGTCGTTTTCGGTCCGCTGGCCCTGTTTCAGCGTGACGTGCAGGTAGCTCCACACCGCGCCCGCGCCGATGCCCATCACGGCAACCAGCATAATCGCCATGATGAGTGCCGCGCCGCGCCGGCGGACTTCCGACCGTGCAGTGGAAATCTGCGGTGTGCTGTGCTTCATGGTTGTTCTCCAATCCCGCGCGGCGCGGCGACAAAACGGCGGGCGGTCTGGCACTCCTGCCGGCCCTGAGCCATCACATCAAGCTGCACAAACCCGGGGCCACTCATGTCGAAACGAATCGAGTCCACCGGAACGCGGTACGTCACGAAGCGGCTGGAATCGAGTTTCCCGTCCTTTTCCACAAGGTCCATTCGGCTGAGGTGTTGCGGATCCCGCAACGCGCCAAACACGATGTAGTGCGGGCACCCGTCCTGCGGTTCCGCGCGAAGCACCAACTGCGCTTCGCCGCTCCGGTACGTGCCCAGTTCCGGCACGACCGCGCTCGCGCTCCGCACAGCCTGGGTGAAATCTCTCTGGAGGTTCGTCACATCCATCATGCGATCCATGGCCTGTGTGCCGAGCGTTGAAAGCCGCAGTCCGCTGACGAAGAGCTTGCCGCAGAGGCTGACGAGGACGAACATAACGGCCACGTACATCAACATCTCCAGCAGACTGTATCCCGCGCGAGGCGGCCTTGTTCCGGCCATGGTGCTCACCTCTTCTTCGCAATCAGCGTGTTCAACTGCTTCTCAACGACCCGCCCGTGCTCGCCCACCCACCGCAACGCCACCCGCACCGACTTCAAGTCCGGGACGCCCGGATACTCCATGATTTCGACCGTCCCGGAGGCGCGCACCAGGCGGTCCATTTCCGGCGTTTGGCTCCGGAAGGGGCTCTTCCCCGCGGCCAGCGACTCAAACGGGCTTCCGCGGAGCGTCTCGATCTCATTGATGAGCACACGGCCGGCAATGCTGTATTCATTGGCGACTTTCGCGCCGGTCAACGCGAGCGTATACATCTGCAGCGCCCCGAAAACCCCAACCGTGATGATGAAGATGGCGCAGGTCAGTTCCACGAGCGCCGCACCGCGCGTGCTGCGCCGATTCCGGCGCTGTAACGGGTTACCGCATTCCATGATCACAGGCTTCCCATGATTACGTTGTAGATCGAGGTCAGCGTCAAGAAAACGGCCAATTCCACGCTGAGCGTGATGCCGCCCAGCAAAAGCACCCCGAGCGGCATGAGCGCATCCGAGATAATGCGGACCCGCTTCTCCGCCTGCCGCCCGTAGAACTCCGCCAGCCGGCCGAAGGCGTCCGGCAGCATTCCCGAACGTTCGCCCAGCAACACGAGGCCGCAGAACGAGGCCGGGGCCAGGGCCCGACGCCCTTTCTCGGCGTTCCAGGCGTCCCCCAGGCTCTCGCCCTGCAGGATCCGTTGGCGCACGCGGCGCACCGACCGCTCGTACAGGGGGTTCAGTTCCGAGTTCGCGGCGCTCTCGAGCGCCCGCTCCAGCGGCACGCCGGCCCGCAGCAGTTTCTCGAGGATCAAGGACACGACGGCTAGATTCCGGTGAACCACCACGCTGCGCAGGCCGGGGATGAGCAAGAGCACGGCGGCCATCGAACGTGTCGAGAAGGTCCTGCGGCGCAGCCGCGTGATGAGAAACGCCGCAATCATGAACAGCACAACCACGGCAAGCAATTGCACCACGAAGAGAATCCAGGCGGCGGTGCGCTCGTCCCCGTTCAGGGTGGAGGACAAGCGTCGCCTGTCGCCGAAGATCGCATACACGAGGCCCGTCATCACCCTCGCCGGGCCCGGCAATTGCCCCCCGAAGTCCTGTACGATATCGATAAAGACGGGCAGCACCCTTATGGAGAGAAACGTCAGAATCGTCATCTGTGCCGCAAAGACGAATCCGAGGTAGAGCAGGTTGGAGACCACCCCCTTGCCTATCGTCAGCGCGTGCAGCGTATCGTCGCCCAGCTGGTCCAGGCAGTCGCCCATCCGCCCCGACTCTTCGCCCGCCTTCACCAGGTCGACGGAGAAGCGCGGGAAGAAACGCCGTTGGCGCGCCATGGCCTCGGAGAGTGGAAGTCCCGCCGAAAGATCATCGCGCAGCGTGAGAAAGACCGCTTCGAGCCGCCCGCTGCGGCGCAGGAAGAACACGCCCGGCACCGCCGCGACCGCGCCGACGGCGCAGAAATACACCAGCGTGGGCAGGTCGACGTCGCCAAACAAGTCGAACTGGGTGATGCCGACGTAAACGCCCACCAGGATGATGGAGAGCATGACGCCATACGCTTCCGCGAGGGCGAAGATGTTGCGCGCGCTCAGTCCGCCGCGCTGCCGTCGCTCCTCGCGGCCGCAGGCTTCCAGGCCCGGTACCAGCGGCGCGTTGGTCTTCACAATGGCGCCTATCTGATCCACGACGGTGAGCAGGTCCCGGCGCCAGTGTCCGACCGCAAGATAGATGGGGCCCTTCCAGCGGGCACTTCGCGAACGATAGTAACGGCCCGGCGTGTAGTTGGAAGCGTCGAAGCGCGCGACTTTCTTGCGCCGGAGCGGGCGGTGCCAGGAACCCGGCGAGAAGATTCGCGTGAACCAGAGATCGCCCCACTCGCGCACGGGTGCTTCGCTGCGCTTGCGGCCCAGAAGCCGTCCCAGGTCTGAGAAAAGCAGATCGCGTAGTTTCATGAGCCGGAGATCACATCGCCCAACGTGAAGATGGGCAGGTAGAGGGAAACCAGCAGACTGACAATGATGCCGCCCAGCAGCAGCACCATGATGGGCGCGGCCATCGTTCCGACCAGTTTGTCCCGCGTCGCGATTTCCCGATCGTAGGTGTTTGCCAGGTTTTCGAGGGCGTCCTCGGCGCGGCCGCGCTCCTCGCCCGTGGAGAGGAGCCAGCAGAAGTTGTGGCCGAAGAACCCCGTGCCCGAGAGCGAGTCCGCGATGCGTTCGCCGCCCGCCACCTGAAGGCTCGCCTCCTCGACCGCCTGCTGCAGCAGCGGGCTGTCCGAACTGGCCGCGGCCAGCTCCAGGCTCTCGATGATCGGCACGCGGGAAGCCAGGAGCATGCCGAGGGTCCGGCTGAAGCGCGCCATGGCCATCAGATAGTGCATATGCCCCAGCACCGGCATGTGCATGCGCAGCCAGTCCAGCCAGGCGCTGCCGCTCTGGGTCCGCGCCAGGTAGGCCCGGAGCAGCCGTGCGGCAATGTAGCCCGCGGCAATCCCCACGACCACCGCCTGCCAGCGATGAACCATGAAATCCCCCATGTCCACCCAGAACTGCGTCGGCCAGGGCAGTTGTCCGCCGAAGTCGTGGAAGATGTCCGCGAAGACGGGCACGACCTTGACCAGCAGGAAGCCCATGACGCAGGAGCCGATGAGCAGCACCATCACCGGATAGGCCATCGCCAATTGAAGGGTGTGTTTCACGCCAATCATGCGGGTCGTGTAATTGCACAGGAGCTGCAGCACGCCCGCGAGGTTGCTCGTCTTCTCGCCGGCCCGGATCACGCTCGGGAACAGCTTGGGGAAGCTCGCATGCTGCCGGGTGATGGCGTCTTCCAGCGAGACACCCTGTTCCAGATCCTTGTGCAATTGATCGAGCACCGGTTTCAGGCGGGAGCTGCGCAGATCCGCGGCCAGGGCTTTCACCGCCGGCGCCAGCGGCAATTCACTCCGCGCCACGGAAACCAGCTGGTCCGTGAGCACATTCAGTTCGTCCCAGGAAAGCCGTTTCGAAACGCGGAGCAGGCCGCGTTCCCGATGCAGTTCCTCGACCGTGTTTACGGTCAACCCACGTTCCTGAAGGACCTTCGTCACGCGGTGGGCCGAAGACTCCTCGATGGTGCCTTCCACGGGCTTCCCCTCGACGTCCAACGCCCGGTACTTGTAGAGTGCCATGGAACCGTCCTCGCTGTTGCGCTATGACTTCCAACCCCGTATATGGCACGGATTCCGGAAAGCGATCAGAACGCACGGGCGAAGGGGCGCGGTCACCCGCGCGGCATGCGCCGGTGCTCGAGCAGAATGCGTTCGGCATGGGGCACCGAGCGCAGGAAAAACGACGCGGTCAATACCCGGCGGGTGTCCGGATCGAGGTCGCCCGCCGTGCCCAGGCGGCGAATGCGATCCTGGCGTATGTGATACAGGCACAGCGCCGCGGCGACGGAGATATTGAAGCTTTTCGCGAAGCCCGGCATCGGAACGATCACGCGATCGTCCGCCAGTTCGAGCAGCTCCGCGCTCACGCCGCACTTCTCATTGCCGAAGAAGATCGCCGCGGGCGTGTCGAATGCCACCTCGTCAATGGGCCGCGCATGCTCGAGGTGGGTGGCCAGAATCCGGCAGCCGGCGCCGCGCAGGGCGCGCACGCAACTCGGGGTGTCCGGCCACAACGCGAGGTCGAGCCATTTCTCCGCGCCCTGCGTCACCCGTTTCGCCTCCTTGAAACGCGCCGACGTGTCCACGATGTGCACGCTCTGAAAGCCCAGCGCCTCGGCGCTCCGCAGCACCGCGCTCACATTCCCCCGATCGTACAAGCCCTCCATCACCGGCACCACCGAATAGGTGCGCTCCGCAATCACGCCCAGGAGCCGCGCACGCCGCTCATCCGTAAGCAACGGATCCAGCGTGGCGATTACCTCCTCCGCGGAAAAAGCCTCCTCCTCGACAAGAAACGGTTCCCGGTGCGGACATAGCAGATTCATAGGGCGCTCATGGCCGGAAGGCCTCCACGAGGCCGTTCATCCGCTCGTCCGGCTGAAGCAGGCGCACCCGCGTGAATCCCGCCGCCGCCAGGGTCTCCTCCATCTCCGCCAGCGTATAGCAATTGCCCCGGGGCGTCGCGACCAGCATGTTCACCGCGAAAATCGCCGCGCCCGGCGGCTGCGTGCGATCGGCACTCAGCACGTGATCCCGAATCAGCAGGCGCCCCCCCGGTTCCAGGCTCCGGAACACCTTTTGATAGAGCGCGACATTCTGTTCGGGACTGTTCTGATGAATGATGGCCGAGAGCAGCGCAAGGTCATGGCCTCCCGGCAATTCGTCTTTGTAGAAATCGCCCGGCGCCAGGGTTACGCGATCCAGCAGGCCTTCTGCACCCAGGCGCTTTCGCGCCATTTCGATCACGTCGGGCTGATCGAAGATCGTCGCGCGCATCCCGGGACTCGACTCCAGGAATGCTTGGGCATACGTGCCCGAGGCGCCGCCCACGTCCAGCAACGCCTTCGCGTTGCCCGCGCCGCACGCATCCGCGAAGGCTTTCGCCGCGCGCCGTCCAATAACATGCATCGCGCCGATAAACGCCTCCAATTGCCCCTCCTCCTCGAAAGCGGCCGGCTTGCCCTCGGCCGTTCCCTTGCGCACAACCTCGGTCAAGGCCGACCAGCGCCCCCACAACCCCGCCGTGTGCAGGACCATCGGCAGGACACTGTCCGGCGAATTCGGGGATAGCAGTGCGGCCACGCCTTGGGGACATTGATAGGCTTCGCCCGTCTTGTCCAGGAGCCGGAGCGCAGTCAACGCATCCAGAAGGATCGTCAGCCCACGTACCGAGGCGCCCGTGCGCTCCGCCAGGGCGGAAACGGTCATCGGCCCGGAAGCCAGCATGCCGAATACATTCAACTCCGCTCCCGTCAACAAGATACGGCATTCCATGAAACCCCGGGACATGCCCAGCACGGTATCTGCGGTGATTGCGCCCATATGCCAACTCCTTTTCTTGCTGGAAACCGTCCCGATTCTACACGCAAAGCCCTGCCCAGTAGAAGTCCCGTGTGTGCCCCTGGCGGGCGTTCCGGGCCGGAAGGCCGGCCACGGCCCCGCAAAACCGTTCTGACGCGAATAATCCGGACAAGCCCGTGGTTTAAAGAGATAAAAAGTTGTATGAATACCGGGTCTGCGGAGATAATAAGGTTTCGGGATGACTGGCGAATGCGCGGGCGGTGGATTTTGTTTAGCAGGCAGGGTGAAAGTGCAGGGAGTGAAGTCGGCGGGTGTCCTTCGGTGTGCGAGACGCGTAACATGAAGAGGAGGCTTGGGCTATGGCGGAAACAGACACGCAGACATCGGTTGCCGGAAAACACCTCACTTTCCATCTGGGCGAGGAACTCTATGGCATCGAGATCCTCAAGGTGCAGGAAATCATCGGCATGATGAACGTCACGCGCGTACCGCGCACGCCGGATTTTGTGCGGGGTGTCATCAATTTGCGCGGCAAAGTCATTCCTGTGGTTGATCTGCGGCTCAAGTTCGGCATGGAAACGGTTCTCGACACCGAACGCACCTGCATCATCGTGGTCCAAGTCGCGGGCGCCGAGTCCCGAGTGACCATGGGAGTCATTGTGGATGAGGTCTCCGAAGTGCTGGAGATTCAGTCCGGCCAAATCGAGCCCGCGCCTTCTTTTGGCGCGACCATCGACACGACGTTCATCCGGGCCATGGGCAAGGTTGGCCAGAAGGTTGTCATTTTGCTCGACGTCGATCGGGTGTTGTCCACCAGGGAACTGTCGGCCATTGAACAGGCCTCCGTGTAGAGGCGAACGTTAGCACGACATGATTAGGCGGAAGGGTGTGCGGCAAGTGTGCCCTTCCTCAAAGGTGAGTGAGCATTAGGAGAGCAGGAGGGGCGTCCTCGCTCTGGTTCATCTCTTCGTGACTTCCACGGCGAGATGAAGGCACCCATATCCCTCGGTCGAGGCGTCCCCAGTGAATCGGCATCAACGGGCGCATCCAGTGCGTCCGGCGGCGCCGCGTAGGAGGGCATGCCATGTTGAAACGTTTTGGTCTGGCCGGGAAGATTGGCGCTGGATTCTGCGTGTTGATCCTGATCTCCGTGATCGGAGGCGCATTCTGTGTGTACAACATGCTTCAGGTGCGAAGAGATGCGTGGGAGACGGCCAATGAAAACGTTCCCGAGGTGACGCTCGTGAACGAAATCGAGCGCCACGCGCTCTTGACGATGTATGCCATGCGCGGCTACGGCTTTTCTGAAGACAAAACCTTTTACGAAGAGGGCCAGCAAGAACTCGGCCACACGAGGGAACTCCTTAAGTCGGCGCAGGAGCTGGGTTCCCGTTCGGAGAACCTGGCGGGGCTCAGGAAGGCCGCAGACGAAGCTCAAGACAGTGTGACGGGCTATGCGGCCATTGCCGACGAGATGGCGAAGGAAGTCACCCAAATCCAGGACTGCCGGACCCGCCTCAATGAAGCGGCCAAGCTTCTCATCCAGAGCTGCGCGGAATATGAGCAGAATGAAGCGCAGAAACTGCGATCCGAGATCCTGCGGATGGGAGAGGCCGGCGAACGGGCCTCCTCAGGCGCGAACACCCTTCCGTCCGCCGCCGGCACAGCGCCACCCCAAGGCGCACCGGTTACGCCGGAAAAAGTGTTGCAGCGGTTCGACAAGATCGAGACGGCCTCGGCGATCGTCAATTTGGCGAATCAGGCCCGTCTGGAGGTGTGGACCGCCCAAGCCATTCATCAGCCCAACGGCCTGGAACAAGCTATAGAAGCCTTGGAAGGCATTAACACGCAGTTCGAAGGGCTCCGGGCGAAGAGCACCCAGCAAATCAACCTGGATCAAATCGACAACGCGCGCAAGGCGGCGGCCGACTACAAGGCGCTCATCCAGGAGCTTCTGAAGAGTTGGCGCGCGCTCGAACAGGTGAACGAGAGCTTTGACCAGAAGGGCCATGCCGTGCTGGCGGCGGCCGAGAAGAAGGCCACGGAAAGCATGACCGATGCCAGGAACATGGCCAACGCCACCGTGAAATCGCTGAATACCGCCTCAGCCGCCACAGGCGCCGGATTGGCCGCCGCGCTGATCCTGGGACTGTTGCTCTCCATCCTCATCACGCGCAGCGTCACCCGGCCAATCAACAAGGTGATCCGCAAGCTCACCGAAGGCTCGGAGCAGGTCTTCGATGCGGCCAGCCAGGTCGCCCAAACGAGTCAATCCACCGCCGAGGGCGCCAGCAAGCAGGCGTCCAGCCTCGAAGAAACCTCGGCCTCCCTCGAAGAAATGGCGTCCATGACCCGGCAGAACGCGGAAAACGCCGGCATGGCCAATACGACCGCGGACCAGGCCAGAGAAGCCGCGGACCGCGGAATCACCTCCATGCAGCGGATGAATGACGCCATCCGGAAGATCAAGGAATCCTCGGATCAGACGGCCAAGATACTGAAGACCATCGACGAAATCGCCTTCCAAACCAATCTCCTGGCGCTGAACGCCGCGGTGGAAGCGGCGCGTGCCGGCGAGGCCGGCAAGGGCTTTGCCGTCGTGGCGGAAGAAGTGCGCAGCCTCGCCCGCCGCAGCGCTGAAGCCGCGAAAGACACCGCCTCCCTGATCGAAGGCGCGCAACGGAACTCGGAACAGGGCGTGGCGGCTTCGCTGGAGGTCACCGAAATCCTGGAACACATCGCGGACAAAGCGCGGAAAGTGACCCAACTTGTCAGCGAAGTGTCCGCGGCCACCAAAGAACAGGCCCAAGGCATCGCTCATGTCAACACGGCGGTCTCCCAAATGGACAAGGTCATACAATCCAATGCGGCCGGTTCCGAGGAAGCGGCCTCGGCAGGAGAGGAACTCTCCGCCCAGGCCGAAGAACTGAATAAGATGGTCGCGGAATTGGTGGTCGCCGTGAGCGGCGAAAAGAGAGCACGCAACGACTACGAATCGGACGGAACGGTCAGGAAGCGCACCGCACTCCCGGTGCCGGAGCGAAAGGCAGGCAGGGCCGCATTGCCGGCGTCAGATCTCTTCGTGCCCGCCAGCCAAAAGCCCCCCCTCCCCCAAGCTGTCATCCCCCTTGACGACATGGGGCTTGAGGATTCCTAGCAGCGCACGCCGCCCGTCCTCTTACGGGGACTCCCGGCAGGCCGACGATCGCGTGGGAGTTTATCGCAGTATCCATAGTACACTTCCGCTGTAGGGACACGGCAATTCCCTTGAACTTGCGTGATTTGCGGTATATGCACAATTGTGGCATGATCCACCACGTTCGGTCCGAGGTGTGCAGACCCGGCAGAACGCACAGGGTTACGTACGATACATTGCGCGTACAATGCGGCGCAAGGCCGTCGGCTCCCGAAGGATATGCGGATTGTGAGTGCGCGCGTGCCACCGCGGACAACGCGGTCCGTTCTAGCTCGGTCAGCGGCGATAACGGAGTGATGCACAACAGCATCACGTGAGGAATGTCACCATGGGCATCAATGTCAAAATGGTCCTGATGACCGGCGTCAGCATCCTGCTGCTGATCAGCGTCAGCATCCTGGGCGTGTTTGAACTGCGCGTCCTGCGCAGCGACTTGGACCAGGTGGTGCGCCGCGAATTCGTGCCGCTGATCGATCAGCAGATGATCCCGCTGCTCAAGGAAGATGTGCTGGCTCTGGTCAACGGCGATTTCCCGAAGGTGGCCGAGCTCAACACCGGCTGGATCCTGATGCTGGAAGCGGACCGCGACGTCTATCAGGCACTCGTCGCGGAGAAGGAGGCGCTCGAATCCGCCTCGCCGGAGATGCTGGCCAAGGCCGACAAGGACAACACGGACAACATCGGCCAGGCCGAAGAGCGCATGAAAAAGGCCTCGGCCACTTTCATTGCCGAAGAAGCCAAGGCCATGTATCAACAGTTCGTGCAGCGTTTCGAAACCTGGAAGCAGCAGTCGCGCGGGGTGATTCAGGCCGCCGCCACGCCGGGCAGCGGCGTCCACTCGACGGACACGGGGGGCGAAACGAGCAGCTTCCAGATAATGCGCGGCCTGATCGACACGCTGCAGGCGGAACAGGAGAAGGCCATCACGAAGATCCAGGAGGGGGTCCGGGCCAGAAACGGGCGGGTCAACGAACGCGCCCAAGCCATCGAGCAGAAGAAGGGGGAGGTGCTCGTGCTCGCCACGGCCAGCGAAACGGCCTCCGCGCGCGGACAGGCGCTCTTCCTGTTCGGGGGCATCCTGTTCAGTGCGTTCGGTATCGCCTTCGGCACGTGGATCGCCCGCTCGATCACCCGGCCCCTGCACCGCATCATCGCGGGACTGGCTTCCGGGGCCGATCAGGTGACGGGCGCCGCGGGCCAGGTCGCCCAGTCGAGCCAGGCCATGGCCGACGGCGCCAGCCATCAGGCATCGAGCCTGGAGGAGACCTCTGCCTCCCTGGAGGAGATGGCTTCCATGACCCGGCAGAACGCCGAAAACGCGCAGACAGCAAACGTTATGGCCAACGAGGCGCGCGACGCCGCGGACAAGGGTCTGGCCGCCATGCAGCGCATGAATGAAGCCATCGCCCGAATCAAGTCCTCCTCGGATCAGACGGCCAAGATCCTCAAGACCATCGACGAAATTGCGTTTCAGACAAACCTCCTCGCGTTGAACGCCGCGGTCGAGGCGGCCCGGGCCGGAGAGGCCGGAAAAGGCTTCGCCGTCGTTGCGGAGGAAGTCCGCAATCTCGCCCAACGCAGCGCCGAAGCGGCCCGAAACACCGCCGCGCTGATTGAAGGCGCGCAGAAGAACTCGGATCAGGGCGTCGCCGCCTCGGCCGAAGTGGGCGGAATTCTGGAACAGATTGCGGCCAAGGCCCAGAAAGTGACCCAACTTGTGGGCGAGGTTTCGTCCGCGACGAACGAGCAGGCCCAAGGCATTGGGCAAGTCAACACAGCCGTCTCCCAAATGGATCAGGTGACCCAGGCCAACGCCGCCAGTTCCGAGGAAGCCGCGTCCGCCGGAGAGCAACTCTCCGCCCAGGCCGCCGCCCTCAATGCGATGGTCGCCGAACTGGTTGGCATTGTCGCGGGCGCGCATGCCCGCCGTCAGGACACGGCGCATCACGGCGCGGCCCCGAAGACCCCGAAGTCCCGACCCTCGGCTCTGCCGGAACGGCGCACACGGAAGATCCCTTTGCCCGCCTCGCCCGGCCAGACCGCCCACAAGAAGCTGCGGGCGCCCGAAGATGTCATCCCGCTCGATGACAAGGACCTCGAGGACTTCTAGACAGGTCTCGAACGACGTAGCTCCAAGGACGAGGGCGCATTCGCTTCGCTAGCGATGACGTTCGCGGATGGCCCATGTGGCGGCGACGATCAGCAGCGGGCACAGCGCATTCAAGCCAAGACCCCATCGGAGATTCGATGTGTCCGCGACGGCGCCGATCACCCAAGGCATCACAAAACACCCGAGATTCCCCGACGCGGCCAGCGCCGCGAACATGATGGCGCCGCCCCGGGGGAAGAGGTCGGCCGTCACGGCGAGTGTGGTCGGCCACAGGCAACTCCCCGTGAAGCCCACGAGCATGCACGAGGCCAACGCCGCCGCGGGCCACGGCAGGAGGCATCCCCCGGCGTACATGGCGAGAGTGAGTGCCCCGCACGCCGCCATCAGCAGCCTCGGCCGCACCCAGTGCCCGGCGCTCCCGGCCAGAATCCGCCCGAGGGCCATGCCCACGGAGAATCCCGCCAGGGCCAATCCGCCCGTGGCCTTTCCGAAGCCGAGGCCGCGTTCGGCATACGCGGGGAGCCATTGCGCCATGCCCATCTCCGTCGCGCCGGTCAGGAAGATGCAGAGCAGTGCCGCGAGGAAGGCGGGCCGGCGCAGCAACGCGGCGAAATGGCCCGGCTCCGCGCTCTCATGCGCCAGCGCGGGCACGTCCATGCGCCAGAACCCCCAGCACACGGCCACGGGAAATGCGGCCAGCGCCAGCGCCGCCACGCGCCACGAAACGCCCAGGCGGAAGGGGAGCGTTCCAACCAGCACAGTGGCGACCGCCCCCGTGCAATAGAATGAATGGAGCCAATTGAGCGCCGAGGTGCGCTGTTCCGGGCGCAGCGCGCTCACGATCGGGCTCAGAACCATATCCAGCACGCCTGCCCCGAATCCCATCAGGGCGGCGGCGCCCAGGATCATGGCATAGTTCCGTGCGCTTCCCAGCAGGGCGAGTCCCGCCGCAACGAGCGCCAGCCCCAGCATGGCGAATGGCTTCATGCCGAAGCGGTCCGCCAGCGGGCCGCTGCACACGACACCCGCCACGAAACCTGCAAATGTCACCGCGGCGATGCGCCCCAACTGTTCCTCGGACAAGCCGAAGACCGCGCTGAACGTCGTGAAATACACGGGGGTCAGGCTCGAGGCCATCGCGACGCAGATCATGCCGCCGTAGCAGAGCCACAACGCGCGAATTACCGGGATTCTTGTCATGGATACGCCTTCACATGCTCGAAACGGCGTGAGTATTCCGTCTGCATCCCGCAATGTCAAACCCGGGATGCGTGGGCAGCCGGCGGCCGCGCCGGGTCAGGGTTGGCTCAAGGCGCGGCGAAGGAACGGCTCGATCGCGTCGGCCATGCGGTAAAAACCCAAATCCGTGGCGTGGGTGCCATCGACCGTCGCGTCGTTGTCAGGGCCGAAGAGGTCGGTGCAGGGGACGTAGTAGAGATGCCGTACACCCACGGCCTGGAGGCGCTCGAAGGATTCCCGCAGGGCCTTGTTCTTCTTTTCGTAGGATTCCCGCGCTTCGGCGAGGAACCAGCCCTTCTGATAGGGGACGTTCTCGACGAGCACGATGGGGGTATCCGCGTGGGCCGCGCGCAGGGCGCGAACCAGCGGCTCGGTGCGCTCGGTGATCAGCGCGGGATCCATGTTGGGGGCGCAATCGATGACGAACGCGGCCATGTCGAGCTTCGCAACCAGGGCCGCAAGCGGCGGGTCCATGCGGCCATTCCCGGAAAAGCCCAGATTGATCGTGGAGCAGTTCAGGCGGCGTCCGAGGATCGCGGGATAGGCCATGCCCGGGCGCGAGGCACACCCGCCCTGGACGATCGACGTGCCCCACACAAGCACGGGCTTGCCGGGAAACGCGGCACGCTGAATCGTGGCGCCGGGGGCGAGGCCGATCTCGAGTTTCTCCGTGCCGTTGTACAGCGGCAGATACAACAGGTATTCATGCGGGCCGGCGGGGATGTCCGCGGCCAGGACCGCTTCGTTGTCCTTGGCCTTCTCCGGACGTCCCATGCCAATCCAGCCCCAACGGCCCTGATCCTTCACGTAGAGGTCGACGCCGCTGACGCCGGTGGCGGGCATGTGCGGCATGCCGAGCCGATCCGAAGTGAGTGACCAGCGCGCAAGAATTTTTGGGGAATCCGTGACGAAGTGCGCGCAGAGCCCCGCGGAGTGATGCGACAGGCCCCAGACATGTTCCGTGACCTGCCCTTCGGCTTCCGGCGGCAGCCGGTCATACGGCGCGTTCAGTGTGCTCCAGCCCTGTCCTTCAAGGCCGATGTCCGTGGCGCGGTACCACGCGACTGTGCCATCGGCATTCAGGGCGCCTTGGGCGGCGACCGGCCGAAGCGCGGGGGCCGGAGCGGTTTGCGTGGCGCAGCCGCCGGCAATCACGAGGAGGAGCAGGAGCGACGAAAACGCAAGCGATGATCTCATGGGGCGGTGGCCTTTCCTTCAACCTGATGCGAATCCAAAAATGTCGATATGCCGGTTGGTAATCTGTTCGACGCGCAGGGAGGCGAGGCCCGCCTCGCCGAGTTGTTCGCGGACTTCCTCGATCGTGTAGGCCGAGAGGAAAGACCGATAGAACTCCTCCTGCAGCAGCGGGCTGGCATCGCCCGCATGTTTCTCGACGAGCGCCCGCGCCGCGGCCTCGCTCTCCGGGCGAAACAAGTCACGGAAGAAGATCAGCGTGCCCGGCCGCGCGAGGCGCCGAATCTCGCGCCAAAACTGCACGGCGCCGGTGATGTGATGGAGGATGCTGTTCGAGCAGAGGATATCGAAACGCGCATCCGGAAAGGGGCAGCACTTGGCGTCCGTGATCACCCAGGAGGCATGGGGCGCATCGCCGGTGCGCGCCTGGGCGCGCCGCGCGAAGGCGAGCATGGCGCGCGAGAAGTCGAGGCCGGTGATGCGCCAGCCCGGCCGGGACCGCGCTATGCGCAGCGTGATGTCGCCCGGCCCGCAGCCGAAATCGAGCACCTGCGCCTCGGCGGTGCTTCCGGCAAGTTCGAGCAGGCGTTCGGCGAAGGCCTGATTCACCGCGCTGAAATCGGTTTCGGCGTAGGCCCGTGCCTCCTCGGCATCGTCCATGTACTCCGGCTCCGCGAAACGGTCCATCATTCCGTGGACTCCCAGCGCCGGAGCCCGACACGGGAGAGGTACGTGGAAATCACCCGAAACGACGGATTGAGCGATGGCAAGGCCTGGATGAACGCCCGCTTCCGCGCGTTGTCCGGCCCGCACAAAATGCTCAACGAGCCGCCCTCGCCGCCCGCCCCGTTCACTTTCCACCCGATGCAGCCGCATTCGCGCGCGAGCCCGATGACGGCCGCGGCCGCATCGGAAACGAGGGCGGGATGCAGCCCCTGCTGCGCTTCGGTGTTCGCGATCATGGCCCGTCCTAGGGCGTTGAAGTCTCCGTGATATACCGCATCCTTGCCTTGGCGCGCGGCCTGGCGAAGCGGTTCGAGCGCAGAGCGGTCGGACGCATTGGATTCGAGACGGCGGATAACCTGGCCGTGGACCTCGCTCGAAGAGTGCGTCCGGCCGAGGTAGACGAGAACCATGCGGCGTTCGAGTTCCCACCAGATCGAGTTGGAGACGGTTATCTGCGAAACCGACGCGCGCGGGTACTGGAACATCTCGATATAGCAGATGCCGCCGTATGCCGAGCACAATTGATCCTGAATGCCGCATTGCAGGCCGAGCTTCTCTGTTTCGACCCGGTGCGCCAGCGTCGCCACCTCGTGCGGCGTCATGCTGCCGCCCTTGAGCATGTCGAGCGCCCCCAGCAGCGCTACGCTCACCGCCGCCGAAGTTCCGGTCGAACAGCCTGCCGGCGCATTCGAGAACAAGTTGATTTCGAACGAGAGGTCCGGGGGAATGTCCATAATGTCGATGGACGCCTCGAGCAACGGGTGCTTGTCG
The DNA here is from genome assembly GCA_903837785.1 of Candidatus Hydrogenedentota bacterium. Classification (GTDB taxonomy): domain Bacteria; phylum Hydrogenedentota; class Hydrogenedentia; order Hydrogenedentales; family CAILVY01; genus CAILVY01. The sequence goes on from CAILVY010000238.1 coordinate 80,374, forward strand.
TATTCGATGGGTCCGGGATCGAGCACGTAGCGGTCGCCGAAATTCTCCGCATGAATGATGATCTTGCGTTCATCGCCCGGGGGCGTGTCGTGGACATCAATCTGCACCTCGGCATAGGGATATACGCCGATGTTGAAGACCGCGCCGGTCTCCGCAAACCACGTATCGGTCCACCCGCCCAAGTCACAGATACGAATGGGCGCCATGGCGTTAATGACGCGCTTCTGACAGTTCATCCTGGTCATACATGCTCCTCCTGCCGTTGGCATACCACAGGCATTGCGGGATGTGCAAAAAAGTCCGCGCGATTACGTCCGCACCGTGCCGGCGTGCAGCGAACGCGCCACGGAGAGCAGGGACTGCGCGGTGTGTTCCCACGTGAAGCGCGCGGCCTGGACGGGACCGCGCTGGCTCAGGCGAAGGCGCATATCCTCGTCTGTAATCAGCCGCTCGAGCGCGTCCGCCATGGCGGGGACATCGTAGGGATCGGTCATAAGTGCCGCATCGTCCGCGACTTCGGGGAGCGACGAGCAGTTCGAGGTCAGGACGGCGGTGCCGCAGGCCATCGCTTCGAGCACCGGCAGCCCGAAGCCTTCCCACAGGGAAACGAGAGCGAGGAGGTCGGCCGCGCTGATCAGCGCGGGCAGGTCCGCATCGGGCACGAAGCCGAGAAAGCGAATGTGCGCGCGGGCGGTCGAGGCTTCCGCGGCGGCGTAGATGGGGCCCTGCAGCCAGCCTTCGTCGCCTGCCATCAACAGATGATGCGGCAGGTCCGGACGGCGCGCCCGCAGTCGGGCAAATGCCTCGATCAGCCGAACAAGATTCTTACGCGGCTGCAGACGCCCCACGTACAACACGAAGTGTTCGGGAAGCCCATGCCGCTGCCGCAGCTCACGGATGGCCGCCTCGTCCGCACGCCGAAAACGGGAAGAGCAGCCGAGATGCGCCACCGTGACGCGGGAGGCCGGAACGCCGAGGAACTGCGCCAGATCCCGCTGCGTGGCAAAACTGTCGGCCACGAGATGCGCCGCGTTTCGCGCCACGTGCCGCGCCTGCCATCGCGCAATCTGCCGCTGGCGAAACGTGAAGTATGCCCCGAAGTCGAAGAAGGCCAGGTCGTGAACCGCGGCAATCGCGGGGCACGGGCAACAGACCGGCAATTGCGTCACCGGCGAGAAGAACACATCGGGCGGATGCCTGCGCAGTTCGCGGCCGAGGATGCGTTGCGTCCAGAACCTGCCCGGGGGCAGGACGCGCAGTTCCGCCTGTTCCGCGGACAGGGGAAACGTCGCCCGCGGCGGCGCATCCAGATAGATCCGCAGGGAAGCGCCGTCCAGCTGCGCGGGCAGCGCCTGCAACAATTCGGCGCAGAAGTGTCCCACACCCGCGCGTTTCTCCGCGTTCGCGAGGCGGCCATCGATTCCGAGCATCATGATGCGGAATCCTTGCACCGGTGATTGGTCTGCAGGCAGCGGTGGTTCATGATCTCCTCGCGGGCAACAGCGCCCGGATTAGTCCCCGGACATCATGCACAGTCACCACCCGCAGGGCAAGGCACCCGCAAACGAAGAGGCCCACGGCCGCGATTCGCCATGGAATGCCGCCTTGTCCCGCCCAAAGCAGCAGCCCGGCCGCGAGCATGATTCCGTGCGGCTTCAGGAGATGGCGCGTCTGGACGCCCAGGCCGCGGCGCCGGACGCACGCGGTTTGTGCCGCGCAACTGAATGCCGCGGCGCAGAGCGCGGCCAAGCCCGCGCCCGTAATGCCCAGGAGCGGCAGCAGGACGAGATTGGCCGCGATGCTGAAGGCGGCTGTGGCAACGTTGATGGCCGTCACGAGGCCGGGTTTCCCCAGCGCGATCAGCGTCTGTCCCATGAGCCCGGCCTGCACCGCGACCGCGATGGCCGCCATGAGCAGTCCCAGCACGGAAGTGGCGGCCAGATAGTCCCGGTTGAAGAGCAGGATCAGCAGCGGCTCCTGCACGAGAATCGTCATCAAAGCCGTGAGATATCCGAAGAAGGCCAGGATGGAGGAGGTGTGCGTGAGAAAACGCGCCGCCTCGCCTCGCTCGTTCCGGGCAATCATCTCCGAGATGGTGGGAAGGAACGGCACGGCAAGCGCCCCGAGAAAACGCGACACGAGCACCGGCAGCCGCTTCGCCATTTCGTACAGCGCGACCGCGGCCGGCGACTGCAGCACTAGCAGCAGGAACATCGTGTCGAAGCGCTGGAACACGAAAGTCAACAGGCTGTTCACGTAGAGCGGCATGCTGAAACGGACGCATTCCCGGGCCAGGGCGAAATCCGGATGCCAGCGCGCGCCCCGCGGCAGCGCGGCCAGCAACCACGCCACCGCCACCGCGTAGGCGGCCGTCGTCGTGATCGACAGCGCGGCCACGCCCCCCTTCAGGACCCAGATGAAGAGGAATACGAACAGCACTTGTGCGGCGGACGACGTGACGATGCCCATGGCGCGCGGGCCATAGCGGTTGAAGCCCGCGAGCGCCGCCATGGACGTGTCGCGAACGATGCCCACGCCGAACAGGGGCGGCAGGAACAGGAGCCAGGGATAGACGCCCTGCCACGAGGCAGGGCCGACGCGGAATTGCCACAGCACGGCCGGCACGGCCCAGCAGACGATCGCGAGGAGAATGAGCAGGAGATGCTGAAAGGACAGGCAGGCCCCGGAGATCGCGGCACGCCGGTCCTCCGGCGCGGCCCCGATGAGTTTGGGCAGCGAAACCGCCAGGCCGAGGTTTCCGGCAATGTTGATGAAATCCGCCCAGAGCAGGAGGAGGGTGAAGATCGCCACGCCCGCCTGATCGAGGACATTCGTGAACATCTTGCCCACGGCCAGCATGGCGAGCGTGGAGACGAAGATGCTCGCGCCCGAGAGCACGCCGCCACGGACCACCGATCTGCCGCGGCTCATGATGCGCCCCCGTTGCCGGACCGCTCAGGCTTCTTTGTCGAGCAGGGCGGCATAGCGGCGCAGTGCAATCATGCCAAAGAAGTACACGGGCGCGGCGATGGCCGCGATGACTACCGCAACAAGAATCATCAGCGAACGCTGCGGGCCGCTCTTCTCCTCGGGCGGCACCGCGCGCGACACGATCTTGAACTCGCGCATGGGGTCTTCGGCAACCGTGCGCACCGCCTGCAGGCTCAGATTCAGCTCCTCGACCGTCTTCTTCTGCCCGTCGATTTTGAGACGCAACTTCTCCTGATCGCCGTTGACACGTGCCACATCCGCGCGCAAGGACGTCAGCGCGGTTTGCAGCCGGACGGATTCTTCCTCCATGGCCTGGCGCTGCGCGCGCAGGCCCGCGAGTTCGCTGATGGCGCCCGCGCGCCGCGCAGCCAGTTCGCCAGCATCGGTCTTCTCCGGCGTGGCCAGCAATTTGTCCATCTCGCCGGTTTCGCCTTCCAGGCGCGCGATGTCGATCGCGAGATCGCTCTTGCGGCTTTCGTTCGAAGTGAAGGAAGACTCCATCTCCGCGAGACGCTGCTTCATGCCCTCCGGATTGTATTGCCCCTCGATAGTTTCGAGTTGCTGCTGCAGGGCCTCATACTGTCCCCAGGCCTCGTCGTAGCGTTTCTGCATGAACTCGACCGCGCCCTCGCTTGCGGTCTTGCGGATGCGCTCGGCCATCTCGATGCCCATTTCCGCCCACGCATTCGCCACGCCGGCCGCCACTTTCGGGTCCTTCGCCGTCACTACGAGTTCCACGACCCGCTGATACTCCACCCTGTCCGAGGTCTGGAGCTGAATACGGGATCTGACCTCGATTGAACGCGCCACGCGCTCGAGAGTCATGCCGCCGGCCGCCACGCCCGCCTGCTGATACTGTTCCTGGAACACGTTCCGCAGCCGGGCCGTCATGTCCTCCGACGTCAGAATCGCCTTGTAGTCCGGCATCGGCAGCGCTTCGAGCATCTTCACTTTGAGGAAATTGACGCGGCGGGTCGGCTCGTTCACCAGCGTGAGGTTGCCGAGGATCTTGTCCTCCTGTTCGATCGGCATGGGCGCGAGTATGAGCAGTGTCCGCGCCTGATACGTGCTCTCCAGATTCCGGGTGTACCACGTGGCCGCGCCCCCGGCCGCCGTGGCGGCCAGCACGATGTACACGGCCAGACGAAGGAACATGCGCGAGTGTTTTTCCGCCATAGGAATCCCTTTCCTGGATGCGCCGCCAGTATAGCAACGGCGATAGAAAAACCCAAGCGCTGTGACAATGCCGCCGCCATGCCGCTATAATCACACGGAGACGGGAGTGGTGTATGAAAATCCTGATTGTTATGGGCACCCGTCCCGAGGCCATCAAGATGGCTCCGGTGGCGCTCGCCCTCATGGAATGTCCCGCGGTGTTCGAGGTCGAGGTGTGCCTCACGGCGCAGCACCGGGAACTCCTCGATCAGGTAATCCGCGTGTTCAGCCTGCCGGTCCACTATGATCTGGATCTCATGGCCCCCAACCAGACGATCTACGACGTGACGGCCCGGGTCGTGTCGGGGCTGCGCGGCGTGCTTGAACGATCCGCCCCGGACGTGGTCCTGGTGCATGGCGACACTACGACTTCGTTTGCGGCGGCATTGGCCGCCTACTACGCCCACATCCCGGTCGGGCATGTCGAGGCGGGCTTGCGCACTTACGACAAGTATCAGCCGTTCCCGGAGGAGATGAACCGGCGCCTCTGCGACGCGATTTGCGATTATCACTACGCCCCGACACCCCAGGCCCGCGAGAACCTCCTGCGCGAGAACATCGCCGAAGCAGGGATTGTCGTAACGGGCAACACGGTCATTGACGCGCTGCTGCATGCCACGGCGCGGCCGCATGCCTTTGAAGATTCGCTCCTGACACAGGCAGGGCAAGAGCGCCGGCTGCTGCTTGTCACGGCGCACCGCCGCGAAAGTTTCGGCGAGCCTTTCCTCGCAATGTGCGGCGCCATTCGCGATTTGGCCGCCGCAAACCCGGATCTCGAGGTGATCTACCCCGTGCACCCCAACCCCAATGTCCGCCGAGCCACTGATGAGGTGCTGCGCGGTTGCGATCGTGTCCATCTGATAGAGCCCCTCGATTACCTGCCCTTCGTCCATCTCCTCAAGCGGGCGCACATCGTGTTGACGGACTCGGGCGGTATTCAGGAGGAGGCGCCTTCGTTGGGCAAGCCGGTGCTCGTGATGCGCGAAGTCACGGAACGGCCCGAAGCCATCGCCGCGGGCACCGCACAACTGGTGGGCACCCGCCGCGAGGGCATCGTGAACGCAGTGCAACGCCTGCTCGACGACAGGCAGGCCTACGCGGCCATGGCGAACGCCGTGAATCCCTACGGCGACGGGCTGGCCTCCAAACGAATCGCCGCGCATCTCGCGGCCCTGAACGCCTGACCCGGAAGTGCCGCGGCACCCGCTAACCCGCGACTTCTGCCAATGCCCGGACAATCCGGGGTGCTCCGTTCCCGCGGCGTTCCGTTGAAGTTCCCGCGGCCTGCCGCTATACTGAGCGGCAGTGGGCTTGAATCACGTCCGAGAAGCGGTCAAGGGGACGGAGGGCGTGGTTTGCAGTTGGAATATGAGAATCCGAAAAGGTGCGTGAATTCCATGTTTGGCTTTGCCTCTTCTATACATGACCTCTCCGAGATGGCATGCACGGGGAAGCTGGAGCCGGCGTACGGGCGGGATCTCGAGGTGGCCGAGGTGCTCCGCATGCTCTCCCGGGTCTACTCGAAAAGCGTTCTCGTCGTAGGGCCGAAAGGCGCCGGAAAAACGCGCTTCGTGCGGGGGGTCGTGCTCGAGGAGCGGGAGCGTGTGGAGAAGCTGGGCGTATCGGGACTGCAATTCCTCGAGCTGACAGCGACCGTGATGCGATCCCGGACGGTGCGAATTCGCGATGCCGTGCTCGCCCTCATTCGATCGTTCAAGTCCAATGCACAGCAGATTCTCGTGGCGGATGATGCATTCCCGCTGCTCGATCCCCGGGAAGACCCCTTCAGCCCGGCCGGTTTGCTGAGCGCGGCCATCAAACAGGGCGACGTGTGGTGCGTCGCCACGATGACAACGGAGGAATACGAGAGCTTTGCCGGGCTGGATCCCGCGGGTATCCGAACGTTCCGGGTCGTGCAGTTGCGGCCGTTTCCGGAAGAACGGACCCTGGAAGAGCTGAAGCGATTGGTCCCGCAACTCGAACGGGACTACCGGGTGAAGATCAACGAGGCAACGCTGCGCCGGGCCGTCCGCCTTACCCAGGAGTACCTGCCGGACGAGGCGCTGCCGGGAAAGGCCATCACGGTGCTGACGCAGGCCTGCGCCTTGTGCCGGCAGCGGTTGGACACACACGAAAACGTGGACGTGCGACTCCTCGATTCGCCGATGCAGTTCCTGGGCAACAGTGTCAGTTCCTACGAACTCAAATGCGTCGTGGCCAAGCGGGCGTCGGTGGACGTGTTCGGGGCGGAGCTCGATCGCTGGAAAACGACGCGGACAAGCCACATGAAGACGACGGTCTTCGGCCAGGACGCCGCCATCGAGCATATGATCTCCGTCATGGCGAACATCCGCGATGAATATCAGCGGGCGGCATGCCCGGCGGGGGTCCTCCTCTTCGGCGGCCCGCCCGGTTCCGGCAAGGTGCACGCCGCAAAGGCACTGACCTACACCCTCATGCAGTCGTACAACGAGTACATGGAATTCAGCCTGGGGGAAGGCCCCGATCCCAGGGTGATCGCCCGCTTGCTGAAAACGATTTGCGACAAGGATCTCACCCCCGAAATCAGCGGCCCGGAGGATGCGGAACGCCCCGCGGCCTTGCGCGTCGTCGTCATCAAGGGAATCGAACGCGCGCATCCCAACGTGCTGGGGCCGTTGTTGCGGATCGTCACCCACGATTGTTCCAGTGAGTTGATGTGTGCCACACCGCCGACCCACAAGTGCCTGTTTATTTTCACACTCAATGTGGATCCCCGCCGCACCGACATGCGAAATCCCGGATGGCTGAGAGACTTGCTGAATTCGCTCGTGCGCCGGGAGATCGTCGACCGCTTCAATGCCATCGTTCCCTTTGGCGCGTTGGACGCCCCGTCACAGGCCGCCATCGTCATGCAGGCCATGAACGAGGTGCGCAACGAAACAGCGTTGCGGGGCATCCAGGTCGTGATGGAGAACGAGGTGGTGCGCCTCGTGACGGAACGCGGCTACACGAGCGAAGGCGGCGCATCGGACCTGCTGATGACCTTTCAGCGGCTCGTGGTCGAGCCGCTCTACTGCATCATCAAGGCGGACATCCTGCCGCAGGGCAGCGCTATCGACATCTTCGTCCGCGACGGCCGGGTCGTCGTGTGCCGCAGAGACGCCTGGAAATCGCGGCGTCCCCAAGGCGCGGTCCAGCACTGACGTGCGCTCTGCCGAACGCAAAGCGGCTTTCCTGTGTCTTGTCGGTCTACCGCCGTTCTGTTAGACTTTCCGCATGAGCGAGAATAGAGCGATGCACGCGAAAGGCCGGCGCTGGAAGCGCTGGGCGGTGATTCTGGCGATTCTTTTGGGGATGGGAATCGTCGCATGGCAGGGGCTGAAGCAGTATCTGCACGTGGAGCGCTACTCCCCTTTGATTTCCGCCAAAATCACGGAACTCACCGGTCTCCCCGCGTCGATTGGATCGCTCGATTTGGCATTGTTCCCCACGCTCCAATTGACGGCGCGGGACGTCGTGGCCGGCGAGGGGGATTTCCGGCTGGAGGCGGCTCGCGTCGGCATTCACGCGGGCCTGCTGGGCCTGCTCCAACGAGATCTCGCGATTACTGTCCAGGCGCCGGAAGTGACGCTGTATCTCCCCGCGGACGACGCCGGGCTCGCGAAGCGCGTTGCCGAGATGGCGGAACACATCCAGAGCGCGCAATCTTCGACCCCTCCGCAAACCCGCCCTTCGGACGGGGGCGGCCTCCGCGTGGCGGGCGTCGCGGTGAACGTGCGGCAGGTGGCCGTGGACGCTCTGGCCGTGAATCGCGGCGACGTGCTATTCGCGGAAGGCCGTGTCGAGGCGCGGGACATTCTGTCGCCGAAGATCAGCCTGGACGTCAACGCCCGTCTCCCGAAGCTCTCCAAAGACATGGAGTTGTCCGCGGCGGCGGCCCTGTTGCTGGCGCCGGGTGAATCGCCCCGCCTGGAGGGCACGGCCTCGTTGCGGCAGGCGGATCTGGAAGACCTCTTGCAGGACGAGCGCATTCCACACATGCGGCTCAGCCTGGACGCGAAGCTATCGGGAACCTTGCCCGAAGAAGTCCGAGGTGAACTGAGCGGTGCATTCGAGACGGAAGTGTCCGATGCGTTTGCGGGAAAAATCGGGGGCAGCGCGGAATGGAAAGCGGGGCAATTCACCCTGAGCAACGCGGAAATCGCTTCGCCCAGCCTGAAAGTGAACGCGGAAGCCTCGTGGAATCCGGGCGGAGCCGCATCCCTCAAAGTGAACTCCGCGAAGGCGGAGGGCGAAGGACTGCGGGTCTTGCTGGCGATGGCGCCCATCGCGGGAATCCGGCTGGAACCCGTGGACCACGCGGCGTTTAACCTGTCCGGCCTCGAAGTGCGGCCGGTGCCCGGCGCGGCGTTGGGCGTGGCTTCGGGCGAACTCGCCTTCCAGGGACTTGATGTGGTTGCGGCGGTCAGCCGAAGCAAGCTGTTGAGTAATGTCACGGGCAAGATCAACGTTGAGAACAACGCGCTGCAACTGCACGAACTCGGCGTGGAAGGGATGCGCATTTCCGGCGCGGTCAAACCGGACCTGGGCACCGGCGCGGTGCATGTGGACCTGCGCGCCGAGGCGGATTTGTCCGCGCCGCAAGTGACGGCGTGGTTTCCGGGAAACCTCGTGTCGGAAACCGGCGGCCGCCTGACCCTGACACGGCTGGCCGGCACGATCACGCCCGGGAAGGACATTCCGCCGGACCTGGAGTTGGCATGTGTGCTTCAAGAGGGGCGTCTCGCCTTGGCCGCACCCGGATATCAGGATCGCCTCTCCGGAGTCACCGCCGACTTCGCGCTGAAAGACAACTCGATCGACGGAGCGCTGAGCGCGAATTCCGAACGGCTCGGGGCCCTCCGGTTCGAGGGCGGGTACGCGCCGCTCGAGTGGTTGCTCCGCGGCGTCGTGCACATGGACGTGGCGCGTGCGGCACAATCGTTTCTTCAGACGGGTCCGGCGCAGGACTATGGCTTGCCGCTGGCCAAGACCCTGGGTGAATCCAAATTCGATGTCACACTGCGCCTGCCCGGGCCGAAAGACCGCGCAATCAGCATCGAGGCGGCCCGGCAGGGTGTCCCGGCGCTGGAAGGAAAGCTGGTGATTGCCCCCGGGGCCGACGCGCCGTTGCGGCGTTTGGCGGTCTCCGCGGACATGCCGCTGGACTTGTTCGCGGCCATGCTGCCCGGCGCTGTCCGGACGGAAGGGAATGCGAAACTCTCCTTCCGCATGGGCGCAGAGGAAACGGGACTGCATCTTGAAGCGGACCTCGCAGGGGCGAGGCTCCGGGTGGGTGATTACGTGGAGAAGAAGCCGGGGGACGCCATGGGGGTGGCCGTCAAGTACCGGCAGGCGCCGGACTATGCGCTGGAGTCGGCGACGGTGACCCTGCTCGGAGAAAGCGCCGAGCTGCAGTTGGCCGGAGCGGTGCCGGGCATCCCTGCCTTGAACGTGAATCTCGCCGGGCTGTCGCCGTTGCTGGCGAAGGGGGGCTCGCTGTCCGGCCGGGTGACGGGCGCCGTGGACTTGTCGCCGTTCAAGGCGAAGCTGCAGCTCGACGGCGCCGGCATTGCGCCGGCACCCGAAGTGGCGATCAATTCAGTAACCGGCCAGGTCGCCTATGAGGCCGGCGCGTTGCGTTGCGAAAGCCTCCGGGTCCTGGGCGCGGACAGCGACTGCACGGCCGATGCGACATTGCAGAACCAGGTCCTTGACGCGAGGGTGACGGGACAGAAGCTGAATCTCAATGCGGTGACGGCGCTGTATGACGCGTTCACCGCGCCGCCGGAGGGGACGGCGTCTTCGGCTGCAGCCCCGGCACTGCCGCCCGGCGCCCCCGCGCAGCGCATCACGGGGCGGGTCTCCGTTCAACTGGAGTCGCTGTTGTATCGCCGGGCGCGAGCGGAAGCGCTTCGTGCGGATGCCGCACTGACGCCGCAAGGCATCGACATCCATAATCTTGCGCTTCGCCAGGGCGCCGGCTCGGCACAAGGCGCGGTGCATTTGGCCTATGGCACGCCCAATGTGCTGGAAACCAGTTTGAAGCTCAGCGGGCTGGACCTGGAGTTCATCGACGGCCTGGCGTTCGCGGAATCGCGCGGCATGCGCGGCGCCGTCACGGGACCCGTGAATCTCCGCGTGCCCCTGGCCAGCGGAGACACCCTGTACCGGGGGCTCAACGGAACCGTGGATGCGAGGGCGGAAAACGGCACTTATGGCCGGGTGCGGTATGCCACTGAGCTGTTGACGGTATTGAAGGGCCTGGAGATCGTCCGGCTCAAGATGCCGCGGCTCAGGGATGAAGGCCTGACTTTCAAGACTTCCACACTCAAGCTTCGGATCACGGACGGACGGATAGCCGTGGAGGAATTCTCCGTGGAGGATCCGGCCTACGCCATGGCGGGCGGCGGCACGATCGATCTCCCGGCCGACGCCATGGATGTGATGATCGGATTCAATCCGCTCGAATCGGTAACCGGTCTGGTGAAAGTAGTCCCGGGTGTGGGACAGGCTCTGGACCTGCTTAAGGATGGCACCGGCCTGCGAATTCGCGCCTCCGGCTCGCCATTCAGCCCCACGGTGCGGCCCGAGGCGGGCCTGCTGCCAGTGGGGACGGAGCCCTCAAAAGGGCTGCGCGGAGTGGAAAACGTCGTAAAAGAGCTAATCAAGCCCCTGCGATAGCCCATAAGCCTACCGCCCGGTGACTTCGGGCAGTATCGCCCTACCAAAATGTAGGACTTCGGCCTTTCTCCAGGGCAGGTCGAGAACGTCCTCCGCGTCAAGACACACCTCTTTGTAGATTTCATCCATCCCTGCCTCCATCGGCACAGGACTTCGCAAGTCCAGTACACAAAGGAATTTGTGCCGGTTTCCCACTGTTGGATTGGAAGGAAGAGGGGAAAGCCGAAGTCCCTCTGGGGACGGTTTTGGCACGAAGGTTGCTTAAACCTACCTGACCACCAGGTCCCTCCGGGCACTATGGCAATGCTCCGGGGCAGGCCTGGCAGTCTGTCGGATCCGGCGGGCGTTGGGTTTGGACTCTGTGACTCCTGTAATGGCAGTCGGTTTGTCAGGAGGGTCTACCCTCGAACCCCTGGAGGAGAATGCTGTGAAGACGTATCTCTATTCGCGAAGAATTGCCGCGGCGGGCAAAGCCGCGTTGGCCATGGCGTGTCTCGCGCTGCCCGCAGCGGCGCAGACGCCCGCCCCTGCATTGAACACCGGTGACACGGCGTGGATGCTCACCTCCACCGCGCTGGTCTTGTTCATGACGATTCCGGGACTGGCCCTGTTCTACGGAGGCCTGGTCCGCTCCAAGAACGTGCTGTCGGTGCTGATGCAATGCTTCGGGATCACGGCGATGGTGACGGTTCTCTGGGGCCTGTATGCGTACACTTTCTCGTTCGCCACGGACAACATGGCGGCGAACGTGAAGAACCTCAACACGTTCATCGGCGGCCTGAGCGGCCTCTTCCTCGCGCACTGCAAGGCGGACACGCTCCACGGCACGATTCCCGAGAGCGTCTTCATCTGCTTCCAGCTGACCTTCGCGATCATAACGCCCGCGCTGATTTGCGGCGCGTATGCCGATCGCATGAAGTTCTCCGCCATGATGCTCTTCACGGCGCTGTGGCTGACGCTCGTGTACGCGCCGATCTGCCACATGGCGTGGTCCGGTCCCGGCGCCCTGTACTTTGACTGGGGCGTGCTCGATTACGCGGGCGGCACCGTCGTGCACATCAACGCGGGCATTGCCGCGCTGGTTTCGTGCCTCGTGCTCGGCAAGCGCCGGGGTTATCCCGACACGCCGATGCCTCCGCACAACCTCACGATGACCGTGACCGGCGCGTGCATGCTGTGGGTGGGCTGGTTCGGATTCAACGCGGGCAGCGCGGTCGCGGCCAACGGCGACGCGGGCATGGCGATGCTGGTGACGCAGTTGGCGACCGCGATGGCGGCCATGACCTGGATGGCGATTGAGTGGGTCAAGCACGGCAAGCCGAGCGCCCTGGGCACCGTGACCGGCGCGGTGGCGGGCCTGGTGGCGATCACCCCGGCCTCCGGTTCCTGCGGGCCGATGGGCGCGTTTGTCATCGGATTCGCGGCGAGCGCGGTCTGCTTCGTGGCGGCCACCTCGGTGAAACGCTTCTTCGGCTATGACGACTCGCTGGACGCCTTCGGCGTGCACGGCGTCGGCGGAACCGTGGGCGCGCTCTTGACGGGCATTTTCGCGGCGCCGGCCCTGGGCGGCCACGTGGCCACGTATCCCGGCATGGGCACCCAGATGATCTATCAGACGCTGGCGGTCGTGATTACGCTCGTGTGGAGCGGAGTGCTTTCCTACATCATCCTCAAGGTCCTCGACGCGGTCATCGGACTGCGCGTGAATGCGGAAGAGGAAACCGAAGGGCTGGACAGCACGCTGCACGGCGAGACAGGCTACATCCTATGAGGGCGGCGGCTTCTAGAAGACAGGCGGCCAGCATCCACAGTTGCACGATTCCTCAGACCATCAGGAGATCAGAGTCATGAAGAAAGTCGAAGCCATCATCAAGCCCTTCAAGCTCGAAGAAGTGAAAGAAGCGCTGGCGCAAGTCGGCATCCAAGGATTGACGGTCACGGAAGTCAAGGGCTTCGGCCGTCAGAAGGGCCACAAGGAACTCTACCGCGGCGCGGAATACGTCGTCGAGTTCCTGCCGAAGGTCAAGCTCGAAATCATCATCGTGGACGAATTGCTCGAAAGCGTGGTGAAAGCCATCGTGAAGTCCGCGTCCACCGGCCGCATCGGCGACGGGAAGATCTTCGTCTCGCCCATCCTGGATGCGATCCGGATACGCACCGGAGAATCCGGGGATATCGTTCTGAGTTGAGAACGGCCCCGAAGTCTATATCGAGAGCGTCAAAAGCATGGGCATTGGCGCCCGGCAACCGAAAGGGAAAAGCAGATGCAGAAGAACCTGGGACCCAAGGATGTCTTGAAGCTCGTCAAGGACAAGAGCATCAAGTTCATCGACATGCGATTCATGGACTTTCCTGGATTGCAGCAACATTTCACGATTCCGGCAACCGAGCTGGAAGAAGACCTCTTCGAGGAAGGCTTGGGCTTCGACGGCTCCAGCATCCGCGGATGGCAGGGCATTCACGAGAGCGACATGCTCGTCGTGCCCGATGCCACCACCGCGACGCTTGATCCCTTCTCCGACATCCCCACGCTCATCCTCTACTGCAATATCCTCGACCCCATCACGAAGGAGCGCTATTCGCGCGACCCGCGCAATATCGCCCAGAAGGCCGAGAACTACCTGATCTCGACGGGCCTGGCCGACACGGCCTTCTTCGGCCCCGAAGCCGAGTTCTTCATCTTTGACGACATCCGCTGCGGCCAGGAAGCCAATGCCGGCTTCTACTTCATCGACAGCGTCGAAGCGGCCTGGAACAGCGGGCGCGTTGAAAACCCGAACCTCGGCTACAAGATCCGGCACAAGGAAGGCTACTTCCCCCTGCCGCCGTCGGACCAGTTGCACAACCTCCGCAACGAAATGGTTGCCAACATGATGGACGCCGGCCTCAACATCGAGTGCCAGCACCACGAAGTGGCCACGGCCGGCCAGGCGGAAATCGACATGCGCTTCGCGCCGCTCGTCGAGATGGCCGACCGCCTCACCCTCTTCAAGTACATCATCAAGAACACCGCCGCACGCCACAACAAGACCGTCACGTTCATGCCCAAGCCCCTCTTCGGCGACAACGGCTCCGGCATGCACTGCCACATCTCGCTGTGGAAGCAGGGCAAGCCCCTCTTCGCGGGCAACAAGTACGCCGGCCTGAGCCAGGAAGCCCTGTGGTTCATCGGCGGCCTGCTCAAGCACGCCAACGCGCTCGTCGCCTTCACGAACCCGACGACAAACAGCTACAAGCGCCTGGTGCCGGGCTACGAAGCCCCCGTGAACATCGCGTACTCCGCGCGCAACCGCAGCGCCTGCTGCCGCATCCCGATGTACTCGCCCAGCCCCAAGGCCAAGCGCGTCGAATTCCGCGTGCCCGACCCGAGCTGCAATCCGTACATGGCCTTCGCCGCCATGCTGATGGCCGGCCTCGACGGCGTGCAGAACAAGATCGATCCGGGCGAGCCCATGGACAAAGACCTCTACGATCTGCCGCCCGAGGAGAAGGCCAAGATCCCGCAGGTCCCCGGCAGCCTCGCCGAAGCCCTCGCCCACCTCAAGAAGGACAACGAGTTCCTTACCCGCGGCGACGTCTTCACCCCCGACGTGCTCGAAACCTGGATTGACTACAAGCGCGTCAAGGAGGTTGAGGCCATCAACCTGCGCCCGCACCCCTACGAGTTCTTCCTCTACTACGACATCTAGGCCGACAACGCCAAATCAATCGGGGCGCCCGGAACTCTCCGGGCGCCCCGCAGTCTTTTTCGGGCTTCAAAAATCCTACCGATTGGTCGGATTCGTCCTCTCGGTCCGATCAGAAGGCCATCATTCGCCCTTGAATATCTTCGCGACCGCCGCGTCGTCCAGGGCCTCGCGAACAAACCGCACGTCGGCGATGCTGCCCTGGAACCCTTCGAGTTCGCCGTAGTTCGGGTTGCACCCGATGCCGAGGTTCTTCGGGCCGGACTGGAGGCACGGCGCGATCGCCGTGCCGGGCCCGCGCTTGCCGTTCACGTAGAGCACGATCTCGTTGAAGCGTTTTACGACCGCGACGTGGGTCCACACGCCGTTCTCGACCGGCCCGCCCGAGAGGCGCGCGCCGCCGGAGGCCTGTTCGATGCTGACCACAAGCTCCTTGTCCTGCACAGACACGCGCAACGGATCGTTCATCGGCGCGCACCACGCCGAGATGACGTGGTGCCATTTCTTGCCGTCCGCCGTGAGATCTTTCGGGCAGAACCACGCACTGAACGTGTAGGTCCGCAACGGAAAACGGGGCGCGTCATAAACCAGCTTCGTGGTTTGGCCGTCGAAAGCTACCGCGCCGTCGGTTTTCCCCGTGCGTCCCGCGGCCAGGCTGCCGCCCGCTTCTGAAAGCAGCGTTCCCTCCTCGGGGCGTGTCGTGCCCGCGAACGACGCGCGCAACACCGTGCCGCGGACGCTGGTTTGCGCCGCGGGATCGAGCACAAAGGAGAGCGGTCCGTTCATGGCGGCGATCCGCCGGCCGTCGCGCACGGCTTCCACCCGCCAATACAGCGTCTGGCCCGCGGGCAGTTCTTTGCCCTCATCGAGTTGCTCTTCAGACAGGCCCTCGCGATGGAGGACGATCTTCGTGAACTCGGCATCCTCCGCGACTTCGAGGTCATACGTGGCGCCGGGCTCGCCTTCGGACCAGAGGAAGAAGACGTCTTCGACCGGCAGGCGCGCCCCGTTTTCCGGCTGCACAAGCTGAAACGGTGCCGGGGGGGCATTGCGGACCGGCAGCCACGATCGGTAATACGTACCGTGGGCGCCGGCCGTCGCGAAATCGGTCAGGAAGACCTCGCGTCCGTCCACGGCCCGGGCCTTGAAGAGGACGATGGGCTGGAACCGCGCATCGCACAACGCCGGGGTGAGTTCGAGTGTTTTCAGGTCCAGTTCCGGGAGATCGGCCGGGTCGATCGCATTATGTTTCTGGTCAAACGCCAGCAACAGCGGCCCTTTGAACAGCGAGGTGTTGAATTGCACGTGATGGTCCCCGCGCAGGGCGCGCACGCGCATGTCGAGCGTCAGCTCAATGACGTCCCCCGCCTTCCAGGCACGTTCCACACGGAGGTAGCTTCCCGGCTGGGCGCCCGCCAGCGCTTCGCCATTCACGGCGGCCTTCGTCGCCTCGCTCCACGCCGGAATCCGCAGAAACAGCGGCGTGGCGCTCGTGGCGCCCGGCGTGACCTCGATGCGGATTGTGCCGTCGGCGGGATAGGCGGTGGTCTGTGCGAAGCGCCAGATCGCGCCGTCCGCGAGCTTTGCCTCGAAACTCCCCGGGCCGTAGTAGTTGAGGTAAAGGCCCTTCGCATCGCCAAGCACGGCCCAGTCGCTGATGAAGCCGAGGCCGCGCGGGCCGTTCACGGAGCAGCAATTCAGTTCAGGCGTGCCGGGCTTCGCCTGAAAGACAATGTGATGCGCGGAAGCCAGGCGCTTGCCGTTCATCGGCGTGTCATAGGTGCACCAGCGTCCGCTCGGATGCTCGTAGCCCAGCACCGCGTTCCAGGTCGCGCATTCCAGTGCGTCCGCCACGCGGCTGTCGGAGGAGAGGCGCAAGGCTTCCACGCTCAGCGCCATCCAGGCAACCGTGCAGCACGTCTCGATCGAGCCGGACTGGAACGGGTTGCCGACCGCCTGTTCGTTCGTCGAGAAGCTGCCGGAGTTGTGCACGTCCGTCGCGTTGATGCTGCGCCACCAGTGCAGGAGCGCGCGCTTGTAGCTATCGTCTCCCGAAATCCGGTACAGCTCGCTCAGGCCGAGCATCGGGTGCAGGCTCTCCCAGCGCGGTTTCGGCGTCCGGTAGTACTCGATGCCTTCCATTGCCTGGCGGTAGTAATCCCCGGCGGGCGGCTTCTCCCAATCCTTCTCGATCTCCTTCATCAGGCGGAGATAGGGTTCCCTGCCGGTCTCGCGGTACAGGAGGCCGAGCGCATGGATCACCGCCATGTTCATCTCGTGCGAGCCCGCGTCATGCACGCGCTTGCCCGTGTCAAGGAAAGTCGCGCACATCAGATCCGCGGCGCGCAACGCAGCGTCGAGGGAGGCGCGGTCCCCCGTGTCGCGGTACCACAAGTACAGCGCGAGCATGCAGTGATAATGCCCCCAGAGATCCCAGCGGTCCATGAGGTGCTTGTCCGGGAACGGCCCGAAGTAGCCGTCGGGCGCCTGTGTCGAGATGAACTCCGGAATGACCTGCTTGAGCAACGCCTCCAGTTCCGGGCTGTCCGTCATGCGATGGATCAGCACGCAGGAGGTCAGGTATTTCCCGATGAACTCGCCCGCCCACGGCATCGGCTCTTCGTAGGGCGGCTTCTTGTCACGCAGCCGCATCATCTCGATGATGCCGGGATTCGCGTCCGGCGTCGTCAGCAGCCAGTTGCGGACGATCGCGTCCAGGCGCTTGCCCGTCTCGCCTTCGAGGCGGATGCGCAAGGAGGGTTGAGAAAGTTCCGCGGTCCCTTTCGCGGCAACACCCTCCTGGGCCGCCCCGAATTGCAGCACCGGCGCCAGGCACATCAGTAGCCATCCTGCGGACATTGTCGTAACCTCCTGTTTTGAATCACGCCAAGGGTCAGAATCACTTGCCGGGCAACGTGCCTGAACTCAACCCACCGCCTGCCGAATCGCCTTTAACTGTGCGGCGAAGTCCGCCTGGATCAGTCCGTTGAAGCCGATGGGCGCGTCCCAGGTCACGACGCCCCCGCGGCTGTTGATGTAGCGGGTATACGCGATGGGCAGTTCGTCCGCGAAACGCTTCGGGGGCCCCGCCCACCACTCGCCGAGAAAGCTCAGGATGTGGAGCTGAGCCTTGTGGCCGTTGCGCTCGACCCAGCGGCCCAGCGGGGCCGTGTGATCATGCACGGGGAATTGGGTCGAAATCTCGCCCGCGGTGAAATCCTCGAATTCGCTGTGGCAGACGACGGGCACCTTAACGCCCGGGTTGAACCCGACGAGGCTTTCCGGGTTGCCCGCCTTGAGCGCGCCGGCAAAGCTTCCGAAATTCGGGGCCTC
This sequence comes from Candidatus Hydrogenedentota bacterium, assembly GCA_903837785.1. Classification (GTDB taxonomy): domain Bacteria; phylum Hydrogenedentota; class Hydrogenedentia; order Hydrogenedentales; family CAILVY01; genus CAILVY01. The sequence goes on from CAILVY010000238.1 coordinate 98,304, forward strand.
GGCTGCGCGGTACATGTCGTCCGCGAAGTAGCAGCCGTCGATCCACCAGCCGTGTACATGCTTGCCCCAGCGCATCGACCACTCGCGGATGACGGCTTCCCAATTGCGTTGGAATTCAACCAGGCGCCGCTCGGCCGGGGTGCCCCAGTCGCCGCCGTTGCGCCACTTCAACTGTTGCATGGCCGTGGGATCGCGGTCGGGCGCGCCGCTGGGAAGATAAACCATCATGCGGATCTTGTGCGGGGCGAGCGCGGCCGCCAAATCAGCGATGAGGTCGCGCTTCGAGCACTTGCTCGGCCGGATGCCCACGATGCGGTCGTACGTCTCGTTGGGCGCGCAGTAGTGCCCGGAGTTCTGGCCGATCGTGAGGAAGAAATACGGCGTGCCGATCTCCGCCAACTGCTTCGCAAGGCCTTCCACGTCGAAGGCGTCCACCTGCCGGTTCCAGTCTTCGACGGAGGTCGCTTCGCCCGTGAGGTAATGGCAGAAGACGCCGGTCTTCGCATCCTTGAACCACGTCGTATCGGCGGGTTGGGGCCTGGCTTCCGCATTGGCCGCGGAGGCCGCGTTGGCGGCCGTCACGGCCAGTGCGGCGCCGGCAGCGGCACAGCCGAGGAAATCGCGCCGGGACAGGTTGAGTTCTTTCGAATCCATGCTTCAGTCTCCCTCCGGTTTTGGCTGCGGTCTCATGCGGGAGCGGTGAAGAGAACGGCAATGACGGCATCAACGCCGGACCCGCGCGCCTTCCGGGGCATCATAGCATGAGGGCAGATGCGGGAGAACTCCTTGCGTTGCGCAGGCGAACCGGTTAGTGTGTGACGAGAATTGCGGGAGACTGGGCCATGATGCTTTCAGTGCTGGGCGAGAACGAAGTTTGGCGGCTGCACGAGGCGTCGCTTATGATCCTGCGCGACGTGGGCGTGCATCTCCCGCACGAGGATGCCCTGGCCTTGTTCGAGGATGCCGGCGCACGCGTGGATCACGCGCGGCAACACGTGTTCATTCCGGAAACGCTCGTGACTTGGGCCCTGCAGGTCTGCGGCAAGCAATTCACGCTCTACGGCCGGGACCGGAGCAAGACCGCCGTGTTTGGCGCGGGACAACGCAACTACAACTCGGTGGCGGGCGAGGCATTCTGGGTGGATGATCAGGCGAATCGGCGCTATGCCTCGCTGGAAGACGTCGCCACGGCCGCGCGTCTCGTGGATGCCCTGCCAAACATCAACATTGCGGGCGCCATGAGCGATCCGCACGAAATGCCGCCGGAATACCGCTGTGTCTTTGTGGCCGCGGAACTGCTGAAGAACACCACAAAGCCGATCATGTTCTGGTTCCACGATCGCGCCTCGGCCAAATTCGTCCTGGAGCTGTTCGAGATCGTGGCGGGCAGCCGGGAGCAGGCGGCCGCCTTCCCCGTCGCCTATCCGTTCCTGGAGCCCATCAGCCCGCTCCGCTTTCCGCGCCACGGCGTGGACCTGCTCTTCGAGACGTGCAAGGTGCCGCTGCCCGTACCGATCGGCCCGATGGCCCAAGTCGGTGCGACGGCCCCCGGCACCCTTGCGGGCACGCTCGCCCAGGAGAATGCGGAGATCCTGGCGGGCATCTGCCTCGTGCAGTTAATCCATGCCGGCACGCCGGTTTGCTACGGCGGCATCCCGCACGCCTTTGACATGCGCACTACCCAGATGATCTTCGCGGGGCCCGAACAGGCCCTGATGGCCGTGGCCATGACGCAGCTCGGCAAAACCTACGGACTGCCGGTTTACATCAACGTGGGGCTGACCGACAGCAAGGTGCCGGATGGACAAGCGGGCATCGAGGCGGGCATCACGCTCGCCATGGGGGCGATGGCGGGCGCGGACGTCTTCGGGCATCTCGGCATCTGCGGCATGGACCAGGGCAGTTCGCTCGCCATGCTCATGCTTCAGCATGAACTCATCGGCTATGTGGAGCGGCTCGCGCGCGGCATCGCCGTAAACGAGGATACCCTCGGACTGGACACCATCCGGGCGGTCGGGCCGGGCGGCAACTTCCTCGCGGAAACCCATACCGCCCTGCATTTCCGGAATGAACTCTGGTTCCCGGCGCTCCTCGACCGGCATTACTTCGAGACCTGGGCCGAACTCGGCCGCCCGGACATCCTTCAGCGCGGCATCGCCGCCAAGAACGAGATCCTCGCCGCGCATCAGCCCGCCCCGCTGCCCGATGACGTGAACAAGGCCGTGGAACGTCTGCTGACGGATGCCAGGAAGCATCTGGGAAAGATTTCTTGAACGACGTGCTCCCCGCACCCCTTTCAAGGCATGCTAGATGAATTCCGGAAGCAACGCCTTCTGCAATTCCAGCATCTCGTCAATGCACTCGATGGCGCGCCGGTACGAGTTGCAGGTGGGGTCGAGCAGGAAGGCTTGAATGAGTTTCTCCTTGGACCGCTCGGCGAAGGCTTCCACGAGCAACTGATGGATGCTGCCCTGGAGCCTTAGCATGGCGGCGATCGCTTCCGGCAACGCCGGCATGGCCACCGCGTGGAGACCGGCCGCATCCGCCACCGCGGGGACTTCCACAACCATCTCGGCGGGGAGATTCGGGATCGCGCCGCGATTGGGCACGTTTACGGCTTCGAGTTCGCGCCGCACCCCGCAGGCGATGCCTTCCATGATGGGCACGGCCAGTTCGCCCGAAGGCGTCAGGGGGGCGTCCTCGAAACGGGCGGGTGCGGGCGGCGGCTTCCGCCAGGGCCGCGTGGTCTGGTTCCCGGAAAGTGAATACACGAATTCCGGAATGTCCAGCGTCTCCCAGGGATGTCCGTCCGCGGGATCGTAGAAATACTGGGTCTGCCCGCAATAGAACTCGTCGGCCCAGCGGAGATACTCGCCGTAGTGGTTTGGCGCGGGCGAGGGCCAGAGGCCGAAGCGCCGGAACAGGACCCGCGCCAAGGCGTATTCGTGCCACTCGTACATCCAGTCGCCCTGTTTCTCGAGCTCGCGCAACCGCGGATAGAGGTCCTCGCCGCTTTGCCGGTCGCGGACGTGCGTGAACCAGGTGAAGTGGTTGATGCCGCAGGCCGCCGCATCCAGTTCCCCGGCCGGCTTGCCGAGCAGCGCCGAAAGCTGATGCAACCCCATGAACACGCCATGGCACAGCCCGGCATTCCGGATCGAGGTCAGGCGCGACACGGCCTCGCACAGCTTGTGCTCGGGATTCGTGAAGTTGAGCATGTGGGCATCGGGACACAGCCGTTCCATGCTCCGCGCGATGTGCAGCATCGGCGTCATGTTGCGCAGCGCATGGAAGAGCCCGCCGGGCCCGCCGTTCTCGCCGAAGACCTGCTGAAACCCGTGCTTGCGCGGCACGTGGTAGTCCTGGGTCCAGTAGAGAAAGCGGTCGACCTCGATGGCGGTCACGACAAACTGCGCGCCCCGAAGCGCGGCCTCGAGGTCGGTCGTCGCACTGATTGCCGCTTTCCGCTTCAGGAGCTCCGCCGTCTTCCCGGCGTACGCCGTGATCTCGGGCAGGTGTTCCTCCATCGTATCCATCAGCACAAGTTCGACGCCGGCATCCGCCAGCGGCTCGCTCAACAGGACGTCTCGCACCGAACTGGGGCCGAAGGACCGGCTGCCCGCACCCGCCAGGACGATCTTGATGCTCATTGCGCTCGCTCCTTGATTCGTGAAGGGCGCCATTGTGCCATTCCGGATGGCGCGGGCGCATCCCTTTATTCGGCGGTGGGCCAGCTTTGACAGGCCCCCCCGCGTGTGCTAGAGTATGGGCGCTTCTAACGAGAGCTATGGGCCAGGTTCCCAAACCACAGGAGGGAGACGCGAAAATGGCTGATGTAGCGGGATTCTTCAATGCGGTCACCGAGAAGGTGGACAAGAGCAAGATTGGCGGAATGACTGCCGTGTATCAGTTCGAGATCACCGGAGACGGCGGCGGCGACTGGAACGTCAGTATTGCGGGCGGCGACGTGGCCGTGGCGCAGGGCAAGGCCGAAAAGCCGAGCATCACGCTGACGATGGACGCGAACAATTTCATGGACCTGATCGCGGGCAAGTTGAACGGCCAGACGGCCTTCTTGACCGGCAAACTGAAGATCAAGGGCGACATGACCCTGGCCATGAAGCTCCAGAGCGTTTTCGCGCTGGGTTGATCGTGAACCCCGGGAGGGACGTCTGGGGAGGCGTCCCTCCGTTTTCATTTCCGGGCATGCGCTCGCTGGCCCGGATGCTACTGCCGCTCTTGGGTGTCGTGTTGTGGGGATGCAGCGGCGGTCCGGGCCGGGTCGAGTCCGTCCGCTCACTGGACCTTCATGCGCGCGATGGGGTGAAGCTTGCCGCGACCCTGTATCTCCCGGATAAGCCCCATCCGCCCGGCGTGATTCTCGTTCACCGCGAAGGGCTCAATCGCCATTCCTGGGATGGGTTGGCCGAGCGTTTGCGCTCCGCGGGGTATCTGGCGTTGAGCTTCGACCTGCGCGGCCACGGCAACAGCCGGGGACAAGCGGAACAGCGCCTGGATTACCGGCGCTTCTCGGCCGAGGATTGGGACCGGGTGCTGTCGGACCTCGACGTGCTTCGGGAAACCCTGATTAAGGAAGGGGCCAGTCCGGAGAATCTGGCAATCGTGGGGGAGGGCCGAGGCGCGGAATGGGCGGCGCGCTACGCGGCGCGCGACCTGTCGATGCAAGCCGTGGCGCTGATTTCCCCCGACCCCGGCGAATCCCTGCGCCAAGCCGCCCGGCAACTCCGCGGCAGGCCCCTGCTGCTCCTGGCGGCCGAAGGGGATACGGCCTCCGCCACGGCGGTCTCCGCCCTGAAAGCGGAATCGCAGAGCTTCTGCGAATTGCACATGTATCCGGGCGCCGCGCATGGCACAGATCTCTTTGCCGCATCACAGAATGCGTTGAATCAGGTGGTCGTGTGGCTCGACCCGATTATTGGCCCGCGGGCCTCAGAACAGGCTCATGGCCGCGATGGCGAGCATCGCCAGCCCGCACAGTAACTTCGCCAGCAGCCCCCCCACTTTCCCAATCGCCGCCCCCAGCCCCGTCCACAAGGCCGCGTGCAAGGCCTTGTCCTGTTGGAGGTACTCGTAGAGCGTGGCGGCGGCAAAGGCCCCCACACACGCCCCGATCAGCGTGCCGACAATCGGGAACCACGGCGTCCCCACCACGGCCCCCACGAGGCAGCCAATCAATGCGGCAATCATGGATCCCTTGCTCCCGCCGAATCGCCGCGCACCCACGCCCGCCACCACCACCTCGAGCACTTCCCCCAGCACCGCAAGCGCGGTCATGAAAACCAGGGTCCAGGGGCCGAAGTAGTCAAAACCCGAGGCCGCCCACACAATGGCCGTGGCCCCCAGGATGATCCAATTGCCGAAGAGCCCGACCACGTCGAGCAGGAGGCCGGCGACGATGGCCAGCCCGAACAGGGTCCAGCCCAGCGCTGCCAAGGCGCCGCTCACGGCGAACGCTCCCCGGCGGCGGGCGCCCCGGGATGTTTGATGTCAACGATGCGGCCTTTGAACGCGTCGATCACCTTCGCCACGAGCGGGTCCTGCATCGCTTCCCGGGCGTCCTCCTGACTAACCGTCGTCATGAAGGCCGGAATGCCCTGCGGGGTATTCGCGGCGGCAGGCGCGGTTTCCGGAATCAATTCGGTGCGGAAGCGGCGCACGTTCGCGGTGATTTGCGCGAGTGCCTCTTCGAGCGTGCCGCGGTTCTCCGGCTTCTCGACGATGTTCCGGGCCTGGGCGGCGCCGGACGGAAAGCGCAGTACGAGGGCATCGCCCTCGATGGCGGCGGGTTCCGCCTTGACGAGCCAGACGCCCAGGTTCAGGCTGGCGCGTCCGGCGTGCTGCTGAATCGCGGGCCAGTGCGCCGCGAGCGTGTCCGTGGTGAGGGTGATGCGCCTGGGTTTCGCCGGGGCCGTTGGCGCTGCTTCAACCGGCCCGGCCTGCGAAGGGTCCGGCGGTCTCGGTTGGACCGGCGCCGGGGCGCCGGCCGCGCCGCCCGCTTCGAGCAGGAGCAGTTTCTCGAGCACGGCATCGACCGAAAGTTCCACGCCGGCCTTCGAAATGCGGATGAGCAGAGCCTCGAGCGCAATGCGCTGCGCGAGCTGCGAATCGAAACCGCTGGTCAGTTCGGCGAACTGTTCAACCATCCGGATGAGGCCGGTCAGCGTGAAGCGCTGCGCGCGCTGCTGCACTTCAAGGAGTTCTTCCTCGGGCAGGTGCAGGAGATCCGTGCCGTTCGCCGTCTTGCACACGAGCAGGTTCCGGTAGTACCGGAGGATTTCCTGCACGAACTGCGAGAGGTCCTTGCCGTTGGCCACGACGTCCTCGACGAGGAGGAGCAGGCCGGCCACATCCTTGTTGAGCACGGCGTCGCACAGCGTGTGCAGAACGTGCCAGTCCACGAGGCCGAGCACGTCGAACACGTCCTTGAAGGCGATCTCGCCGCTGCAATAGCTGATGAGCTGATCGAGAATGCTTTCGGCATCGCGCACGCCACCTTCGGCCGCCCGGGCGATCGCGTGAAGCGCCTCGTCCGACGCCTTCACCTGCTCCTTCTCCAGAATCTTGCGCAGCAGTTCGATAATCGAAGCGATGGGCACGCGCCGGAAGTCGTAGCGCTGGCAGCGCGAGATGATCGTGGCGGGCACTTTGTGCGCCTCGGTCGTGGCCAGCACGAACACTGCATGGGGCGGCGGCTCTTCGAGCGTCTTCAGCAGGGCGTTGAACGCGGCAATCGAAAGCTGGTGCACTTCGTCGATGATGTAGACCTTGTAGCGGCCCGAGGAAGGCACCATGCGCACGTTCTCGCGGATCTCGCGCACGTCGTCCACGCTGTTGTTCGAGGCGCCGTCAATCTCGATCACATCGATGTTCGTGCCTTCGCTGATCGACCGGCAGTTGTCGCACGTGCCGCACGGCGTGACCGTGGGCCCGCTGGACGAGAGGCAGTTGAGGGCCTTCGCGAGGATGCGGGCCGTCGTCGTCTTGCCGATGCCGCGCGAACCGATGAAAAGAAAGGCGTGGTGGATGCGGCCCGAGGAAATGGCGTTGCAGAGGGTCCGGGTGATGTGATCCTGGCCGACGACATCGTCAAACGACTGAGGACGCCATTTCCGCGCCAGCACCAGATATCGCTTTTCCGCCATCCTCGTCTGACACCCTCGCTGTAAAAAAAGAGGCTCGCGCACCCATCTTCGAGCACTTGCCCAGAACGGCCGCACCGGTCGTTAGCTCGGGCCAGGCACTCCTGCAGCACACGAGAACTTTCGACTACGGTTGCTTCTGTCACGACCTGGCCGGGTTCGCCGACATCCCGTTGAGCAGGACCCAACCGTCAACACCACGTGCCGAGCACCTGACTAAAGGACAAGCCGCCCTCGGATGGGAATTCAACCTCGCTAAAGCGGATTGCGAGTAACAGGACACCGCTAATTTCCCGTCTAGCGCGAGCCAAACTCCGAAAACCGATTGACGTAACGCGCATCGTAGCACACGTACGGAAAAGGTGTCAAAAGGCCCGCCGCTGCGGCTACGGCCTGCGGATGCCTGTGCCCGCCTGCAACCCGTGTTCCCCGGGGAGGAACTTCCCGGGAGGGCGGCGGTCGCAGCGGGCGGTCTTGTCTTCAATTGCGGCAAACCGGGCAGGACGGGCGTTGATCAGGTCCAGGAACGGCGCCTCGCGCGAAGAACCGCCTCTTGAACTCCCCAACGCCTCCCGCGCCCGGCGGGGGTTTCTGGGACCCATTTGTCCGGAATGCCAGCCGGGCGACGCCCCAGGGCGGATGTAATGCTAAAAATTTAGCTTGACTGCATGGGCCGTGCCTGCTAGAATTTTAGCAGTCATGAACGCACGGCAGGAGGCGCTATGAGCGAAGAGGCATCGGGGAAACTGAGCCGCCGCGAGCGGCAAATCATGAACATCGTGTATGCGCGCGGGCGGGCGTCCGTCGCGGACGTGCTCGAAGCGCTTCCGGATCCCCCGAGTTACTCGGCGGTGCGCGCCCTGCTGCGGATCCTCGTTGAAAAGGGGCATCTCCGCTATACGGAAGAGGAGGGGCGCTACGTCTATTCGCCGGTGCGCGCCCGGCGGCACGCGGCACGAGACGCGCTGAAACACGTGCTGCAAACCTTCTATGAAGGTTCGGCCGTGAAGACGGTTGCGGCGCTTCTGGACATGTCGAGCAGAGACTTGAGTTCGGCGGAACTGGACCGGCTGGCAGCGCTGATCGAGGCGGCCAAGCGGGAGGGGCGGTGATTATGAACATGCAGAATCTCGGATACGGCGCTGAAAGCTGGTTTTGGCTGTTCCTTGCGAACGCGGCGCGGGGCGGCGTGCTGTTGTTGGCGGCGGCCGTCTGCGCCTGGGCGCTTCGCCGCAGTTCCGCCGCGAAGACGCATGCCCTCTGGGCGCTGGCACTTCTGGCCGTGCTCGGCTTGCCGGTGATGTCCGGCTTCCTGCCGGCGATCTCCGTCGCGCTGCCGGCGCCTTCCCCCGGCGAAGCGCGCCTGGCGGTGACGCAGGAAATTCCCGGGCTCCATCGGGACGGCCCGCCCAGTGCCGGCCTGGCGCCGCCAGGGACGATGCCCTCCGAATCGCCCGAACCGTCTTCCACGGGCACGGGATACGGCTGGCCGGCCCTGATCCTCTCACTCTGGTTGATTGGGGCGGGCGTGGCGCTCTTCCCCAACGCCTTGGGACTGCTCATCCTGCGCCGCCACATCCGCGGCGCAACGCTCCTGGACGGCCCGGAGTGGTCGGAGCTACTCGGTCTTGGACGCGCGCACATGGGCGTTCGGCAGCACGTGCGGCTCTTGATGGGCCGTGAAGAAGGGGTGCCCGTGATGTGGGGCGTGTTCCGTCCGGGCATTCTGCTCCCGCCCAGTGCGCTGTCCTGGACCCAGGAATGCCGAAGGGCGGTCATTGAGCACGAACTGGCCCATGTGCGGCGGCGCGACTTTCTTACGCAACTCGCCGCACTGCTCGTGCGGGCCTTGCACTGGTTCAATCCCCTGGCCTGGCTTGCGCTGGCCGCCCTGCGCAATGCTGCCGAGCGCGCCTGTGATGATCTGGTGCTCGTGAGAGGCTGTGAACCCTCGGCGTACGCGGGCCAACTCGTGGCCGTGTGCCGTACGTTGCGCCGCCCGGTCACTCCGGCCCATGCGGGCGTCGCCATGGCGCGGCCCAGCACGCTCGAGCAACGCGTGCGCGAAGTCCTGGATCCGCATCGCGACCGCCGTGGCGTTCCCGGCCGGGTCTTGGCAATCATGGGCTTGATGGCGTTGTTGACATCGGGACTCGTCGCCACACTGCAACCCACCGCGCGGGCCGAAGCGCCCGCCCCAACACTGACGATACAGCCCCTGGCCGATCAGCTTGACGCGACAATCCGCTCGGAATGGCGGGCACAGGGCGCGGCCACCGCCGAGCAATTGCGGGACCGGCTGCAGGCGGAGACGGCGGCCTGCGTGAACAACCGAATCAAGAAGGCCGAACTCAAAGGGATTACGCTGAAGAAGGCGGAGCACGGCGCGCTCGAGGTGTCGGCGGCCGACCCGGCGGATCTCGCCAGCGTCCGCGAGGTCTTGCTCCGGCGGGGTGTCCTGGGCTTTCACGAAGTCGCCTCCCGCGACGAAACTCTGCTCGCACTGAAGCGCCTCAAGGAGAATCCCGACAATCAACAGGGACAGCAGGACCTCTTTCCGATTCTTGAGGTTGATACCACGCACAGGCCGCCGTCGGTCCCGGCGAAGGACCGTGCCGCGGTGCAGGCCATCCTCGCGAAGCTCAACCAGTCCGGTCTTCTGTCCCCGGGTTGGGTGTTGACCCTTGGCCGCGTGGACGCCCAGACGGAACGATGCCCCCTCTACATGATGAAATCCGAGTCGCCGTTGAGCCAAGTCCGCGTCGAGTCCGCGGTGGCCGCCTCTGACCCGGACGTGCCGGGAACCAACTACATCCAGATCGCCTTTTCCCCGGAAGATGGCGCTCGGTTTGGAGAGCTTACCCAGGCGCTGATCGGCAAGCCGTTGGGCATTGTCCTCGATGGCGAAGTGCAGTCTGCGCCAGTCGTGCGGGACAAGATCACGATGAACGCCCAGATCACCGGGAGTTTCTCGCCGGAAGAGGCGCGGCTCCTGGCCAGCGTGCTCAGAGCGGGCGCCTTCCCTGCCCCCGTGCAGATCGAGGAACGCCGTGGCACGGGACTGATCGTGCCCCTCGTCGACAGCGGCACGCTCGAACTGGTCGCTGTGCGCAAGCATCAATCCCCTGATGCCGCGTTCTGGCGGCCCGATGGAACGCCCTTGGCCGACCCGCCGTTCGCGCAATGCGCCGTCCGCGTTGAACCCAGGGACTCGGCCTACGAATTTGTGTACAGGATGCCGCGGGCTTCGAGATCCCAGGATTTGCAGTTTCACTATGACGGCGCACGGAGCATGGGCAGCGCTTCGGCAGAACTCGCCGATGGCAGCACCGCCGGGGACCTGTCCGTGCAGGCGGTCGCGCTCGACGGGAAGGAGACCGCGGACATCCGAATCAACTCTCCGTCGGGAGAGTGGAAGGCGGTGATCGCGCAGGAACCCGCCGGTTCTTCCTCGTACTCCACGGACGCATATGCCGTAACGTTTTCGGAGCCCTACCTCAAGGACGACGCGGTTCATGTCACGCTCACGCTGGGCGGTCCCATCCGGGAGAAGGCCACGCGCCTTGTCGCCGTGGATACCGCCGGGAAGATCCATGAGTCGAATTCACGACAGGGCGGCGGCGGTGACGCCTTCTTTCAATGCACGTATGGCTTCGATCACCTCGGACTCGAGGATGTGAAGGAATTCCAGCTGCAGAGTTGTGATTGGAGGGTTATTGAATTCCGGAATGTCTCGCTGGTTTCCGGCAGGCACAGCGACTGCACCGCCAGCGCAATCACCCGCACAACGGCCGAAGCGGGCCGGTAGGGCAGGCGCGCCCCGGATACGGCGTGAGCCCCGGCCGCACGGACCTGAACAGCTCCCGCGGCTTCCGTTCTCCTCTTCTCCGCCGCGTTGCAGCGCCCGGGAGGAGGTGCTACTCTTCGCTGGACACACTCAGTTGCCGGGCGTGGCCGGTTGGGAGACACACTGTGGGTGAGCGCAACGACCTTGTGTCCTGGCGAGCCGCTCTCGCGTGGCTGCTCCGCCGGTCCATCTTTCCGCCGCTGCTCTGCGTGTTCTGCCTCATGATCCTCATCGTGCCTCCCGCCGGTGACTTTCCCTTGAACGACGACTGGATTTATGCGCGGATGGCGAAGAACCTCCTGGAGCATCATGCGCTCGAGGGCCATCCGGTGTCTCAGGCGTTTGCACTGGGATCGACATTGTGGGGAGCGGGATTCGCCTGGCTATTCGGGTTCAGCCACGTGGTTCTGCGCGTCTCGACATTGGCGCTCGCGTTGATCACCACCTGGGCCGCGGCCCGGGCCGTACTGGAATTCGGCGCCCCGCGTGGCATGGCACTGCTGGCCGGCTTGGCGATCCTGTGCAATCCCATCTTCCTCAACCTCTCCTATACGTTCATGACGGACGTGCCGATGGCCACGGCCGCAACCCTGGCGGCGTGGTGCTATATCCGTGCGCTGAACCGGGGTCGGGTGCGGGATGTTGCGTTGGGAAGCCTGCTTATCTCGGTGGGATTCACTATCCGCCAGTTCGCGCTGCTGGTTGCCTTTGCGTATGCCGGCGCCGAGATCATCCTGTGGTGGCGCGGCAAGCGCACCCTGGGTTCCCGGCACGCGGCCGCATTCTTCTCGCCGTTGGCGGCGGGCGCCGCGCTCTACGTGTTCCATACGCACAGCGCCTTGACGTTCTGGCCGCCGGAGGCGGTGTCCCAGACCGCCCTCGGCCTCGTGCGCGATTCGGTCTGGCTCTTCGCCGTGTGTCTGCAATACATGGGGCTTTTTGCGCTGCCCCTGGCACTGGGAAGAGCAGTTCAATTGCTGCGGCGTCCGGGCACGTGGAATTCCACGCAATGGCTGGCGTTCTCCTGGTTCTTCATCGGCATATTCCTTCTCAGCGGCCATTTCGAAGGCAGCAAGGGGTTCTTCGTGTGGCCGATGCCCAATCTCGGAAACATCCTCTTCGATTTAGGCACGGGACCGCGCACTCTGCGCAACCCGGATATGCCGGGAAGCGTGGCATGGGACGGACCGAGCGCCGGGGTGTGGTGGTGGCCCATCACCTTCCTGTCCATGGGCGCGGCGGCACTCCTGTTGACGGAGTTCTTGCGGATGTTGTTTCGTCCACGGCCCGCGGAAGAGTCCAGGTCGTTTGGACCGCTGCTCTTCCTGGGCCTGTGCGCCGGTGTCGTCCTGCTGATCCCGTATCAATGCCTTGTATACTTCACCTTCGACCGGTACCTGCTGCCGGCTTTGCCGTTTGTGGCCATCCTGGGCGTGCTGGCACTGAATTCGGCGCCGGGAGCGGTCAGTCGCATCGCGGCCTGGGTGGCCGTGGCGCTCAGTCTCGCCTTCTCGATGGCGAGCGTCCACGACTATCTCGCCTGGAACCGTGCCCGTTGGGAGGCCATCACGTACTTGCGCACGGAGAAACAGGCGGGGCCTGAATCGATAGACGGGGGATACGAATTCAACGGGTGGTACACGTGCGAGGAGTCCATGCGCCGCATTGGCTGCAAGAGCTTCTTCGAGCAAGGCCCGTTGGGTTATTGGACGCTGGACGATCAATACGCGGTGGCGTTTTTGCCGCGGAAGGGACGATCGGAGATTGGCCGAGTCCCCTATTCTTCCTGGCTCGGCTGGAAGACCCGGCACCTGTTGATTCTGGAACGGCCCCGATGAAACCCGTCCCCGCCGCAGGGCGGTCTACCACTTGTATACTACCCGAAGGGAGAACCCATGAGCATGCGCAGCACGATGCAGATTATTGTCGCCGGCGGGTTGTTATGCCTGTCGTGGATCGGGGAGGCACGGCCGCCGGAAGCCGAGAGCATTCTGTTTAACGACACGTATGGCACGCGCTTGAGCGCTTCAACCGAGGCGGTAGGACTGTGGTGGGCGTCGTCGGGCTGGAAGGTCAGCCAAACGCGGTCCATGCCGCACAGGACGGGCAACGCCCTCGAATTGCGCCTCGCCGCCAATGAAACGGAAGCGGTCCAGCTCGTGGTTTGTCCCGCCAATGCGTTGCCCGACTTCATCGCCACCGGCAGCGCCCTGGCCGGTCCGGATGGCGCGACGATAGCCCGGGAACAGGTCGAGGTGCTGCGGGTGGGCTATGTGCCCGTGGACCGGCGAACCGATCATTGGGGCGTGCCGGGCATGTGGCCGGACCCGCTGCCGCCTTTCAAGGGCCCGATCCCGCTCGTGGGCTGTCTGAACCAGCCGCTCTGGATTCGGGTGCATGCGCCCAAGGGAACGCCGCCCGGGGACTACCGCGGCACGATTTCCCTGAGCGCCACAGGCTATGCGGCGGAAGTGCCCCTCCGGGTGCATGTTTACGGCTTTGAATTGCCGGACCGGATGTCGTGCTCGACCGCCTTCGGATTCTCGGTCGGGAATGTGAACCGCTATCAGAAACTCGAGACCCCGGAACAGCAGAGGGACGTGCTGGAGAAGTACTGGGGAAGTTTCGCTGCGCATCACATCACCCCCTATGACCCGACCCCGAACGTTGACCCGAAAGTCGAGTGGGTGAAGCTGCAACCGGGCCAGGGAAAGGACCTGCCGGAAGCGGACCGCGCCTTGCTCGAGGCCAACGCCCTGACCCCCGTCTTCGACTGGACGGCGTGGGATGCGGAAATGCAGCGCGTGGTCGATGCGTATCATTTCTGCTCGTTCCGGCTCGGCCTGCCCGGCATGGGCGGCAGCGAGGTGCAAGGCTTCAAGCCGGGCACCCGCGAACGGGCGCTGGCCTACACTAACTACTGCCGCGCGTGGCAGGAACATCTTCGCGAAAAGGGCTGGCTCGATATGGCCTACGTCTACTGGGTGGACGAGCCGGCGCAACCCGAGTATCCCTTTGTGAAGGCCGGCTTCGAAGAACTCAAGCAGGCCGCGCCGGACATCCGCCGCATGCTCACGGAACAGCCCGAGCCCGGGCTGCGCGGTGGCCCGAACCTGTGGTGCCCGGTGACCGGCAGCTACAAGCACGAAAAGACCCTGGAGTACCGGAAGGCCGGCGACCGCTTCTGGTGGTATGTGTGCACCGGACCCAAGATGCCGTTCTGCGGGCTTTTCATCGATCACGCGGCAACCGACCTCCGTGTATGGCTCTGGCAGACCTGGAAATACGAGATTGAAGGCATCCTCATCTGGCAGAGCAACTTGTGGACGACGGGCACCGCGTATCCGAACGCGCCGCAGAACCCCTACGAGGACCCCATGTCCTGGATGCAGGGGTACGGCACAAAACCCGGCGAGAAGAAACCCTGGGGCAACGGCGACGGGCGATTCATGTATCCGCCGGAAGCCGCGGCGGACGCCAATCCGAAGAGCGCGGTCCTGGACGGGCCGGTGGACAGCATCCGCTGGGAAATGCTGCGGGATGGAATTGAAGACTACGAGTATCTGAGCCTCCTGAAGCGCATGGCCGAGAAGCAAGCCGCCGACCTCTCCAAGTCGCAGCGGAAGCGCGTGGAGAAACTGCTCGTGGTGCCGGACAAAATCACAAGCAATCTGAAGGACTTCACGAAAGACCCCGCACCCGTCGAAAAACGGCGGGACGAGATTGCCCGCGCCATTGAACGCCTCCAGCGGCGCACCGCCCGCTAGCACGAGATGAAATGACGGAGCCCGCCGGTGAGATACGCCGGCGGGCCCGAATCTGATTCTCGGACTACTGGATCAGGCTGACTGACTTCACGAAGTCCATGCGCGGAAAGGCCTGCTTCAGGTATTCGTTGCCCATGGACTGAATCAGGTCCTGTCGCGGGTTCTGTCCATACTCCGCATTGATCTTCTGGACAATGTCCATCCCTTCCACCACTTGGCCGAAGGCCGAGAAGCCCATCCCGTCCAACTGGGCATTGTCGCCCAGATTGATGAAGAGCTGCGTTGTGCGCGAGTTGGGGGCGTTCGTCTTGGCAAAAGTCACCATGCCTTTTGCGTTGCCTTTCTTGACCGGCTCGTCCTTCAGGGTCTTTGTACGCCAGGTCGCGGCGAGGCCGGGATCGGCGGGCAGGCCGAATTGGACCACAAAACCCGGCACGACGCGGAAGAAGCCGCCATCGTTGAAGAAACCGCTCTTCGCCAGCTCGAAGAAGCGTTCAACGCCGATGGGCGCCCAGTCCTTGTGGCATTCGATCACAAAATCGCCCATCGTGCAGGCAAACTTGACCTTGAACACCTCCGGCGCCTTCTCCGGCCATACTGCAGGCGCCGCGGGCGCGGGTGCGGGCGTCGGTTGGGCCGGCCCGGGCTGGGCCGGTTCACTCGCCGGCGCGGTCTGGGCCTTCGCGGCATCCAGTTGCCGCTGGGTTTCCACCGCCTTTTGCTGTTGGGCGGAGGTCAGGCGCGGTTGGGAGAAGAACATCGTATACACCGTGACGCCTGCCACGAGCAGGACAGCAATGGCGATGGTTAACAGGGTCTTCTTCATTGACTGGCATCTCCTCTCAGATGGATGGTTTCAATGGCGCTCTGCCGGCGCATTCTCGCCGGAAGGAACCAGCAGGACATCGTTGATCGTACCGCACCGCCGGGCACGGCCGCAAACTCCGGCTCAATTCTGACGCAGACCCGCTCCCCCACGGCATTTTGGCCGCGGCACTGGGATGACCGCTCCCCCGCATGTTACAGGAGGCAGTAAAACTGCCACAGGAGCCAACACTTCAAGGCGCAATGGAGACCCGCCCGGCCCCGCGCTGCATCAGCGAGTCAGCTGCACGGAGGTACCGAGAGGCGCATGCTGTGTCTGGCCGCCGTGGGTTACATCGAAGCCGGACGCGTCGATGGCGAGATCAAATGCGATACCCCGGATCTTCACACCCGTCAATCGGACCCGCTGGGCGAACGACGGCAGATGCGGACAGACCGTGACGTGTCCGTCGAAACCGGAGGCTATGCCCATCATGCCGAAGAGAATGCACTGTGCGGCCGCCACGCCGTCAAGCGTACATTGGAGCGGCGTGTCCTTGCGATAGTCCATGTGGTTGGCCACGAGCGAGTCGCCCCAGTAGGGCATATGCTGTCCGCTCCAGAGCATGCGCCGGAGGATGTCGTCGGCTTCGGCCGGGCGCCCGCTCTTGTACAGGCGCTCCGCGATCTGCGGCGGAAATGAGGTACAGCTTCCGCCGCCCCCGTTGTCGATGTCCACTTGATCGTAGGCGATGTCGTGCCTGGCCATGCTATGGAAGCCGAAATCCGAGAGGAATTCCTGCTCGTTGAGATGCGACAAGAGCCCCGCCTGCTCTTCCGCGTCCAGCACAGGGCTGCCGAAGAACTTGAAGATCTGCATTGTGTAGCGCAGATCGTCCTTGCCCTGATCATTCCGGAAACGGAACCACTTCGCGTTCGCATCCCAGAGTTCCTGCTTCAGCAAGGCCTTCAGGGCCTCGGCGCGTGGCCGCAGCTCGGGCGCGGGCGTGCCCATAAGTTCCGCAAGCTCGGCCGCCATCACATAGTTGTTGTACCGCCGCCCGTTCAGGTCCGGCATGATGTGGTTGTATGGAAAGCCGCGGCGGAGTTCGAGGTGGCTGTTGGATGGGCCGTAATCGATGAGCGCCACCGGTTGCGCCGGATCATCGCGCCACATCGCGTTGTGCAGCACCCACTCGAGCACGGTTTTCCCGTTCACGGCTTCATTCAGAAACGCCCTATCCCCGGTGTTCTTCACGTAGTAATAGATGAGGCCGATGATCTTCTCCTGATTCACGGGGTACCACGGGCCGAAGGCTTCGCCCGTGACGGGCATGAACGCGAAGTGCGTCGTGATGTCCACGCGCAGGAATTGCTGGATGTGTTCACGCGCGGACTTGGGATCGTAGAGCGGAAGGAGTTCCCACACTTCCCCGAAATTCCAGAGGTAGTTGCAGACGCAGCCGCCTTTCACGCTCCCCGTGCCGTAGTACGGGTGCAGCACGAACTCCGGGACATTCCATCGGTTGGTTAGGAAGTGCACGAGCGACCGATTGTAGAAAGCTTCCAGATCCTTGTTGTCAGACTCGATGCGCGGCAACCGGTCGAAGAGGCCGATGACTTGTTCCCGATAGGCTTGGCGTGCCGTTTCGGCCGCCTTCTCCGCGTCCGCGACCAACGTGTCCGCGGCGCGCCCGGCCGCCTCCGCCCGGTCCATCGAGAACGCGACGTGCACTGTGCGCGCCGCACCCGCGGCGAGGGCGAGGTCCATCCGCCACCCGCGCAAGGACTCCTGCCACCGGGCCTCTGCAGCGTCGATCCGCACTTCGATGGCCTGCTCCCCCTGAACCTTGACGATGCGCTGATTCTGGCCCGCCGGCGGCGCAGGCGTCCGACTCTCCGTTCGGGCAAACTCCCATACGTCCGTTCTGTCCAGCGTCCCGTCCAGTGTGAACTCCACGGGAACCACGGCGTCCTCCGCGGCGCCGTTCGTCAATTCGATTGTGAGCAGTCCCGCCCGCCCCGGACCGGCCAGCGTTACAACGCTGCGCAGGCCGATATCGCGGACCCGTCCTTCCCGTTCCACCTCGATGGGCCGCCACACGTAATGCGCCGTGGGCACGGGTTCCCCAAACAGCCGCATATCAAGGGCGAAATCCGAACTCACATAGGGCGGCGCCCACAGCCCCCGCAATGCCGCGCAATCCTTGAAGTTCACGCCCAGGGTCGCCTGGCCGTTGACGATGCCAAAGTGCTCCTCGGCCATGATGTTGTTCCTGCCGTCCAGCGCGAACACATCCCACGGGTCGCGTTCCGACGCACAGCACACACCGGCTCCGACGAGGAGAAGGGACAACATCCATCTGGAATCGTTCCGCTGGGCCATGCGAGCGCTCTCCGCGTTGATCCGGAATGTTCTTGATCTACTTCTCACTGGGCCATTCGAGCAATTCGCCGGGCGACGTTGCGCGAAGATCCACCCCGGCCGCGGCCGCGTGGGTGCCTCTGCAGATCGCCATCGACTGAACCGAGGATTCCCGCGTCAGCCGCACCCAACAGAGTTCGGCGTCGCTGCGCACTTCCACCCCCGGATTCACGCTGATCTCGGAGAGGCTTTCCTCCGGGTCGCGAAGAATCAGGAGGTCCTTGCGCCCGTCGGCCAGCCCGAGTGACAACGCGACCTGGCTGTCGGGAAGACCGTCGAGCGGGAGGCGCGCAATCGAGGAGACGGACGCCTCGTTCTCGTACGGCTCGATGACCCCCACGAACGTGGAGTTGAGGTCCTCGCCTTCCCTGCCCTCGCGCTGCACCACCACGCGGGGAATCCACATCTCCTCGGCGGCGGCACCGTATTGCCCCGCGACGAGCCAGGCTTCGGCCAGGCCCGCGCGGGCGCCGCGGGTGAGATCCGTGTAGCGCAGATGCACACGCGTCCCCTCGGGCAGGAGCTTGTAGCGGTCGTCAATCTGCCACTCCGCGTGCCAGCCGGGTTGCGCCTTGGCATCCAGCCGGAAGTTCCGCAGGAACGTCTCCTGGCCGTAGTCCGGCGCGGCTTCCAAAGCAAGGCCGACGGTTTCGACCGCGCCATAGTGGCTCTGCATGAACTTCGTGTGGTTCCGTCCCCCCGCCACGCGAAAGACGTCCACCACGTAGCACGATTCCGGCGAGACGTCCACGAGCACAATCGTTCGTTCGTAGCGGCGGCCCTGATTCAACGCCGGGGCCGAAGCGCGAATCGCGTGCACTTGCCGGCCCTCCGCCCAGAGCGTCGTTTCGCCCGCCCCCGTGGGCTGGTTCGCCCCATCCACCACCAGCGTGTTGTGCGCGGCGGTCCGGCCATACCAGCGGCCGCGCGGCGAGTCCCAGCCCCCGAACTGCACCGCCGGATAACCGAACTCCGGCATCAGGTCC
>CAILVY010000239.1 GCA_903837785.1 Candidatus Hydrogenedentota bacterium
AGCTCCTTGTAATGGATGATGTTCGTGTCCAGCGTGACCTGGCTTTGCGTCTTCGGCAGGCCGCCGAAGAAGTTGACGCGCGCGCGGTTCTTTGCCATGCGGATCGCGTCGATTTGCGCCTGCGGCGCGGGACAGGCCGTGAGTATCACGTCGGCGCCGAGCCCGTGGGTCTCCTCGAGCACGTGCGCCACCGGGTCTTCCTCCGCCGAGCATATGCACACGTCGGGGCCGAACTGCTTCGCCACCTCGAGCCGGGGCCGTGACCGGTTAATCGCGATAACCTTCGTGCAGCCCATGAGCCGGCCCACTTCCAGAAGCATGCAGCCGATGGGGCCGGTTCCGATGACCACGAGCGTGTCGCCGAAACGAATATTGCAGAGTTCGAGCGCGTTCAGGCAGCAGGCCAATGGCTCGGCCAGCGCGGCCTCTTCAAAGCTCACGTGCTCCGGCACGTGGTGCACCGGGCCATGGTTCACCACGATCCGGTTCAACAGCAGGTACTCCGCGAAGCTGCCCGCGAATTGATAGCCCATCGCGTAGTTGATCTGGCAGTTGTTGCCGATGCCCGCCTCGCAGAAGGGGCACTCGCCGCAGGGAACGTCTGCGCCGATGGCCACGCGGTCGCCGGCCTTGAAGCGGGTGACATTAGCGCCCGCCTCCACGACCACGCCCGACGATTCATGGCCCATGATGGCGGGCGGTTTCACCCGCGGATTGCCATGATGGAGAATGCGCACGTCCGAGCCGCAAATCGCGCAGGCCTTCACTTGTACAAGCACGCTGTTCGGGTCCATGGCCGGGGTGGGAACATCCTTCACGGCCAGTGTGTCCACATCCTCAAGTACCGCTGCTTTCATCCATTCACTCCGGTCGCCGGGCATTGCGGGTTGACGAACATCACCTTATTGAAGAACACTGTCCGGGCCTGCATCATTGCCAGCAGCGCCGGCAAGCCATCGAGCCCGGTGCGGTGGGTAATCAGCGGCGTCACATCCAGTTTGCCGCTTTCCATGGCCTCGAGGGCGAGGGTCCATTCGTTGCGGGGCAGATCCGTGTAGCTCGAGTTCCACGTGCCGAGCACGCGCAGTTCCTTGCGCAGTATCGCCCAATACGCGTTCTGCGACAGCGTCATCGGGCCCGCGGGATTGCCCATGAGGACCACCGCGCCGAACGGCCGCGCACACGCCATGCTCTGCTCGAAAGCGGCACTGCTGCCGCTGCCCTCGATGACCACGTCCGCGCCCCGTCCCGTCTTGTTCATCACCCATTGGGGCACATCCGCGTCACGGGCGTCGAGCAGGTGCAGAAAGCCCAGTTTCTTGGCGAAACGCAGCTTCTCGCGGTCAATGTCCACAAGCATCACCTTGGATGCACCCCATGCTTCGGCCCACTTGCCGAGCATCAGCCCAATCGGGCCGGCGCCGAAAATCAACACCGTGTCGCCGATATCCAGTCCCGCGCGCCGCAGTGCATGCACGGCGACCGCCGCGGGTTCCGCCAGGGCGGCTTCCTCCAGGGATACATCCCCCGGCACGGGCAATAGGTTCCATTCGGGGACGCACACGAACTCCGCAAAGGCCCCGTTCGACCGCGAGCCGAGGTAATCGTAGTCCTGGCACTGCGCGTAGGCGCCCACGGCGCACGGGGCGCAGCGCCGGCACGGAATCAGCGGAAACACGGCCACGCGCCGGCCAATCCAGGCGGAATCCACTTCCGGGCCGGTATTCTCGACCACGCCCGCGAACTCGTGGCCGGGTATCATGGGAAATGAGTAGGTGCCTTTGGAGAAGACGCGGGGGAGATCCGAGCCGCATACGCCGCAGGCCGCCACGCGCAGGAGCACTTCTCCCTTGCGCGGCATCGGCGTCTTCAGGGATTCGAATCGGAGGTCGCCAACGGCATGCAATACACAGGCATTCATGATGTACCGCGTCTTTCCGCGCGCCGCGCCGCGGCGCAGTTGTGAAACGGGCCGCCGCAATGGACCCGTTCAACGCGGCGTTAGGATAACATGCGCCGTATCAGGTATTCATGCCTTCGAGCGCATCGCTCTGCTCCGCCAGATCGAGTTCGCGGGTGCCTTTGGCCACGCGGCATGCTTCGACGTGGGTTCGGATCTGATCCGACAGAGCGCGCGGATCCGGAATCGCCCGGAAAGTGAACGTGGGGCTGCTCTTGTCCGAGGTCTGCAGCACGATATCGCCCAGGCCGAAGAGGCGCAGGAAGAAGGGCTGCAGGATATCGAGGTCGCGCACCCGATAGAGCTCGAGCGCTTGCGTCTCTTTGCTGAACACGCCCTGAATCAGAAAGATGCGCTGCGTGGTCAGTTCGTAGTGCGTGCAGCGCGTCTTGATCCACCGCACGAGCGCGATGACAAGCGGAACGACCAGAAAGAAAGTCAGTCCGCATATCACATAGAGTTTCAGGTTGATGACCTGAGAAGGCGATCCCTCCCAGACACGGTTTTCGTTGGCGTTCTGTGGCGTCGGCATGATCAGTCTCCCGAGTTCCTGTGCTGGATTCTACGGACGGAACGGCTGCCGTTCAATCTTGTTGCCCGAGGGTCATTTCGAGGTACGAACGCTCCAGATGATCTCCCGCGGCGATGCCGAAGAGGGCAATGAGGTGTTCGAGCTTGCGCCTGCCGTCCGCGTCGTCGCAGGCGCCGGAAATCACCGCCTCGAATTCGAGGAAATCGCCCAGGCCCGCCACGCAATCGAGGTGGATGCGGACGTTTTCCCAGAGATAGAGTGTGCGGACCTTGTCCACAACCGCCAAGACCCCCAAGGCCTCGGCCAGAAAGCCCTTGATGCTCCGCTTCGCCGGTTCCAGGAGGTAATCGCAGCCCTTCGGGCCGGCCACGTCCGGGCGGCGGTAGAACACGAGTTCGTCCCGGCCCGGATCGGCCTCGCGCAGCTTCAGCCGGCCCTCCGGCACCCGGAAATACGTGTCCACCTGATGAATATCGCCCTGCGGCGAGGCGCCGAGTTCCACACACGCCTCCAGCGCCGCCGCGCGGTTCCGGAGCCGCGCCTTCAATTCGATGTTTCGCATCTTGCATCCTTCCATCGTTTCCCGGGGAAATCATAGCATCCGCCCCCGGTCATCGCATCACGGATGCAGCGGGAGGGGCCCCTGTGCCACACTAGCGGCGCGAGGAACGGTTCCCGCCGAGGAGAGGGAGAGAAGGACCATGTTTGCCCACCTGATGCTGTCCGTGGCCGCGTTGTGCACCGTCGCGCCTGCGGGAGACACTCCCTGGCATCGCAGCCTGAGCTATGACGGGGGCGGCTACTGGCAGACGCGGGTGCCGGTGCGGTGTCAGAACGCGTCACCCAATCCCCTGGATGGCGCGCTGATGCGGATCGCGCTGCGAACGGACGATGAAACGCGGGCGCTCATGGGCGCGCCGGTGGCCTCGTTGCGCGCGGTCAGCGCCACAGGCGCGGAGTGGAAATTCGACTTGATTGACGCGCACGGCGAAGCCAAGCGCTCGGGCGTCCTGGCGGCCGGCGACACAATCCTTGTGCCGGCGCAAGTCCCGGCAAATGGCGCGGCCCTGACGTACCTCTATGCGGGCAACGCACAGGCCTGGATGCCGCCGGAGTGGCTGAGAACATCCCTGAACAATCCGGGATTCGAGAAGGGGACGGAGGCGCCGGAGGACTGGACGGCCACACAAACGGACGCGGCACACCGGCTGGCAGTGGACCACGCAATCGCGCACAAAGGAACATCCGCCGCCTGCTGCATCGTGGATGCGGGCGCGCCGGCCACCTGGGTGCAATACGGGCAGCGCGAACTGCCGGTGCTTCCCGGCCAGAAGTATCGCTTCTCCGGCTGGGTTAAGGCGGAGGAGGTCCGCGGCACCGCGGGCTGGTTCCTCCACGTGAACGGCAATCAAGCCATGATGATCAACGAAGTCTCCGGTAACGGCGGCACGTTCGACTGGCGTGAGGTCCGAATCGAGTTTGAAGTGCCCGCCGGCGGGCAGGCCTTCGAGTGCGGCACAGTCCTCCATGGCACGGGGAAAGCGTGGTTCGACGACGCGCGCCTCGAATTGCTGACGGAGACACCGGGCATGGAGATCGCGGTGCTGCCGGCGGAACATCGCGCGCTCGCGCGCATCGAGAACGCCGCGTGGCCGAAGGACGCGGCGTGGTCCTGTCGCGCGCCACTGATCGTGCGCAATTTTTCGGACACCCCTTTGACGAACGTGTTGCTGTCGTTCAACACCGCGCGCGCCAACAACGGCATCGCGAAGGCTTTTGGCTTTGCGGCGCAACCCGCCTTGGCGCTGATTGATCCCGAACGACCGGATCAGGCGCTCGCCTATGCGGGCGACCTTCGCGGGAACATCCAGGCGGTGTGCAACGTGCCGGCGGCTTCGGAGAAGACACTGTGGCTCTGCGCGGGCGCCGGTGAGAGCCCGGGCCGGAGCCAGACAGCCGCACTCTCCGACTGGGCGGCGGCCCCGTTCAATCAGGTGGCAAACGGCACGATGGAAGACGGCGAAGACACGGCGCCTGGCGCCTGGCTTGGCGCGAGCCCGGGCGGCGGGCCCTTCGAAACGAAACGTGTGCGCGGCGGCATGTCCGGCGGCTGGTGCCTGCAACTCAGCATTCCCGACGACCCGGGCGTGAACGGGTGGTACGGGTGGCATCAGAAGGTGCCGGTGAAACCGGACACGGCCTACCTGCTATCCGGCTATCTGAAAAGCGAGGGACTTTCGGGCAAGGCCGGCATCTACGGGCATCTCCTGCGTGCGGACGGCGCCCTGACGCAGAACCCCTACTTTGGAACTTCGCCCGAAGTGTCCGGCTCCGAGGATTGGCGGAACACCACGGCAACGTTCACCACCCCCCCGGACTGCGCCTTCCTCGAAATCCACCTCACGATGAACGTCAAAGGAACGCTTTTTCATGATGCCTTGCTGTTGACCGAGGTCGCGGAAGGCAGCACGGGCCCCGTGGAAACGCGCGCGGCCTCCGCCGGGCCGCTACAGGCCTGGGTGGTCAATCCGCTCGTCAAGACTTTCCAGGAGGATCCCGCGCCGGCAAACGGAGCGGACCGCGTGGAGATCGCGACGGCGCGCGGCAGTTACGAGCCGTTCCAGATCGCGCTGCGCTCAATCACGGACGGCGAAGTCACGATTGCCGCCTCGCCATTGACGGGTCCGAACGGCGCCACGCTCGAAGCCCCGGCGATCTACCGGGTGGGCTTCGTCCCCATCGATTTCCCCATCGGCTATGACAACACGACCGCCCCGGCGTATCAGCGCCTTGTGCCGCACGTGGTGGGCAACGACGGCTGGGCGGGGTGGTGGCCCGACCCGATGGAGCCGACGCCGGACGGGCGCATGGCCCTGGAGGCGAAAAAGACGCAGCCGATCATGTTCGACGTGCGCGTGCCTGCCGAGGCCGCCCCGGGCGTGTATACGGGCGCGGTCGAGATCCGCACGAACGTGGGCGCCATGCGCCTGCCCGTGCAACTGACGGTTTGGGACTTCGCCCTCCCCGAAGAGAAACATCTGCCCGCCCTGCTCGACTTGCGCACCGGGCCCGGCGGCAATTTCCTGTATGGCGCGGACGCGGACGAACAGCGCAAGACGTGGTGGCGCTTCCTTGCGCGATACAACGTTTCGCCGAGCCTCGTCGATCCCTATCCCGAGTTCACGTTCCAGGATGGCACAGTGCGAATGAACGCCGAACGCTTCGACGAACTCATGCACGTGCTCTTCGATGAACTGCACGTGCCGAAAGTGTATGCGCCGGACCTCTTCTATGCGTGCGGGTGGGCGTATCGGCCGAAGAGCATCTTCGGGCTGCCGTCGCTCTCGCAGGAGTATGAAGCGGCCTGGCGTTCGGCGTACCGGCAATTCATCGACCACGTCACGGCGAAAGGCTGGCGGAATCGTTTCGTCCTCTATCTCTCCGACGAACCGTTTAAGAACAGCGAGGAAACCATCCGCGACCTCGGCAGAGTCGCCGACATGGCGCGCGAAATTGCGCCGGACGTACCCATCTATTCGAGCACGTGGGAGTACATTCCCGGCCTCGCCAATCATCTGACGCTCTGGGGCGCGGGGCCGCACGGCTCCTTCGATCCCAAGGCGATGGAAGAACGGCGCGCGGCCGGAGATCGTTTCTGGTTTACGACGGACGGGCATATGTGCACCGACACGCCGCTGCTCGCCATCGAGCGGCTCCTCCCGTGGTTCTGCTTCCACTACGGCATGGAAGCCTTCGAGTTCTGGGGCGTCTCGTGGTGGACTTCTGACCCCTGGAAATACGGATGGCACACGTACATTCCGCAGAGCAACCAGGGCAAGGAGTGGTACCAGGTGCGGTACCCGAACGGTGACGGCTTCCTCGCCTATCCGCCGCGCACCGGCACGGAACCGGTCCCGACCATCCGGCTCACCGCCATCCGCGAGGGCGTCGAGGATTATGAACTCTTCCTGGCACTGCAGGCCGAAGCGGCCAAGGGCAATGCACACGCCCAAGCGCTTGTCGGGCGCATCCATGCCCTCGCCAGCATGCCCAACCGCGGCGGACGCTACTCCTCCTATCTCATGCCCGACCCGGACGCGGTCATGCAGACCCGCGGGGACGCGGGAGAGATGCTGCAGGGACACTGAAATCGCAAGATGACGTGCGGAAAATGATGGGGGCAGGCGTGTCCGACAGAAGCGCGAACTTGCGCCCTGTTCGGGCTGGATACTAGAATCGCCAGGATCAGTGGACGGAATCACGGGGCTCATCACACAAAAGGAACGCGCCAATGGCTACGAAGAAACAGACGTTTGGACTGCTGGTGGGCAACCGGGGCTTCTTCCCGGATATCCTGGCGAAGGAAGGCCATGAGACGCTCACGAAGCTGCTGACGAAACTGGGCTACGGCGTCGTGGTCCTGTCGCCGAAGGACACGAAGTTCGGCGCCGTCGAGACGTGGAGCGACGCGAAGAAGTGCGCCGATCTCTTCAAGAAACACCGGGACAAGATCGACGGCGTAATCGTCACCCTGCCGAATTTCGGGGACGAACGCGGCGTGGCGGACACGCTGAAGCTGGCGGGGCTCGATGTGCCGGTTCTCATCCACGCGTGGTGCGACGACGCCGAGAAGATGACTATCAAGCACCGCCGCGACTCCTTCTGCGGGAAGATGAGCGTGTGCAACAACCTCGTGCAGTACGGCATCCCGTTCTCGCTGACCGAGGATCACACGATGGATCCCGCGAGCGTTGCGTTCGCCGAGGAAATCCGCGATTTCGCCGCCACCTGCCGCGTTGTGAAGGGCATGCGCACGTGCCGGCTCGGGGCGCTTGGCGCGCGGCCCGCGGCATTCAACACAGTCCGTTTCAGCGAGAAACTGCTGCAGGAGTCGGGCATCACCGTCGAGACGCTCGATCTCTCGGAGGCGTTCGGACGCGTCGAGAAACTGAAGGATTCCGATCCGAAAGTGAAGGCGAAGATCAAGGCCATCGAAGGCTACGTGAAGACAAAAGGCGTGCCCAAGGCCGCGTTGACGAAGATGGCGAAGTTCGCACTGGTCGTCGAGGAGTGGATGCAGAGTGCCGACCTCGACATCACCGCGGTGCAATGCTGGACCTCGATGGAGCAATACTTCGGCGTGGTGCCGTGCACCTGGATGAGCATGATGAGCAACGCGCTGAAATCGTCGGCGTGCGAGGTGGATGCGGGCGGCGCCATCGCCATGCACGCGCTCGCGCTGGCTTCCGGCTCGCCGAGTGCGCTCCTCGACTGGAACAACAATTTCGGCGACAACCCCGACAAGTGCGTGGCGTTCCACTGCTCGAATCTGCCCAAGGCGTTCTTCCAGGACTTCACGATGGACTATCAGGAGATCATCGCGGGAACCGTCGGCAAGCAGAATACGTTCGGCACCGTCGTCGGCCGCATCAAACCGGGGCCGATGACCTATGCGCGCGTGAGCACCTTTGACAGCGAGGGCGTCATCGCGGCCTATCTCGGCGAAGGCTCGTTTACGGACGACACGCTCAAGACGTTCGGCGGCTACGGCGTGATGGAGATTTGCGATCTCCAGGTGCTGTTGCAGTACATCTGCGAGAACGGCTTCGAGCATCACGTGGCCGTCAACCGGAGCCAGGTGGCGAAGCCCGTCTTCGAGGCGTGGGACAACTATCTCGGCTGGGACGTCTACTGGCACGAAGATTGATCGGCGATGCCTCACGCAAAGGCGCGGAGAACGCAGAGAAAGAGAGAAGAGGCATCCTATAGTGAGGCCGAATCACAGCCGTGTGGAAATGGGCAACTGATGGGAAGTTCTTGTTGCGGAAGCGCTGCCCCAAGACTGATTTGAATGTTGAATGCAATGCAGGAGAATCCCCTGGAACAGGGTTTGCAGTTCACTGCGCCCTCTGCGTGAGGCAAAGAACCTGAGTTGGAGAGCATCAACTCGCGCGGCGGAAATGAAGGATACAGGAATCTCCGGGGAGAGCATGCCGTGGGCGTGACAGCGGCCAGGCTGAATGAAGTGTCAGGCATCATCGTTGACACTGCTTTTCATGTGCACACAGCATTGGGCCCAGGCCTGCTGGAATCCGTCTATCAGAAGATTCTCGCGCACGAATTACGCAAGCGGGGATTGAAAGTTGACGAGGAAGTGCCCATTCCGCTTTATTGGGAAGGCATTCAGATGGAGATCGGCTTTCGGGCTGACCTCGTTGTCGAGGATCTGGTTTTGATAGAGTTGAAGTCAGTGGAAGAGGTGCCGAGGGTGTTCCACAAGAAACTCCTGACGTATCTTCGACTGGCAGACAAACGCCTGGGCCTTTTGCTGAACTTCGGCGCAGCGTTTCTGAGGGATGGCATAGTCCGGGTGGCAAATGGGATGCCAGAGTAACGCTCTGCGTTCTCTGCGCCTCTGCGTGAGGAAAAGCATTCGGGTCTGAAACGACCACCTCACGCGGAGGTGCGGAGAACGGAGAAAAGGAAGCGTCGCGCGATGAAAGCAACAGGAAAGACCGCATGAAACGTTTTGTCGCCAAACACTCGCCGTTGTTCATTCTTGCAGGACTGAGCCTGGTGCTGGCCGCGCTGTCGCCGGAATTCCGCAGCGTCAACAATCTTCAGGATGTCGCCTCCCGCACGGCCGTCATCGGCATCATCGCCGTCGGCGAATTGCTCGTGATTCTCACGGCGGGCATTGATCTTTCCGTGGGCCGGCTCGCGGGATTGTGCGGCGTGGTCGCCTGCATGTCGATCAAGGAATTGCATCTGCCCGTTCCGCTCGGCGTGCTCGTGGGCGCGGGGCTTGGATTCACCTGCGGCGCGATCAACGGCCTGCTCATGACGAAGGGACGCATCCCCGCCTTCATCGTGACGCTCGGCATGATGATGGTTGCGCAAGGCGCCACGCTGATCCTGTCCGGCGGCGTTCCGGTCTTCGGCCTGCCCGATTCCTTCGCCTGGCTGGGCGGCGGAAAGGGCTGGTGGGTGCCCGTGCTGACCACGCTCAGCATCGCCATTCTGTTCGCCGTGCTGCTCTCGATGACCCGTTTCGGCCGCGCCCTCTTCGCCATCGGCGGCAACCTCCAGGCCGCGCGGCTCTCCGGCATCAAAGTGGACCGCATGCGGATCGCCGCCTATGCCATCTGCGGCATGCTCGCGGGCTTCGCCGGCGTCATGCTCGCCTCGCGCACGAGCGTGGCCTCGCCCAACGCGGGCGAAATGTATGAACTCGACGCAATCGCCGGCTGCGTCATCGGCGGCGCGAGCCTTATGGGCGGCGAAGGCGGCGCGATTGCGGCGCTCGCCGGCGCCCTCATCATGATGGTTCTGCGCAACTTCTGCACCCTCGAAGACATTGCCGTCTACTGGCAGCAAGTCTTCGTCGGCGTCCTCGTCGTAGCCCTTGTCTTCTACGACAACTTCCGCAAACGCCGCGCCGGACTCCTCAACGATTAGGAAAATCTCAGCAAGGCATTGGGATGACGCGCCGCGGAATCGGGCGCCGGCTCAGGCGGCAAGGCTGACGAGCGCGCGGAGGCCGGCGACCTCGGCGGGGTCGAGGTAGCGCCATTCGCCGGGACGGAGCCCGTCGACCTCGATGTTGGCGAAGGCGACGCGGCGCAGTCGGCGGACGGGATGCCCCACGGCCTCGCACATGCGCTTCACTTCGCGTTTGCGGCCTTCGTGGAGCGTGAGCTGCAATTGGGTGCCGTGCGCTTCCGAGGCGATCACGACGGCCCCGGCCGGGGCGGTCATGCCGTCCTCGAGGGCAACGCCGGTACGGAGCCGCTGCAGGGCGGCTTCGCTCACGCCGCCGCGCACCCAGGCGACATAAACTTTGCTGACGCCAAAGCTGGGGTGAATAAGCCGGTGGCCGAGTTCGCCGTCGTTCGTGAGCAGGATCACGCCTTCGACGTCCATATCAAGGCGTCCGACGGGAAAGACACGCGCCCGCGCACCCTTGATACAGTCGAGCACGGTGCGCCGGCCGAATTCGTCCTTCGCCGAAGTGACGAAGCCGACAGGCTTGTTCAAGACGATGTAGACTTTATCCTCGACGCCGATGGGACGGCCGTCGACGGTGATCCGGTCCGCACCGGGTTCGATGGACTGTCCGACATGCGCGAGTTCGCCGTTGACCGCGACGCGTCCGGCCTCGATCATGCCTTCGCAGGCGCGCCGGGACGCGATGCCGCATTCCGCGAGGTGTTTTTGCAGCCGGATCATGGGTTATTCCATGTCCTTTAGCTCTTCGAGCGTGGGGAGTTCCTTGAGGCTCTTGATCCCGAATTGAACCAGGAACTCGTCCGAGGTGCGATAGAGTTTCGGCCGGCCCGGCAGATCGGAAACGCCCGCCACTTTGATGAGCCGCCGATCCTGCAACTGCTCGAACGCGTGGGACACGCTCACGCCACGGATCGCCTCCACTTCCGGCCGGGTGACCGGCTGCTTGTACGCGATGATGGCCAGGGTCTCCAGCAGCGCCTTGGACATGCGGTTGCTCTTCTTGATTTGGAAGAGCCGGCGGATGAACGGGGCGAACTGCGGCTTTGTGATGAGCTGGTACCCGCCCGCAATCTCCTGCAGGAGATACGGGAGTTCCTCGCGCTGATCGAGCTCCTCTCGCAACTCGATGAGCAGCATGCCGACGATTTCCGGGTCCATGTCGCCCATGGCTTCCGCGAGGCGCCCCGCGCTGAGCGGCCGGTCGCTGGCGAAGAGCAGCGCGTACAGCGCCTGCCGCGATTCCTCGCGCCCGAGCGTGCCGACGGGTTCGAGGCCGTCCGCGCCTTCCAGTTCCTGTTCCAGATCGAGTTCTTCCGTCATAAGCGCCTAGAGGGTCTGTCCCATGAGTTTGAGCAAGGGGGCGATTTCTTCCATCATCAGCTTGAATTTCGAGGGCTTCAGCGACTGCTGGCCGTCCGAGAAGGCCTCGGACGGGCGCGGATGCACCTCAACCATGATCCCGTCTGCGCCCGCCGCCACGGACGCGCGCGCCATCGGAATCACCAGATCCCAGTGGCCCGCCGCATGGCTCGGATCGACGACCACCGGGAGATGCGTGTACTTGCGCAGAACCGGCACCGCCTGGATGTCCAGCGTGTTCCGCGTTTCCGTTTCGAAGGTGCGGATGCCGCGTTCGCACAGCACCACGTTCGGATTGCCTTCCGACAGAATATATTCGGCGGACATGATGAATTCGTTGATCGTGGACATCATCCCGCGCTTGAGCAGCACCGGCGTCGACGTCTTGCCGACGGCCCGGAGCAGGCCGAAGTTCTGCATATTGCGCGCGCCCACCTGCAGCATGTCCGCGTAGTCCGCGACGACCGGCACCTGCTCGACGGTCATCACTTCCGTGACGATCGGCATGCCGTATTTGTCGCCCGCCTCGCGCAGCAGCTTCAGTCCGGCCTCCTCCATCCCCTGGAAACTGTACGGGGACGTCCGGGGCTTGTAGGCGCCGCCTCGGAACATGTTGGCGCCGGCCTCCCGCACCGCTGCCGCGATCTCGAGAATCTGTTCCCGCGACTCGACCGCGCACGGCCCGGCCATGACACAAAAATGGCCCGCGCCGATCTTCACCGGGCCGCATTGGACGACTGTTGGTTCCGGTTTGACCTCGCGCCCCGCCAGCTTGAACGGCTTCAGGATTGGAAAGACCTGTTCAACGTAGGGCAGCGCTTCGAGGGCCGTCAGCCGGGACTTGCCGCGCTCGTCGCCCACGGCCGCGATAACTGTGCGCTCGACGCCCAGGATGACATGCGCCTTGTAGCCGAGTTCCTCAACCTTGGAGACGACGACATCGACGTCTTCCTGCTTTCGAGAGGCCATTACGATAATCATGGATTTCATACCTTCTACGGCAAGGAATGGGGGGATTTGCCGTGAAAAAGGAAGTATATCGTGCGCACGCCCGGAAAAGCAACGGCAGGTCGGAGAAAGCGGCCGGGTGCATGATTCTGTTGGCAACCCGCCAAACCCGCACGTTAGAATGGCCGGGCCATGGAGAGACCCGCCACGACAGAGACTCCGAAGGAAGGGTGCGCCGAATCGAGGCACGCGCTGACGCCAGGTGTGTTGTTCTGGGTGTTGTTCAGCGTGCTTGCCGTGTTCGTGCGCGGGGTCCGCTGGGACGAGACCTTCGAGCACGCCCAGATTCTCGCGGGACACGTCGTCTATCCCGAAGGGCATCCGTTGCGCGTCTACGTGCACAATGCCTTCAGCCTCCAGACGAATCTTTCGGCGGCCGTGCTAGCCCTGGGGGGAGGTCCGGGACTCGTTTGCGGATTCCGAAACGTGCTGTTCCTGCTGGCAACGACGTTGCCGGTCTTTCTCATTGCCGCGTCGTACACGGGCAAGAGCCGGTGGGGTCACGCGGCCGCGCTCTTGATCCTTCAGGGCATCATGCTCGAGTTCGACGGAAGCTACCCGACGTTTGCATGGCCGGAGCTTTATTCGAACGGCCACATCGGCGGAGGCTGGGCGTTGATCACACTCTGGGCGCTGATGACGTCCCGGGTGCGGTTGGCCGCGCTGCTTTTCGGGCTGATGCCGTGTGTCCATATCGGGCAATGGCCGGTCCTGATCGGGGTCTTCACGCTGGCCGCGCTCTGGACGGCCTGGAGGCGCGAATACACCTTGCTCGCCCGCGGCGTTCTCTACTGCGGGATCGGATTGGCCGTGTGCGCGGTCTACTATCTGGCGCACCGCACTTCAATGGAGCCGATCCCGCTTGCCGGGCCCTTTGCCTCGACGGAAGGGGCCGCCGCCATCTGGAAAGGATACACGGCCCTCTTTGACCCGCACCGCCGCTATCCGCCGGGCAACGGCCACGTCGTTCTGGCCGCGTTGCTCGTATTGTCAGGAATGGCGACATGGCGTGCAACGCGGACGGAGGACAAACGCATCTTCCCCCTGGCCTGGCTCTACGGCCTGGGCGTTGCCGGACTGGTCTGGGGCATCATGGCGATCCACGCCGTGCTCGGCCCCGATATCCCGTTCCTGCTGATCTCCTGGATGCCGTATCGCCTGCTGAATCACGTGCCGCCGTTGCTGCTTGCGTTGATGGCGGGGCTCCTGGCCCGGGAACGTCCGGGACTCCTGCTGGCGGCGCTGGCCTTCAACGCGGCCGCGCCGCTGCTGTCGCCAATCGTCGGACCCTCGCTCTATGCCCGCTATATCGCTTCAGGCGATGGCGTCGCCTTCGCGATCTTCGGCGCGGCGCTGTGGTCATCGTGTTCTCAGGACTCGAGGTTGCGTGCCGCCGTCGCGGCCGCGGTTCCCGCGGCGCTTCTGGCCCCCTATCATCATTTCGGCGCCGCCTGCCTGCTGGCGGGCGCAGCCGCGGCGGCCGCGCTCGAGGTAATGCCGCGGCTTCAAGCGCCTCGCGGAGCGCTTTCGGCGGTGCTGGCCGTTACGGCGGCGGTCCTTCTGTTCCATCAGTTCCAGTACCGGCAGTGGCTGCCGGTTCCCGAATTCGCAGCAAAGCTCGCCGCAAGACTGGACGCGGAGCCGGGGGCCATGCTGCTCGGTCCCCCGGACACCCTATTACTCCAGGCACAGACGGGCCATCCCGTGCTCGCCGAGACGGCCACGCCGTCCTTAATCAGTTACGTACCGGCGATTGGCCCTGCCATCAACCGGATCTACGAGGACGTGTACGGCATGTCCTTCCGTTGGCCGCCCGTCAATGCGCCGCGATGGGAAGAGGTCTGGCAACGCCGGACAAAAGAAGAATGGCAGGGACTCGCAAGGCGATATGGCTTTCGCTACGTGATCTCGCTGCCGGGAGTTCCCCTGCCGTTGCGTCCGATCATGTCATCGGACACCGCAGCGTGCTACGTTGTGCCATAGCCAATCGTCGCTGGGCCAAAGCGTCTCTGGCCGGACGTGGGCTTGATGGGTTGAGCGCCGGCCGCTCTGTCGCTCCGGATCATGTCCGGTGTGTCGCGCCCTTTTGCATCCGGGCAGTGTGACAACGTCCGGGGGCTCGTGTATTCTTTCGGTTCTTGGAGGATCGGCGCCATGGGCTTGTTTGAAACCTTTGCGGAACCGCCCAGGAAGTACACTCTGATTCCTTTCTGGTTTCTGAACGATGCGCTCGATGAGACGGAACTCCGTCGCCAGATAGACGACTTCGCGGCGCACGGGGTATATGGCTTCATCCCCCATGCGCGAATCGGACTGCCCGAAGACATTCCGTTCATGTCGGACCGGTGGCTTCATTTCGTGAAGATCGCCGTGGACTACGCCGCGCAGAAGGGCATGTTCGTCATCCTCTATGATGAGGGGATGTATCCGTCGGGCTCGTGCGCGGGGCAGGTGGCCGCGGCAAATCCCCGGCATGCCACGCGATGCCTGGAACGACGCCCCGCGACCCATGTCGACCTCGGCCCCGACGAGGAGATCGTGGCACGGGACGAACACTGGGTTTACGTGCATTCGCGGTCCATGGGCACGATTCGCGGCGTGCATTACGGCCAGGACGACAATGGCGAATCGGCGCCGCCCTCGGGCGACATTCTGAACCCCGAGGCGGTCGCCAGTTTCCTCCACCTCACACATGACCGCCATTACGAAGTGCTCGGCGAACATTTTGGCAAGACGATCTTCGCCATCTTCACGGATGAACCGGGCATGCTGGGCCGGGGAGGAAAGAAGGACGTCAAGCCGTGGACCTGGGGCCTGGAAGGCTTTCTCGAACAGCATCTCGGCTATGATTTCCGGCCGTTCCTGGGCCAGTTGTGGGCGAAGGACAGCGCGGAGGCCGAGCGCCGCCAAGCCGACTTTGCGCGCGCGCTCAATGCGCGCCTGGAGCAGACATTCTACAAGCCCTACAGCGAGTGGTGTGTCAGGCACAACGTGGCGTTGACGGGCCATCCGGCCGGCCCGATGGACATCGGCACACTGAAGCATTTCCAGATCCCCGGACAGGATGTGGTCTGGCGCTATCTCGAGCCGTTTCAGGACAAGTCCCTCGAGGGCCCGCAGTCCACAATGGGGAAGTCCTCCGCGTCCGCACAGGCCAACTACGGCCGCGAGCGCAATTTGAACGAATGTTTCGGCGCCTACGGTTGGGAGTTCACGTACGAGGAAATGCGCTGGGTCAGCAACTGGCTGCTCGTGCGCGGCGTGAACCTGCTGTCGCCGCACGCCTTCTACTACTCCGTGCGCGGGAAGCGGCGCGACGAACGCCCGCCGGACGTCGGCCCGAACAACACGTGGTGGGATGGCTATCGCGTCTATGCCGACTACTGCCGCAGAGTGTGCTGGCTTCTGGCGGAAGGGCAGCAAGTATGCCGTGTCGCGATTCTCGGCACGCCGATTGACCTGCCCTGGAACGCCGCGCGCGTCCTCTTCGAACATCAAATCGATTTCAATTACATGGACACGGACACGCTCGCGCTGCACGCCACGGTTGACAAGGACGCCATCGAAGTCGGCAACATGCGATACGAGGCGTTGATCATCGACGGCGCGGAGACACTCGCGCCGGACACGCTCGGCAGACTGAAGCCGTTCCTCGACGCGGGCCGCATCATCGCCTACGGCGAACCCGTGGGCGGCATTCCGCATCTCGCGGGGACCCCCGCGCAACTCGTTGAGGCGGTCGGCGCACTGGCCGCCCCCGACGTGAAAATTTCGCCTGCGCACCGCGATCTCCGCTATCATCACGTCCGGCATGCCGAGGCAGATGCGTATTTCTTCACGAACGAAGGCCGCGAACCCATCGACCTGGAACTGGACGTTGCGGCGAAAGGCCCCCGCGAGTGGCGGGACCCGGAGACCGCACAGGTGCTCACCGCCGCGGACGTGAACCGGGTCCAATTGGCGCCCTATGCCGGCCGGATCCTCTTTGTGCGGACCGGATCGCAGCAGTAGCGACAGCAGTGAACAAGGAGTTGTGAAATGAGCAATGGCGAGATCGCCCGCAGGGAATTCCTTACCGGCGCCCTGGCGTCCGGAGCTGGATTGGGCATGCTGAGCGCGCACGCGCAGGACGGCGGCGCGACGCCGGCGCCAGTGCCCGAGCCGGCCAAGAGAGTGCCCCGGCGGCCGCTGGGCAAGACCGGCGCGGACGTTCCCATCCTGATCATGGGCTGCTGCCAGACGTTGGACCCGGCTTACGACAAGCGGCTCCACCGCTGTTATCAGCTCGGCGTCGATCATCTCGATACGGCGCAGATGTACGCGCAGGGCCAGTCGCACAAGACGATTGCGCCGTTCATCAAGCAAATCGGCGACCGGAAGAAACTCTGGATCACCTCGAAAGTGTTTCAGGAGGGCGCAAAAGGCACGCCGGAAGACTTCAAGACGAACCTCGACTCCTGCCTGCAGGATCTTGAAACCGACTATCTCGACATGTTCCTGCTGCACATCGTGCAGGATCCCCGCCTGCTCGGCCCGGAATTCATCAAGATGGGCGAGGAACTCAAGAAGAGCGGCAAGATTCGCTTCTTCGGCTTCTCCTGCCACCACGCCGACTCGATTCCGATGCTGATGAACAAGGCGGCGGAATCCGGCGGCTTCGACACAGTGATGTTCCGCTACAGCTTCCGCGAGTGTGGCGATCTCGCCCTGAACAAGGCCATCGACGCCTGCCACAAGGCCGGGATCGGACTCATCGCCATCAAGACGCTCGCGTCAGTTCCAGACGATCAGGAACAAGTGAAGCAATTCCAGTCAAAGAGTTTCACGCTGACGCAGGCGAAACTGAAGGCGGTCTGGGCGGACGAGCGCATTGCCGCGATTGCCTCGCAGATGACGGCGGTCGAGCATGTCATGGAAAACAGCGCGGCCGCCATGTCCCCCGAGAAGCTTGCGATGGAAGAGTTCATGCAGCTCCAGCAGTTCGCCGCGCGTTCGTCGCATCATCACTGCAAGGGCTGCGCCGGCGTCTGCGAATCCTGCATCGACGGCCCGCTGCGCGTCGCGGACACGCTCCGCTATCTCATGTATGCGGAGTGCTATGGCCAGCGCGATGCTGCTCGTGCCATGTATGCCGAACTCCCGCGGGAACAGCGCATGCTCGAGGGAGTGGATCTTCGCGCAGCCATTGCGGCGTGTCCTCAGGGCATTGACCTCGCCGGGCGGCTGGCGCGGGCGCAGGAGCTGCTCGCATAGCGTCTCTCAGCGCGGAGTCTTGCCTGTTCCCGACAACTGATTGATGCCGTCGAGCGCGCTATCCTTCACGGCCGGCCACACGCGGCGCCCGGGCAGGGATTCCAGTTCTCTCTCCGCCTCGCCGTGCATGCGGCGGCACAGCCGGATGGCCGCACGAACGACACGCGGCCCGGCGCCGGCCTCGAGAAAACTGCTGCGGGCGGTGCGAATCTCATAGCCGCCGCCTGAGAAGGATTCGGGCGTGCAGAGATAGCCCTCGTAGCCGTTGGCCAGTTCCACGCAGCAAGTGAAGGCGAAAGGCGATGCTTCCCGCACGGCCAACGCAAACTCCTGGAAAAACTCGCCGGGCACGCCCCACAGCAGGGCCTCGCCGACCCGGACGCCCATGATCTCGAGGGCGCGAACACGCGGGCGCATGGCCGCCACGAGCCGGAGCTCGCGCGCATAGATCGTTTCCACATCCGCCGCGCTCACCGCCTTCCTGCCGAGCAGCGCTTTGGCGCGTTTGAGATCGGCGGCGCTGATCGGGCGGACTGCACCGCTCACGATGGCCGT
This sequence comes from Candidatus Hydrogenedentota bacterium, assembly GCA_903837785.1. Taxonomy (GTDB): domain Bacteria; phylum Hydrogenedentota; class Hydrogenedentia; order Hydrogenedentales; family CAILVY01; genus CAILVY01. The sequence goes on from CAILVY010000239.1 coordinate 18,177, forward strand.
GTTCCGCGAAAGGGTGTTTCCCCGGGCATAGTCCATTCGGGCGAGGGCTTGTGCCGCGGCCGCGCCGACGCTTCGTCCCGTGCGCTCGCTCCAGTACGGCCCGAACTCGTTGGGGCGGGGATTCCGGTTGTCCATCTGCGTCACGTCGCCGCAGGCGCCGTTCAGGAACACCACGCCGAACTCCCGGCCGTAGATGCCCTGAAGCGTCTCGGCGATCCAGCGCGGATAATCGGCGGAGTAAAGAAATCCGTTCATGTGCGTGGCATGGCAGGCGAAATTGACCACGCAGCCGAGGGGCTTCAGCGATTCGGGATCGCAGAAGCCGATCACGGACACGCGCGGGTCTTCCGGCCCGGCCGGCCGCACGATCTCGGGATGCATCTTGCCGGGATGCGTGCGCGTGCCGCCGTCGCGCATCAGGAATCGCCGGTTGAACGCGACGCCCTCCGCCGCCGCACCGCCCACGCCGGACAGGCACGGCGTGCGCCGGCGCCGCGCTTCCGCGATGGCCACCGCGATCTGCTGCGCCACAAACGCCGAGTAGTCCGGGTCGGGCTCGGAGAGGAAACCGCCGAAGAGGGGGCCGCCCGAGTGCGTGTGTGTTGCGGCGATGAGACAATCCTTTTCGCGAATGCCACACAGGCGGCGCGCCAGCTTCCGCGCCGTGCGCACCACCGGCTCCGGCACGAAGATCGCATCCACCTGCACGAGCGCCATGCAGGAAGCGCCGTCCTCGCAAACGGCCGCGCGTGCATACAGGTCGTCGTTCGTTCCGAGGGCGATGCGCCGCTCGAAGAGTCCGGGAATCTCCAATCCCGGCGGCGGCGTGATGCACCGCTGTGCGAAACCCGCGCTCAACATGGCCTGTGCGTCCTCCCGTGTCTGTTGCCGGGTTCATGTTAGTCTCCGCGGATTGGGAAGCACAAGCGGGCCGCGCGGGGTTTCCCGGCCGGGCGTCCGGCTGCTACACTGGCGACGGACATTCGACAGAAGGGAGAGGCGGCATGCGGAGTATTACGCGGATTTGCCTTCCGGGCGCTACGCTGGCGGCGGCGCTCATGCTGTTCACTGCGGAAGCGGTCGCCGCGCCGCATCGCGTCTACATGCACCTGATGGATGCGCGGGAGCATCCTGACTATGACCGCCATTACGTGAAGCCGCCGACCTGGGAAACCTTCGGCAACCGCACGCAGTTCACGAGCCTGCGCGGCTTCGGCGTCGAGAACAACCAGATCGTCAGGTTCTCCGAGGAAATCGAGAAGTACACGCGCACGTTCGAGTTGGGCGACGTGCTCTGGCCTTCCTATCCCATAATTTTCGCCGAGAACATCGGCGCGTTGGCGGAGGAAGTGAAACGGCGGGGACTCTTCCTGTTCGACGTGTGGGGTTATGTGCCGGGCTCCGGGCCGGGCGATTACTGGCAGCAGTATCATCCGCCGCGCGCGGCGCTCGAGACGCTCGAGGCGACGCTGGGCGAGCGCTGGCTCGGCATGGACGTCGGGGAGCAGGACGGGCGCTATATCGGCGGCTATGCCTCGCAGATGCTGCCCGTCTCTTCGGACCGCTTCGCGCAATACCTCAATTTTCAGCGGCATTTCGAGTATATGGGCGACGAACTCGGCAACAAGCTCTCGGCCCTGGTTTCGCTGAACTTCGCGCACCACTTCCTGAAGGAAGGCACCTACACGGCCATCGGCGCGGAAACCGCGCAAGCGCTTCCAAACAGCCAGGTCTACTATGCGTTCATCCGCGGCGCGGGCAAGCAGTACGGCGTGCCGTGGTTCGGCAACGCGTCCATCTTCAATCGCTGGGGATACAAGACCTACGGCGGGGAAGGCCCCGATCATAGTCCCACGAAAGGCACGAGCCTCAATCTGCTGAAGCGCCTCATCTACAGCCACATTCTCTACAACTGCGTCTTTGCCGGCTTTGAGAGCGGCTGGTTTGACGGCGAACAACTGAGCCCGATCGGGCGCATTCAGCAGGCGGCGCAGCGCTGGGTGAAAGCGCAGGGGCAACCCGGCGTGATGCAGACGCCCGTGGCGATCATGACGGATTTCTTTTCCGGTTGGACGTTTCCGCGGCACCTCTACAGCGGCGATCTCTATCGCGTGTGGGGAAACCTGCCCTATGGCCCGGGCGATTACCTCATGGACCACGTGCTCGATATGATTTATCCCGGCTATCAGGATGCGTCGTATTTCCACGACGAATCCGGGTTTCTTACGCCGACGCCTTACGGGGACTGCGCGGACGTCCTGCTCAGTGATGCGCCCGGATGGCTGCTCGATCGCTATCCGCTCCTGATCATCGCCGGTGAGCTGGCCGGCGGCCGCGAGCTGAGGGACAAGCTCACCGCCTATGCCGAGCGGGGTGGTTGTCTCGTGATCACGGGAGGCAGTCTGGCGAAACTCGACGGCGGATTGGCGGGGATTCAAACGGCCGGCGTTCCCGCCGCGGCCCAAGGCGCAGTACAGAACAAAGAGACCGCCATCAATGAAGACGGGCCGTTCGACTTGTATCCCTTGGCGCTGCCGGCGGAGGCGGAAGTGCTGGCGCGCTCCGGCGAGACGCCCGCCGTTGTACAACGAACTTTGGGCAGAGGACGGATGCTGGTCTTCGCCAGTCCCTTCGGCCTTCCGAACATCCCGAACAACAGCCGGCCGCTGGAAAGCAAGGAAGACGCGAAGCTGCCAAAACCCTATCCGCTGCTGAATCATGTGCGTCTTGTCCTGGACGGCCTGCTGCGGGAACAAGCGTTATTCGATGCCGGCGACGGCCTCAACATCATCACGTGCCGCAAGGCGCCGGGCAGCTATACGCTGGGCATCACGAACAACTCCCTGCAGGAGAAGCCGCTGAAGATCGTCTCGCACTGCGGCGAGATCTTGTCCGTTACGGAGCTGCCTCTGGATCAATCCGAGAAAGGGGCCGTGGGGCAATTCCCCGCGGGCTTCGAAACCGCGACTCCCGGCGCAAGCGGCGAGAACACGATTGCGGGAGGCGATGTGCGCCTCTTCGCCGTGTCCGTCCGCGAGGACGGCGTGGAGGAGACCCCGCACGCCACGCCGGCGCCGCGTCCGCGCGGCATTGCGCTGCCCCTGCAGCATCCGCGCTCCATTAAAGAGGAGATTCTGAGCCGCCCAACGTTCTTCGAGCATTTCGACCGTGCCCTCGTGGACTGGCGCTATGTTCAGGAACGGGATCCGGACGCGTTGCGGAAGGAAGCCGGGTGGCTCGCGCGCCAGGGATTGCGAATCTATGTCGACCTCAGCTCAGGCATCAACCTTTACCCCGATCTCCGGCTGGTCAACAACGACCCGGACAACTACGCGGCAAGCCGAGACGTACTGGACAGTCTGTTGGAGAAGATGGCCATCTTCGGCGTGCACGACGTGATCCTGTGCCTGCACAAGGTTCCCGAGAATACGTTCACGCCGAAACAGACGGTGGAGTCCTTCGAGGTCACGCTGCGCGAGATGTGCGCGCACGCCGCGGCCAACAACGTGACGGTCTATCTCCGTAACAGCGTCAAGTTCAGCATGCCACTGCAAGGCTATGCGGACCTCGTGGACCGGGTCGCGGCCCCCAACCTCCGTCTTGCCGCGAGCACGGCCTTGCTTCCGGAGCACACGCCGGAAACCGCCGCGCTCGCGCCGAAGATCGGCCTGTGGCTCGCTGGCGCAAGCGCGCGGGATGCCGCGGGTCGCATGTGGACCACCCAAGAGCCTTTTGTGCGAGGCAACGATGCAACGGGCTTCGCCGCCTGGTTCAAGGACACGCCGGGAGTCCCGGTGGCGCTCGACGCCGTGTACGGCACACAAGACGAAGAATATGCGGACTGGATCGCCTTGTCCCGCGCGATGAATCCGAACAAGTGACGGAGGACCGCCGATGATGCGACGTGACTTCCTGAAGCGAAGCGCCGCGGGTGCGGCCGCGCTCTGCGCCGTTCGTGCAAGCGCGGAAGTCCCTGCGCCAAAACCGATGAAGGTGCTGCTGTGGTGCTGGGACGCGCGCATGACCTGGGACGATGAGCCCGACGCCATTTCGACGAAGATGGCGGCCGCGGAGCAGCCTTTCCCGTACCTCAAGCAGCCCGGGGCCTATGCCGCGGGCTTCCGCCGGCTCGTGGACTATTGCGCGACGACGGGCATCCACGGATTCATCCTCTGGGGATTCCTGCGCGATGCGCACGGCGGCGTGAAGGCTGCGCAGGAGTTGTGCCAGTACGCCGCAGACCGGGGTGTCGCCGTCTTGCCGGGCGTCGGGCTCTGCTCTTATGGCGGCTACTACTTCGAAGGGGATCACCCGTTCAATCTCGCGAGCTACCTCCGGAAATATCCGGAACGAGTCAGCACGGCGCGCGAAGCGGGCGGCAGTCGCGAAGTGACGCCCGTGCTCGATCCCTCGCTCGAAGCGAATCAGCGGTGGTGGCGCGACGGGCTCGAGTGGATGCTCGAGACCTTCGCCATCGGCGGCATCGATTATGAGATGGGCGATTTCATCGTCAATCCCTCGCCGGAGGCCGTGAAGGCGCGGGCCGCGCTCGGCTTCGAGGCCGACGGCAATATCCAGGACATTGTTGTCGGCACAAAGGCGCTGATGGAACGGGCCGTGGCGTTGCGGCCGTCGGGCCTGTTCATCAATTCAACCTATCGCGGCTATCATCAGATCGCGGGTTTCCCGAAAATGGACTATGTCCGCGCATTGCCGGAAGCCGCCGCCTGGGAATACACGCTCACGGGAATGGCGCGGCGCCCGGAATTCCCGAAAGGCTTCGCGGGTGCGCCGGCACATCGGAAATACGGCTACTTGCACTGGTTCAACGCCTCGACAAAGTCGATGGACAAGGACTATGTGAAGGACATTGCGCGCGTGTTCCCGGGCGTACACGAACTGGGCTTTGAGTTCGTGGGCACGTACGGCGAGATCAACGCTGTGAACAATTCCGTGGCGGATCGGAACTATCGCGCACAAGTGGCGTGGGCGCGCGACCCGTCCATGAAACTGGAGTCATTTGTCTGATCCGATTCTACTCTTTGGAGGATATGCGTGATGCGGTCTGTTGCCGGAAGATGCCCTGTTGCCCTGTTCAGTGTTGCGCTGCTTCTGATCGCCGCGCAGGCCGCAATGGCCTTCGAAAGCCCCTATCGCTCGGGCCCGGAGGCTTATCCGCGTTTCCAGGCCAAACAGGCGGAACCCGGAATTGTGTTGGGCGCCGCGGCCGGTTTCCCGCTCCCGAAGACCCTCTTGTACAGCGTAGGGGTGGATGAATTGATCGCGGACGCGGACACGTGGGTCGCACACGGCTACGGCGGCTTCTTCCTCACGGGGGTCGCGGGCGAGTGGTCGGCCGACATCTGGGCGGCCGACGCCGCGCCGTGGACGATCGGCGCATCGGATGCCACGTTCCAGAAGGTTCAACAGGCCGCGGAAACGTGCCGGGCGCTGGGCGCGGACCTGTTTCTCTCCACTGCCTTTTCGCATCCGTTCGAGTGGTTCAACGATACCGCATGGCAGCATATAGCGCACAGCTTCCGCCAGATGGCGATTTTCGCGCGCGACACGGGCTGCACGGGCCTCGCCATCGACATCGAGTACATCAACCAGCAGTATCACTTCTCGTGGGAGGGGTATTCCTTCGATGGCTACTCGCGCGGCGGCCTCGTCAACGAGATCCGCAAGCGCGCCACGGCCATTGCCGCCGCGCTCTACGATGAATTTCCGGGCATGGTCCTGCTGACGCTGCCCGAGGGCATGTTCACTCTGGGCAGCCATCTGCAGACCGCGTGGATTGAAGAGGCCGCGCGGCGCAACGCACCCGGCGGCGTCCACATCTGCACGGAGTACACGTACCGGCGCCCCAATCCCCGCTTCATGCTCGGGCACGCCTGGATGACCAATCACGTGCTCGGGAGCATGTTGTCCGCGCGGGCGGAACGCTACTGGCGCACGCACGGGTCCGTGGCGGAAGGGCTCTGGCCCTTCGGCGACGACCCGGACGACTATCATGGCGCCGCGCCGAGCGCGAACGAGTTTCGGCAGGCCGTCGCGGCATCGCTCATGGCCGGACGCCGCTACAATTGGATCTACAGTCACAACCTCAAGCCCTGGCTGCTGGGACGCGACGCCGAGAAGTATTCCGGCGCCGACCCGCTCGAGGACTATGCCAAGGCCGTGTCGGAACGCATGATTGTGACGAATCCCGGCTTCCGGCGGGCAGCCGAGGCGATTCGCGCGGCCCGCCCCGCGGACTTGCGCGACATGCTCGGGCTGACGATCGTGCCGACGTTGGCCGGCCCGCGCGAGGAACTCGAAATCGGCCTCATGCCGAACGCCGTCTATGACGCCAACCCGATTGCCGCACTGAACAAACCTCTCTGGGATCTTGGCCTCAGGCTCTTTCGCGGGGAGGAACTCGATCTGCACGCAAGTCTCGGGACACAGGCCGCATGGAAAGTGATCGGTCCTTTCCCCAATGCCGGCGGCAGCGGCCTTGATATGGCATATCCTCCCGAATCGGACGACAACCTCAATCTGCGATGCGAGACGCCACTGGGGACGGCATCATGGCAAAGCATAGAAGCGCCGCCGCGCGCCGCCTCCATAAACCTTGCCCGCATGCTTCAGCCGTTCGAGGAAGTGTGCGCCTATGCCCTGTGCTGGGTTGAATCGGCGCGCGAACAGGCGGCGCAACTGCGGCTCGGGGCGAACGACACCTGCAAGCTGTGGATGGACGGAACGCTCGTATTCGAATGCCGGGACCCTGGCCGTGCCATTCTTGACCGCGAGATCATTCCCGTGACACTGAAGGCCGGCCGCTCGGCCATCCTGCTGAAGGTCTGCAACAACAAGAAGGACTGGGGCTTCATCTTCCGCATCACAGACCCGGCCGGCCGGCCCCTTAGAAACCTCCGCTTCATTGTGCCCTGAGCTCAAGGCTCCGGGAATGTGTTTTGGTTCCGCGGCGCCGTCCGCGTCAGCCGGCGCCTGTGCACATTGCCCGGAACGCCTGCTCCGCCCGGCGGACGAATTCCTGTTCGCTCGGATACGTCATCGAGCCCGCGGCTTCCTCGAATTCCAGCCAGCGCGGCTGGAACAGGGCTTCCTCCGGGCCGGTGGGCTCCGGCGCCTTGCGCACGGCGGAAGTGAGACGCATCAAGTAGTACTGTTCTTCGCGCTCGTGATGCTTCCCCTTGAAGTCGAAGGTGCTGTGCGCCGTGCCCAGGTCCGTGGCAATCTCCACGTCCCAGTAGCCGGACTCTTCGCCGACTTCGCGCATGGCCGCCGCTTCGGGCGTTTCGCCGGGGTCGATGTGGCCTTTGGGCAGGCGCATCTCATGCACGATCCGCCCCTCGCGCTCGACGTCGCGCTCAATCGCGAGGACGCGGCCGTGGCTGTCCACGACCACGCCCCCCGCGACTGTATGGCGCTTCGTTATCATGATCGGGCGGCTTATTTCGCCGCGGGCTTCACGCGGAAACAGTCGATGCCCGCAAGGAAGCCGGCGGACTTCTCATTCTTTCCCGTCACGCGCAATTCGAAAGTGTTGTCGCCCGCCTGGATCGCGGCGGAAAACTCGACTTTGCCGCGCGTCACGCCGCTGGCATCGTAGCCGTCCCAGCTCGCGGCCTTGACGCCGTTGATCCAGAGTTCCACGAGGCCGTAATCCGGCGCGCGCGAAAACCAGAGTTCCGTGTTGAAGGAACCCACGAACGTTTCGGGCGCCTTCGTAACCATGCGGTAGACCGTGGGGGCGCCGGCGCGGAACCAGAGCTGGCTCCCGTTGCTCCACTTGTCCTGATAGCCGCCCATCCCCTGCTTCTCCAGCGGACCGCCGCTGAATTCGTTGAGTTCATCCTCGGCCTCGACCGCGCCCTTCTCCTTGAAGACTTCCATGGACGGCGGCTTCCGGTCCTTCGCTGCGGGCAAGGCCGGGAACGCGGCGTGGGGCTCGGTCTGGTACCAGTAGGCTACGGAACTGAAGTCATCGCTGCGGTCGTTGGCATGGCCGTGCTCGATCGTCACCTTGATCGATTTCTTGAAGGGCACCGGATCTTCGATGTGGTAGCGATAGACGTTCCACAGCGCGTTCGTGGCATGCTCCCCGCGCAGCGGACACCCGAAATACGGATTGCTGAACGCGGGTCCGTAGCACCACGCGCCGCAGAAGTAGTCCTCGGAGCCGGTGCCGTGAAGCGCCGGCTTGTCCGCGCCGTCGATGTACATCATGTCGTCGCCCTCCCCCCACCAGCCGTCCGCGCGGTTGTGAATGGAGAGATTCACGCCCGCGTAATGCCCGCAGCCCGCCGCGTCGAGCATGAGGTAATTCCGTCCGCCCTTGCAGGGGTATTCCTGACGGTACTGAGCGTGAAAGTAGGCCGTCTTTCGCGGCAGATGCTTGCAGCGCCGATAATCCACGTAGTAGTAGAACGCGTTGCACTTCACGGCGGCATCGTTCGTGACCGTGACGCGCGCGCCTTTCCGGAACGGCATCTTCCAGAAGGAATTCAATCCGTTGCTTGTGCCAATCTCGAGCGGCAGGCTGCAATACTGATAGTACTGGCCGTTGCCCAGGCCGAAGAAGTCCCCGATCGGCGTTTCGACCGAGGGCGTCTTCTCCCCGTCCCAATACATGCGCAGGACGAGGTTCTTCAGGTGATCCGGATCATCCGACGCGATCGTCACCCAGATATGCGTGATCGTCCCCGCGCCCTCGATGGAGGCCATTTCGCGGGTTTCCCCCGGCTGAATCGGCTTGTCCTGGCCCCCGTCCGCGTTGCCGCCCATGCGGTCGAAGCTCGATTGACGCTCCGCCGTGTACCCCTTCAGCATCGGCAGGCCGTCCAGACCGCCCGCCGCGCATGCGGACGAAGCCAGCACCCATCCCAGACCCAGCGCCAGACCCAGTACTTGCGACAGTGTTCTCATGGAATTCCCTCCTTGCCGGTTTGGCCGCTATGATGACATACTTGTGCGGGGAAATCGATCTGTGCGCGCAACCGGGAAGGGAACCGGACCATGCCGTATTTCGAGGAAGTGAAGGCGCTCGCCGCCCAGATTGCCGACTGGGCGGATCTGCGTCACGAACAGGAAGCGGACATCAAGGCGGTCATGAAGCGCCTGCGCAGGGAACTGCGCCGCGCACGGGAGGCCCTGGCCACAGCGCGTCCGCGCAGGCGCATCCGCGAACGCGAACCCAACGAGTTGAGCGAGATCCGCGCACTCCGCCCGGACGGGCCGCGCAAACTCTGGGATCAGCTCCACGCCAAAGGCCTTGCCAACCGCATGCGGGGCGCCTGGCTCGGCCGGGCCGCAGGCTGCACGCTCGGCGTCCCGGTCGAGAACTGGAGCGTGGCGGCGATGGAGGCGTTGGCCCGGCAACACGGCATGGCCTTTCCCCCGGAGGACTACTGGACCGCCCACCCGCAGCCGGACGAACTCCGTTATGGCGTTTCGCCCACGCGCGCGTATCTCCGCGGAAGCATCAAGGAAGTCCCGGTGGACGATGACCTGGCCTATACGCTCCTCGGGCTCCTTATCCTGGAAGAGTACGGCCCGGACTTCACGACGGAGGACGTTGCGGCCGCCTGGCTGAAGTACCTCCCCGCCGCCTGCACCGCCGAAGCCGTGGCCCTGGAGAACCTCCGCGCAGACGTCCCCGTGCATACTGCCGGAGAACTCAACAATCCGTTCCAGGAGTGGATTGGCGCGGACATTCGAAGCGACCCCTGGGGTTATGCCGCACCCGGCTGGCCGGAGAAGGCCGCGGAATTGGCCCATCGTGATGCGCTCCTGTCCCACCGCTGCAATGGCGTCTACGGGGCCATGTTCTTCGCGGCGGCCATTGCCGCCGCGTTCGCCGTGGATGAGCCCTTGGAAGCGCTCCGCATCGGACTCACGGAGATTCCCGCCGAATGCCGCCTGGCCAAGGACCTCCTATGGGCACTGGACCGCACCCGCGAACTCACGCACTGGCGGGACGCGCGCGCCGCGGTCGATGCCCGATTCGCCGGGATGCACCCCGTTCACACGAACAACAATGCTTGCCTCACCCTCTTCGGACTCCATCTCGGCCAGAAGGACTTCACGAAGACCATCGGGGTCACGGTTGCCATGGGGCTGGACAACGATTGCACCGCCGCAACCGCCGGTTCCATCCTGGGCGCCATCCTCGGCGCCGAAGGAATTCCCCCGCACTGGTGGAAACCCTTCCGAGGGACCGCCCGGACCTACCTCCTCAATCAACCTTCGTTCGGCAACCCGGCCCTCGTGAAACGCTTTTCCGCGGTCGCATCCCATGTCTGGAAAAGCTGACTTGGCTAGCCATTGTCGGCGCTTTGGATCGTTTTAGCCTTAGCGTCGCCGCACTTTGCGCAGTTTGCGCCGGTCCTTGGCTCGCCTGGAACTGCTCTTTATGCGATTAAAAATAACAGTAGCGACTTATACGAATTCTGTGTTATAATGAACCCGTGGTAAGGGTGGCCGATAGATTGTCTGGAAGAGTTGAACGGTGAGTGCAAGACAAAAGGGGTCTGGCATGAAGCGACTTAGGGTGGACGTACTATTTCTGGTTCTCTGGGCCATTGTAGTGATGGCCCTCCTGGCGCCTGCGGTAGCGGCGTCGGTGTGAGGGGGGAGATGCTCAGAGGCCCCAAGGCGCGCGGGAAGGCTCGCCTTGGGGCATCACTTGTTCCAGGGACTAGATATACTCGTTGAGGAGGTTCTCGAGGAATTCCTGCCGTCCGCTTTGCAGTTCGGGTTCCCCGTGCTTGAACGTGTACGCTTCCAGCTCGGCGAATCCAACCTTGCCCTGTTCGATTTGCTTTCCGATGCCCTTGTCCCAACCGGCATAGCGCTTCTTGACGAAGGTTTCGAGGCGCTTTTCGCGAAGCAGGGCCGCGGCATTCTTCAGGCCCCGCGCGAAGGCATCCATCGCCCCGATGTGCGCGTGGAAAAGGTCGATGGGATCAATGGACTGGCGCCGCACCCGTGCGTCGAAATTCAGTCCGCCCGTGGTGAAGCCGCCCGCCTTCAGAATCACGTACATCGCCAACGTGGTGTCATAGAGGTCGGTCGGGAACTGATCCGTGTCCCAGCCCAGGAGCGTGTCGCCGCGGTTGGCATCCACGGAACCCAGCAGTCCGTTCGCGGCCGCGTAGGCCAATTCATGATGGAACGTGTGTCCCGCGAGCGTGGCGTGGTTCGCCTCGATGTTCAGCTTGAGGTGCTCTTCCAGCCCGTAACGTTGCAGGAAGGCATGGCAACTCGCCGCGTCAAAATCGTACTGGTGCTTCGTCGGCTCCTTCGGCTTCGGCTCGATGTAGAATTGCCCGCGGAAACGGATCTGCTTCTTGTAGTCCACCGCCATGTGGAGGAAACGGCCGAGATGGTCCAGTTTGCGGCCCATGTCCGTGTTGAGCAGCGTGTCATAGCCCTCGCGCCCGCCCCAGAACACATAGCCCGCACCGTCCAGCTCCTTCGTGATCTCGAGCGCCTTCTTCACCTTTGTGGCCGCAAACGCGAAGACTTCCGGAGACGGATTCGTCGCGGCGCCCGCCAGGAAGCGGCGGTTCGAAAAGAGATTGCAGGTGCCCCACAACAGCTTCACGCCCGTGTCCCGCTGCAACTGCTTCGCGAGCTTCACGATGCGGTCCAGCCGCGCATTCGTCTCGACCAGCGTATCCGCTTCGGGCGCAATATCCGTGTCGTGAAAGCACCAGAATCCCACGCCAAGCTTCGTGAAGAACTCGAACGCGGCCTCCATCGTCTGCTCCGCCACCACCACCGAATCGCCGCCCTGGCAATAGGCGCGCCGCATCGTATTCAGGCCGAACATGTCCTGGCCCAAACCCTTGAACGTGTGCCAGTAACACGCCGCGAACCGCAGGTGCTCGGCCATCGTCTTGCCCAGCACCTTCTCCTTCGCACTGTAATGCTTGAACGCCAGGGGATTTCTTGAGGCCGGCCCCTCGTACCCGATGGGCTGCTTCACTTCCGGAAAAAACGCGCGCATAGACTCTCTCTCCCTTCATGATGCACAGAAATTCGTGGAATACCGTAGTCTAGCACTTGCCGGGTGAATCCGACAATTCAGCGCTCCCGGGTTGAATCCGCCGCCCCGCCTGTGGTCTTACGATCTTTGGATTCGTACTATCCAGGCCGGAGGGGTGGCCCCATGCCAGCAAGACGCAGGTCCGGTTTCACGCTGATCGAGTTGATTGTCGTGATTGCCATCATCGGGATGCTTGCGCCCATTCTGCTGCCCTCGCCGGCGCGTGAGCGCGAAGCCGCCCGCCGCTCTTCGTGCCAGAACAACCTCAGGCAGTTCGGGCTCGTATTCAAGCTGTACGCACACGAGAGTCAGGGACAGCCGTCTGAGCGCTCAGTTGGGCCGTTCGTACCTGTACAAGGGCTTCGCGTCAACGAATGTCGGGGATTTCTACGGCATTGGGGGCGCTATGGCACGGGCCTGTAGCCGCCGATGGTCGATCCCGCCCTGGGCGCCCAGGCGCAGCGTTCGCTTGCGGAACAGTGGGACAGCTTTGGCGATCCGGACGATGCGGGCACCACGGGCGGCAGAGCGGGACGGGTTTCAGGGAACCTCAGTACGGGGCGACACCCGGGCCCGCAATCATCACTTCGCGGTACTCACAGACCTCGGGCACAAGCCGCGTCCGGTTCTCATAGTAGCCGCCGCTTCGGGCGCCGGTGCGCGGGTCGTACATTTCCGGAATCCAGACCTGGGAGGTTTCATAGTGCGCAGGGGCGATGACGACTTTCTCGCGCACCCATTGGCCTGCCGGCGCTGCGTACGTTCTGGATTGGGCGGCCGTGGCCGCGATGCCCACTATCCCCACGACCGCATTCGCGATCGCGGCGTCGCGATAGGCCCGGGCCATGGAATCTTCCTCGTGATGCCGGTCACGAGAGTCGTAGGGGTAACCCAGGCCCCGGTTCAGGTCGCGCAGGTCGCGCCCGAGTGCCCCGCCCAGCGGACCCAAAACGTCTGCCGGGATGCGGCCCGCCCCGCGCAGGCCCCGATCCAACGACCGCAATCCATCCCGCGGAACCCGGCCCGCGTCGCGGAAACCGCGTTCCACCACCCGTCCGAGGTCGCGCCCCGGCCGCTGCAGCGCCTTCCCAAGATCGCCGCCGTGCTTCGCCACTTTGCCCACGCCTTTCAACACATCCCCCAAGTCCGGATGACCGGCAGAAGCCGTTCCGGAGACCGCGGCCAAGAGCGCCGCCAGTGCGAATGACATCCCTGTCCAACGCATATGCACAGTTCCTTTCCTTGCAGCCCGGCTCAGTCGATGCCGCCAGCACCAGATTCGTCCCGCCAGCCGCCACGGGAACATCCATGTTCCAAGGGCGAGTGGACGGAAGCTCCGGAAACCGCCTTCGGGAACGAAGGCTTTGTCGTCGGCTTCGCTGTCCGATCTGCTGTGTTTTGCCAAATCCATGGTCGTTGTCTCACTTATTGGTTGCACCAATCACATCGCTGTATACAGTACCTGAGCGGGTTTTATTCGTTACCGTGTTCCGCATCGGAGGGTCTTGGGATGGGCTGTGCCCTCGCGGCGCCGCACAAGCCGGGCTTTTCTCTGTAGGTACTTTTGGTTGTACCAATTAGGGGCTGGAACGTTCAGGCGGGGGTGGCGGACTCGGGTTCAGCCAAGTGCTGGATGCGCCGGACGGTTTGCGCCAATTCGTGCAGCAGGGGATGCTGCCAATCCGTGCCAAGGGCCTGGAGAGACGCGGTGTAGTACCAGAGCGAGCCCGCCTTTCCGCCGTTGAAGCGGTCCCAAAAGGCTTCGCCGTCGGTGGCGAGATTGGCGAGGATGGTCCGGGCGTTATGCAGCTTGTCCGAGGCGAGGATCAGCTTGACCTCCGGGGGGGCCTGCGCCATGTCGGCGAGATGGGCTTCCTTTCGCTCGCGCCACGGCGGCTTCGGCTGCACATGCGTGTCCGTGCAGGCTTGGACATAGCCGGCCACGCGGAGGCCGAACTGGTCCTGAATCTGTCCGAGGGTTTCGAGGCCGCCCTGGTCCTCGACAGCATCGTGGAGCAGCGCGGCGATGAACTGGTCTTCGTCACCGCCGTGTTCGCCGACGAGCGAGGCCACGGCAAGCAAATGGGTGATGTAGGGAATGCCGCCGCCCTTGCGCTGCTGCCGCGCGTGCAGCGCGTACATGAGCGCCATAGCCTCGAGGATGCGCGGCGAGTATTCCACTACTTGCGCGCCTCCAGGAATTGGATCAGGGCCTCGGGATGATCGGTCTGGATGCCGTCCACGCCCCACTCGAGGGCCTGTTTCCAGCATTTCGGGCCGTCTTCATCGACGATGAGTATGGCCCCGGCCTCATGACAGGTCTTCACAAAGGATGCGCTCATCTGCTTCCAGGTCGACGCGATGACGCGCGGCTTCCACTGTTCGATAACGCGCGGGAGGAAGCGTTCGGGACCCGGATCGGGCATGGGCACGCATTCCGGACATTGCTCCACGACCTGTTTCATGGGCGCGGGGCCGGCATACCACAGGACGCTGCGCTCCATGTTCCGCGCCCGGATCATGGGCAGCAACTTGTCCACCGGGGCGTTCTTGAGGTCGAGGTAGATCCCGATCTTCCCTTTGCAGAGGTCGAGGATTTCGTCGAAGGTGGGGATGCGTTCGTCGCGCCACTGCGGCCCAACGCGGCTGCCGATGTCCATCACCTTCAGTTCCGCCAGCGTGAATCCCTTCACCGGCCCCTTTGCGTCCCTGGCATAAGAATCGACGGAATCGTTGTGCACGCTGACAATCTGGCCGTCTTTCGTTTCGCGCAGATCGACTTCGACGAAATCCGCGCCCAGTTCAATGGCCTTCTTGTACGCCGCCAGGGTGTTTTCCGGAATGCCCTCGTGCGCGCCGCGGTGCGCGACCACATACACGCCGCCGTGCTGCGGGGGCGGAAGCGGCGTGCCGGCCGAGACGGCTTCGGCCACGAGAAACAACGCCATGAGCGTCCATGTCTGCATGCGGGGCCTCCTGTATCCAACAAGCAACGCGCCCGGCACACAGGCCGGGCGCGCATTGTCTCTGCAGATGAATCAGTTCGAGCGCCGGCGCTGCACTGCGCGTGAGGCCAGCGCAAGTCCCGCCAACGCCATCAGCATGATCACGGCATCGCCCATGCCCCGGCCCGGCGTGGCTTCGCCCATGCCGCAGCCCAGGAGCAGGCCGTGCTTCGGCACGCGCGTGGCTGTGCCGCGGACGCGGACGGTCAACGGCCCGTTCTCGCCGCCGGTGAGCGTGACCAGCGAGACGAAGTCCCCCACGCCGTTGGGGGTGAAGCGAACCTTGATGCCGCTTGTCTCATTACGATCCAGCGCATAGCTGGTTGTTCCCACCAGGCTGAAGGTGTCGCTCGGATCGTTGAGAATTGCCTGGCCGCTGACGGTGCCGCGGCCGACATTCTTCACCACGAAGGTGTTCGTCGCGGAGCGGCCCACGGCCACAATGCCGACGATGAAATCATAGGACGGGTCCGGCGACACCGCGAGCGTGGGGCCAAGCGGCAGTTGCTGCACGGGCATGAAGACGGACAAGGCGGTTGTGTCCGCGCTCAGCGTGCTGCCCTGCATCGTCACGTTCCGGAGTCCTGTGTTGTCCCAGGCGCCGACTTCGCCGAGCAGTTCCAGGCCCGAGGCGGGATTGCTGTCCACCAGCGTGGGATGCGAGTAGAAGGCCGCGTCCATGCCGGTCTGCATCGCCAATCCGCTCAGCGCGAGGTGAATCGGATTCGCCGCCACCAGCGCATTGTCGACCTCGGAGAAGGTCTGGCCGCCATCGCCGGTGACCAGCACGCTGACCTCGAACGGCACACCGCCCGGCACCAGCAGGTCCAGCGGTTGGCCGACCAAAGCGGCCTGCGCCGGCCCCAGCAGATTGGCAAGATCGCACGCAATGGCCGCCACGACCACCGCACGTTCGCCACAAGCCGCGAGATTGCGCGGGATCGTCAGTGTGAGCCTTTGCCCGGGGAAGTCCACACTGGGCAACAGGACCGTCAACGGCGCGCCGGGGCCGCCCTGACATGGCCCGCTCCAGGAGATCATCGCGACGGTGCGCGAACACGACGTGCCGCCCACGGTCGCATTCCACTGATCGCCGTCACCGGGCAGATCCGCAAACGGGTTATCGAGCAGGCCGTTATGGTCGCTGTCCTGCCCCACCCGCACGCGGAATCCACGGGAAACGGCCACCGGTGCGTCTCCGCCTTCGACCACCGCGGTGGCTTCCAGCGTATACTCGCCCGGGATCAGCGTGCTCGAACCCGGGAATCCGTGCGCCAAGTCCGTCGACACCGCGACAACGACGCCATCGATGGCGTAGCTCACTTCCACCACGGCTTCCGTGCAGTCGGCCGGATTGGCAAACACGACCGAAGAGGAGAAGGTCACCGACGCGTTCTCACCCGCGGGAACAACCATATCCCCGGAAGGCGACGTAATCGTGATGCTGTCCAGGGTGCAGGGTTCGCCTTCGCCTTCGCCCTCGCCTTCGCCTTCACCCTCACCCTCGCCTTCGCCTTCGCCACAGCTTTCGCCGTCCACCACGACCGTCCGCGTCACTTCCAGCGCGGTATTGCCTGCGCCGTCCGCAACGCTGTACGTCAGGGTGTAGAGCCCGGACACGGACGTGTCGACGGTGCCCGCGACGTCGATGGACGCCGTCAGATCGCCGTCACAGGCATCCGTAGCGGTCGCGCCGGCATCCGTGTACTCCGTGCCGCAATCGACCGTAACCTCGGGAAGGCCGAGCAGGGTGATCGTGGGTTCGAGCGTATCCTCGACCTGGACGGTGCGCGTAACGCGCTGGGCGGCATGGTCCGAGGAATCCATCACATCGTACGTGAGGAAGTAGGTGCCCGGCTGGGCCGCGTTCACCGAACCGCCCACCACGATGGCGCTCGTGAGGCTGCCGTCACAGGTGTCGGTGGCGGTCGCGCCCGGATCAGTGAAGGCGCCGCCGCATTCGATGGTCAAGCTCGGCGCGCCCAGGAGGCTGATCGTGGGCGCCGTCATGTCCGTCACGATCACCGTGCGCGTAACCTGGGCCGCAACATTCCCCGAGTTGTCCGTCACGTCGTAGGTCACTATGTACTCGTTCGGAATGCCGGTATTCACGGGATTGACGGTCGCAATTTCGGCCGTAAGATTGCCGTCACAGGAGTCCGTGGCGGTCGCTCCGGCATCCGTATAGGACCCGCCGCATTCCACGATGGCCGGCGTAGTGCCCAGCAGGGTAATCACGGGCAGCGTGACATCCTGCACGGTTACGGTGCGGCTGACGGGCGTGGCCGAATTGTTCGACGCATCCATCACGTTGTATGTGAGCGTGTAGTCGCCCGGCGCCGAAGTGTTCACGGTGCCCGTCACTTGGATGGACCCGCTGATATCGCCATCCGCATTGTCGCTGGCCGTCGCGCCCGGATCGGCGAAGGCCGCGCCGCAATCCACGGTCATCGCGGCGTTCCCCAGCAGGCTCAGCACCGGCGGCACCCGGTCCACGACGTGCACGTCGCGAATGACCGCATTGGCGGGGTTGCCCGCGCCGTCGGCGACAGCATAGACGACCGTGTAGTTACCCGGAACGGACGCGTTCACGAAATTGAACGCCTGAACGGTGAGCGTGCCGTCGCACGTGTCCGTGGCCGTTGCCCCCGCATCCGTGTACGTCGAGCCAACGTCAATGGTCAGATCCAGGCTCCCACTCGCCGTTATCACGGGCTTGGTGGTATCCACCACGTTTACCGTGCGCACGACTTCGAGCGCGGGATTGCCCGCGGTATCGCTGACATTGTATGTCACCGTGTAGGTGCCGCGCGCCGATGCGTCGACTGTGCTGACGGTTTCAATGGCCCCATCGAGGGACCCGGCGCAACTGTCGAACGCCGTTGCGCCCGCATCGGTGTAACTCGTTCCGCATTCGACCGTCACGGTGGACGAGCCGACCAGCGTGATGCTGGGCGGCGTCGTGTCCTGCACCGTCACGTTGCGCGTCACGCGCACGGCCGAGTTCCCTGCGGTATCGGTGACGTCATACGTGATCGTGTAGAGGCCCGGGACAAACTGGTTCACGGTACCGTTCCTGAGGATGCTGCCGGTCAGGCTGCCCTCGCACGTGTCCGAGGCCGTGGCGCCCGCGTCCACGTACGGCGTGCCGCATTGCAGCGTCACATTGGGGTTTCCAAGCAGGGTGATCACGGGGGCTGTCGTATCCACGACATTCACCGTGCGCGTCTTCTCAACTGCCGGGTTACCCGCGGCATCGGAAACGTTGTAGGTGACCATGTACGCGCCGGGCACGGCCGTGTTCACCGGATTGACCGTGACGATCTGGGCGGTGATGTCGCCATCCCGGTTGTCCAAGGCCGTGGCGCCTGCATCCGTGTAGGCCGTGCCGCACTGTACGGTCACGGGATCGCTGCCAAGCACCGTAATCTCGGGCGGGATTATGTCCGCGCCACAGATGATCGTATTCTGCGGCTCAGTCAATTGTTCCGGTCCGTTCAGCCGGTATTTGGCCTGGCCCGAGAGCGTAACGTCCCCTTCCTGTCCCGCGGGAACGCTTACCACAAACGAGAAATCGAAGGGGAAAGTCGGGATCGGCATGAACCAAACGAATTGGAGCAGGCCCTGGGCACCGGCGGAGGGCACGAGGTTCGGCGCAGGAGATCCCGAGAAGCTTACAAACGTCCAACCTGCCGGCAAGGTTTCTTCGACGGAGAACGCTGTGATCGCCTCCGTACACGCGCTGTCAAAATGGACGTTCACGGTCAGGTTTTGCCCGGCGGTGTAGCACGTCGCCGGAACGCCCTGCGTCATCGTAATGCACGGATACTTCCGCAGGCAGGTTTGCTGGGCATTCGATTGTTGCGGAGGCGCGGCCGCCGTGAAGTCCGCCACGGCATTCAGGCACAACTCGCCGTCCGCGGCCGCCGGCACCGCAATCGTATAGGTGAAGGAGAAGGGGAAGGTCTGTGGCGGCGTGTTCCATATGAACTCGAGCGTGCCCGTGGCATCCGGGGCGGGAACCACATCCGGCGCAGGATCGCTCGATGCGCTGCTCCCGACATAGGTCCAAAACACGGGCAGGGTATCCTGAAGCTTGAAGGCGGTCAACGCGGCGGTGCCGGCATCCCGAGTGACCGTGAGGGTCACATCAATCTGGCTGTCGGGAACGTACAGCAGCCCGGACGCGCCCGCGGTTCCGGCCAGACTCCGGCTCAGGGTCAGTTCCGTCGGCTCCTGCTGGATGGTGTTCACCACCGGGTTTGAATTGAGCGTCGGACCGCTCGTGCGGAACTCGACAAGGCCGGTCAGGTCCACCGGACCTGTTTCGTCCGGCGGCACATTGACGGTAAATGTCATCGAGAAGGGAAAGGTCGGTATCGGCAAGAACCACACGAATTGGAGCAGGCCTGTTGCATCCGGGCTGGGCGCCAGATTCGGTGCGGGAGACCCAGTGAGGCTCGCGAACGACCACCCATCGGGCAGCGTCTCCTTCAGCGCCAGCGCCGACACATTCTCAATGATTCCCCCGAGTTCCATGCTGACGTTGAAAGTCAGGCTGGTCGTGCCGGGGATGAGCCAGCCGTCCGGGCTGAGCCCGCTCACTGTCTGAGTCAGCGTCATCGTGGTTTGGGCGTGCGCAGCCCCCGCCATCCCCAGCGCCAGCGCCAAGACCAGAGCCCAAGCTCCCAACGTGCGAGCGTTCGTGAACATCTCCCAGCCTCCGATTTCCACCCCGTTTCAGAGGTGTATTGTGGTTTCCCAGTTTCCCTCATGAGGCAAGTTCACACTACCCCATATTGGAAAACACTTTACCACACCTCTCCGATGCAACGCCAGCGTTATTAAGGCCCTTTTGGCGCAGGGGGGCAGGCGCAGCAGGGGTTCTGAGGACCGCAAGCACCACGCGGATGCGCAAGTGGATTACGGCACATGCATCCAGCGCTTCGAGCAAAGCAGTACGCCCACGGAAAGTGCGCCCAGAAAGACCTGTCCGGGGTCTGGCAGCCGTTTCGCAGGGTCGTTGCAGTGGCAGTCCTCCGGCGGGGGCCCGGTGCCCGCGGGCGTCAAGGGTGCAACCACGGAATTCTGCCGGGCCGGGGCGAGTACGACGGAGAGGCTGCCCGGATCGTAGCCGGGGGCGGAAACCTGCACGGCATAGGCGCCTTCAGGCAAGGCCGGAAACGCGTAGATCCCCTGGACGTTTTCGGTAACCTCCGCATAAAAACCCGGGCTGAGTTGCACCGCCGCATCCAGAATGCGTTCTTGCGTGGCCGCGCTCCACACAGTGCAGTAGAGCGAGGTCGCCAGCACGCCCTGGCCGGAGGCCAGGAAAGGCTCGAAATCCGCTGCCCCGTCGAGGCGGGCCGCGATTTCAGCCGCATTGTCCGTGCCCCAGTCATTCAGTTCCATCTTCAGCACGGCATCACGTTCATTCACAACGGCCGGCCCATCG
This sequence comes from Candidatus Hydrogenedentota bacterium, assembly GCA_903837785.1. Taxonomy (GTDB): domain Bacteria; phylum Hydrogenedentota; class Hydrogenedentia; order Hydrogenedentales; family CAILVY01; genus CAILVY01. Next base: position 38,695 of record CAILVY010000239.1, read on the forward strand.
ATGTTCAGACGGAACGTGTTGCAGCCGACGCCCGGATCGGACGCGTCGCCCAGAGTGCCTGCCGAGGCCGATTCCCCGGCGCGGAGTACAATCGCAGACTGAGAGAGATCCTCAAACACGTTCCGCCGTATCGCCGGAATGGCCTGGCCGATGTCGATGCCCACGGCCATGCCGGAGAACGTGCATTCTTCGATGACAGACTGCCCGGACTCCTCTCCGGCCACGAGAATGCCGGTTTCGGCCCCGTCCGTCCCCGCGAAACGTATCCGGGAGATATGCACCGCGACGTTGTTCATCTCCAGAATGACCGGAGCGGCTCCGGCCCGTGTCAACGTGAGGTCGCGCAGCGACGCGCCGTCCGCGCCCGTCATCGTGCCCGCGATGCGTGTTTCGCCGTCTTGTGCGCCCGACAGCGTGACGCCCGGTTTCAACGTCACGGATTCGCTGTAAAGGCCGGCCAACGCCACGATGGCCGGCGGAGCTTGTGTCGAGGAAGTGTTTATGTGGTCCAATGCAAAGCTGATCGTGGACCACGGCGCGATCAACGATCCATCGCCCACCGCGTCGAGCCCGAAAGGGGGCGGTGCGACGTACACGACTGCACGTGGATCGCTCCGGTCGACGGGTGAAGTCCCGGCCAGAAATTCCTCGCGATTGGCGAGGCCATCCGCATCCGGATCCTCCGTGGCGTCGTCGGCCGCCGGGTCAAGGCCAAACTGCGCCTCCCAGGGATCGGGCATCCCGTCCCCGTCCGTGTCCACGGCGGTGTCGGACGCGCATAGGCAGTCCTCAAGACATGCGCCGAGTCCATCGTCATCTTCATCCGTGGCTTCCGGCGCCGCACAAAGCGCCTGGCACGCAGCCAGGGGTTGGCAGGATTCGCCTTCGCCCTCCCCCTCCCCTTCCGCGGCACATCGGCCCGGTCCCGCCAGCAGATATGAGTCCGCAAACTTGTAACCCGCCGTGCTGTCAGTTGCGGAAAAGTTCTGATCATACACGGCCACCCCGTCCACGCGAATGACGAGGTACGCCGTCACGCCGCAGCACACGGCCGCATTCCAGACCAGGAAATCGAACCGGTTTGCGCCGGCCAGAAGCCGTGCGCACGGCACGCGCCGTTCTCCTGTATAGCCCGCATGGTGGCCACTGTATGTATCCGTTTCATCCCAGCCCCACTCCGAATGCAGCAGCAGCACATCATTCAGATAGACGTCCGCCCGATCGTCCACATTGCTCAGCTCCACAGACACGACATGATCCATTTCGCCTTCGCCTTCGCCTTCACCCTCGCCCTCGCCCTCGCCCTCACATGCACTCCCTATGCTTCCGAATTCGTACGCGCCGCGGTCGAATTCGATGCCCGTCGCGTCCGGGCCGACGCCCGGCACATCGTGGGGCCGGGGATGCCGGAGGAAATCACACGCGGGCGCGCTGTCCCCGATACCGGTGTCGATGCATGGCGATCCTGCCTGCAACGTGAAATCACGCGCTTCTGGATCGGCAAGGAGGGGGTCCGCCTCGCTGTTGCCTTCGCCGCCGAACCCGCCCATGATGATGCAATGCGACGCGTCGGTTGTGCCGGCATAATCTTCGATCTGGGTGGGCGTGTTGTTCCAGAGGATGCAATTGATGAGATGCGCGGTGGATGGTCCCCAGTTGCCGAGGCCGCCGCCCAGATTGGCCGACACGTTCCCCACAAGAGTGCAGTTGATCACGGTGGGTTCCGACTGATAGCTGCCGACAGCTCCCCCACCAAAATCCAGTTCGTGGGTATGGTTTCCCGTAAAGATGCAGTTGATGAAGGTTGGCAGTCCGTTTTGATAACAGCAGACGGCGCCCCCCATGCGTTCCGCGGAGTTGTCCTGAAAGAGGCATCGTTCGATAACGGGGGCAGAACCGCTGCCAACCAGCAAAGCACCGCCGAGCCTGCCGCAGGAATTCTCGAGAAACACGCAATCGGCCATCGTGAGTGACACATTGTTCCAGATGGCGCCCGCGCCGCTGTTGACGGAGGCGCTGTTCGACTGAAAAACACACCACGAAATATGCGGCGCCGCGCCGTTCAAGGCGCTGAAGCCCGCGCCGAACTCGGCCGTGTTGTTTCGGATGACGCAGTGGACGAGCGCGGGAGACACCCCATTCAGGTAGATGCCGCCGCCCTCATTGTTGGCGCCGCCGGGCAGCGCCTGGCCGCCCTGAATCGTGAATCCGTCGAGCGTGGCGTTGTCCGCGCCCAGCACCACATGATACGCCGGCTGACCGCCGCGTGCGGCACTTCCGTCGATCACTGTGGCGTTGGCACGCCAGTCACGCTGGGCAGCTTCGCTTTCCACTCCGCTGAAACCGCCATAGAGGTGGACGCCCGGCTGCAGGGACACTCCGCCCGATGCGTCAGGCCGCGCCTCGCCATAAACGCCCGCGGCGACCCACAGGTCACCACCACCCCCCGCGAAGGCTGCGTCGATCCCTTCTTGAATCGAGTTGAAGGCCGTAGGCCAACCGGCGCCGTCTTCGGGACCGCTCTGTGCCTTGTTGACATACCAGACGCCGGCATCGGCGCTGCATGCCGCCGTCAGCAGGATCAGGCAAGACATTAGTTTCCCGGCCATGTCCAACCCCCCAGGTTGCACTTATCGTCGTGTACTGCCCCTCATGCGGGCGGTGGAAACGAAGAGTGTCAGCGCAGTGAGCCCGGACAGCAGCAGATCCGCCGCATCCGGCAGCGTCTTGCCCGAGTTCGAGCACCGGCAGCCCGGCTGCGTTTCGGCAGCGCCCATGGGGAAGACCACGGACACCAACTGCCCCGCGGGCAGGAGCACCGCCTGCATCGTGCTGTCGAATCCCGGCGCGCTCACGCCGATCAGGTAGCTGCCGTCGGGGAGTGCCGGAAACACATATACGCCTTCCACGTTGTTCGTGACCGGGCCGTAATTGCCCGCGCTGACCGACCCATCCACAATGCGCGCCTGATTGTCCGCGCGCCATATCGTGCAATAGAGCGACGAGGCCAGGACACCGCTGCCCGTGGCCAGGAACGGCTCGAAATCGCCCGCGCCGTTAATGCGTTCCGCAATTCCGGCGGGATCGTCCGTGCCCCAGTCGTTCTGCTCCATCTTGAGGGTTTCGTCGCGTTCATTCACGACCGCCGGCCCCTCGATCGTTGCGGCAAACGTGTTGCAGCCCACGGTGGGATCGGACGCGTCGCCCAGCGAACCGCCCTCCTGCTTCGCTCCGGCGCGCACAATGATACCCGACTGCGCCAGGTCTTCAAACACGTTTCGACGAATGGCGGGGATTGCGCCGCCGACATCGATGCCCACCGCCAGGCTGCTGAACTGGCATCCTTCTATGATGCCGTTTGCCGGGGCCGCGCCGTCGACGAGTACGGCGGTTTCCGTGCGGTTGCCCGCGCCCGCAAAGTGCACGTTGCTCACCCGCATCGCCACATCATTCATGTCGAGCAAGACCTCGTGCCCCGCGCCCGCCTGAAGCAGCAGATTCTCGAGCACGCTGTTGCTGGCGCCGGTCACGTGCCCGTTCAGACGCACGTCGCCATTGAGCGAAGCCCCAAGCGTTATGCCGGTCTCCAGCGTGACGTCTTCTGCGTAATCACCCGGCAAGAGCAGGATGCGGACCCGTGCCGTGCCCGCTGCCTGGGTGTGCGCCAAGGCGTATGCGATGCTCGCCCACGGCGAGGAGAGACTGCCCCGGCCGGGCGCATCAATCCCGTTCGGCCCGACATAGAACACGCCGCCCGCCGCCGGGCTGTTCGCATCGTTCGGCGCCGAACCCAGCAGATATTCGTCGAGATTGACGACCTCATCCCCGTCCAGGTCGCCGGACGCATCATCCGCCGTCGGATCCAGTCCGTATTGCGCCTCCCACGGATCCGGCATGCCGTCCGCATCGGAATCGGCCCGCTGGTCGTTCGTGCACAGGCACTGTTCGACACATGCGGTGAGCCCATCGGAATCCGCATCCGTCGCAGCCGCGCCAACACATGCGTCCTGGCAATCAGCCAGCGTCCCGCAGCCTTCGCCCTCGCCTTCGCCTTCACCCTCGCCCTCCCCTTCGCCTTCCCCTTCGCCTTCACCCTCGCCCTCGCCCTCGCCCTCCCCTTCGCCTTCACTCGGGATCAGGCTGGGCGCGCTGAACTCCGACGTGTTGCCCGAAGCGTCCGTGGCGGTCACCGTGAAGTAATGGCCGGGGACCCCCGCGTATGGAAAAGTGAAGAAGCCGATGCTGTTGGCGGTGGAATGGCCGAGGGGCACGGCGCCTTCGTCGCCCGTTGGATTCTCAAACACCTCGACGTAGGCATTGGGGAACGTGAGTCCGCCCAGGGGGTCTGTGCCCGTTATGACCGGCGCGGCGATAGCGCCGTTCCCGCCGTTATCGAGCGCAATGCCCTTGCCGCCGTTGAATTCGATGCTGTTGTAACGGATCGTATTGCCTGTGGACGCCGGCCCGGAGATCCAGACGCCATCCTCGGCGCTGTAGGCAATCTTGTTAGTCTGCAGCGGCGAGTCGCCGCCGATCAGGTTGTTCGAGGGGCCGTCCATGATGAGCACCCCCTTCTTCCCGTTCGGCAAGCCGTCTGACGCACTGGAGTCCATGCCGATGACATTTCCCTGGATGACGTTTCCGCTGGTGCCGCTGTCCATCAGGAAAACGCCGCTGCGGGAATTGCCCGAAATCACATTGCCCTCGAGCGGCAGGTTGCCTCCCACGAAATTCTGCGATGCGCCCAGGCGAATGGAGATGCCGTTCAGCGCGTTGGGCACCGCGAAAGCTCCGGTCACATCCGTTCCGATGTAATTCCCCTGCACCTTGTTGCCCGCGGTTCCGGACGAGTGGAGGTAGACGCCCGTGCCGCAATTGCCTGAGATGATATTGCGCTCGCCGGGATTGGACCCGCCAACGACATTGTCCTTCGCGCCGTAGGCGATGATAATCCCCTCGGATTCGCTGGCGGGGAACTCCACGTTGCAGGGGCCCGGCGCCGTGCCCGACACATTGCTTCCGATGAAATTGCCTTGAATGTAGTTGTGCTGCGTCTCCTCGCCCGTTGCGGTAAATTGGCTTTCGATATAGATGCCGCATTGCGTATTGCCCGAGAACACGTTGCGTGCCGAGGGCGCGGTGCCGCCGATCAGGTTATCGTGCGCGCCGAAACTCAGCGTGATGCCGCGGGCATTGCCCAGTCCCGCGGTGTTGGCCGCGTCCGTGCCGAAGATGCAGCCTTCGATGATGTTGTCATGGGCCTCGGTGCCGGAGAGGTAAATCCCCACGGGGCTGCTGACAAAACCGGTGTTTCGAAAGACATTATTGGCCGCCACCACATTGATGCATGGAACATCCCCCGACAGGTTCCGCCCGTCGATCGTGACGCGGCCTCCGCCGTCGAGGGTAATGCCGTAGTCCTGTCCAAACAGCGCCGGCAACTGCGAGTTCAGGATGACGGTGCCGGTCAAGGCCGCCTGGAAGCTGATGAACTCGGCACCGGGTGTCCGGTTCGCGGCGTCCAGCGCCTCACGAAGCGAAATGGCCGAATCGGGGCCCGGCATGCCCAGCAGCGCGGTCACCGAGGTGGTATCGCCGTCCGCGACGTCGTTCAGTGTCGTAACCTCGATGGCAACTGCAGACGCCAGCTCGCGTTCGAACGCGCCCATGTCGATGCCCGGGCCCTGGGGCCGCTCCATCCGCGTCAGGTCGAAGAGCGGCGCGTTTTCGGCGGTGCCTGCGTCAATGCAGGGGGAATCGTTCGCGAGCATGAAGTTGCCGTTGACCGTATCGGTAAAATGCGGGTCGGAATTCACGTTGCCCGTGCCGCTAAAGCCTCCCTGCACATCGCTGTATCGAACCCCAAACGTGTCCGGCGCCCCAATCCCGTCCGGGAGATTCCCCCAGAGGATGGAATTGAGCACCTGTCCGGCCCCGCTGCCGAAGAGGCCCATCAAGGCTCCACCCTGTGTGGCCGTGTTGTTGGCAAAAGTGCAATTTCTAATCGCCGGCCAACCGCCCGCCAGATACAAGGCCGCGCCCTGGTTGGCGGTGTTTTCATATGCGACACAATTGACGAGGACCGGCACGGCACTCGAACTCTGGGCCACCGCCACGGCGCCCCCCTGGAAGGCCTCGTTCTGAAAGAAGACGCAGCTGTCCACTGTGGCAGGGCCTGTTCCGCCGGCCAGGAGCCCGCCGCCCATCGCCGTGCTGTCAAGGCCCGGTTCGTTCTGCGCCGCATCATGATAGAAGATGCTGCCGAAGATGTACGCCGCCCCAGAGGTGTTCAGCCACATGCCGCCTCCGCCAAAACCAGTCCCCAGGGCCTGATTGGCGTCGATGGAACAGCCCTCAAATACGGGGTGGGCCGAACCGCCCACGTACACGCCCGCGCCGCGCTCGGCAAAGTTGCTGTATATGCCGCAATTCCGGATCGTCGGCGAAGCATCTGCAAGATAAAGGCCCCCGCCCACATTTTCCCCATTCGCCGAATTGCCGTTTGCCAAACCCTCGACCACTTGCATGCCATCCAGCACCGCATCATCCGATCCGATCACCACATGATAGGCAGGCGCGCCGGCTCGCGCCGTGGCCCCGACGATGATCGAGGGGTACTGTCCCCAGTCCCGCTGGGCCAGCGCGGACTCCGTGCCCCCAAACCCGCCGTAGATGTCCACGCCGGGGTACATGATAACGCTGCCGGTTGCATTCATCCGCGCTTCGGCGTAGATGCCCTCCGCGACCCAGACTTCCGCCCCGCCGGATACGGCATGGGCCGCATCGATAGCCGCCTGGACGGCCCCGAAGGCATCTGCCCAGGATTCGCCGGTATTCGCGCCGGACGCCGAGGACTTCACATAGAACACCCGCGGCATTTCGTAGGCGCCCCGATCGCCGGAGCTTTCGCCGCTGGCTCCAATCCCGGGAATATCGGATGGGCGCAACCGGCCGCTGTAATCGTTCACGGGCCCCGCGGAAGTGTTGGCGCTGTCGATGCAGGGGGAATCCATCCGGAGTCGCAGATCGCGGTTCAGCGGATCCGCGTACAGCGGGTCGCTGTTGAGGTTGTTGTCGCCCGCGTAGCCTCCCTGCACACAGCAGTAACTGACCACCGGATTGTCCAGGATACTCAGATTGAAGATTTCCGTGCCATTGTTGTCCCAGAGAATGCAGTTGCTGATCGCGGGCGATGATCCTCCCCGGTTGTGGATCGCGGCGCCCCGGTTGCTCACATTGCCGGAGAAGGAGCAATTTAGGAGCGTGGGCGAAGAGGCGCTGTAATTGAAGATGGCGCCGCCGCCCTTGTAGTAGTCCGTATTCCCGCCCATATTCCTGAGGAAAACGCAGTTCTCAATGCGCGGGGAGGAGTTGAAGCAGTGGATGGCTCCGCCCGCTTCCCCCGTGTTCTCGTAGAACATGCAACCGGAAATCAGCGGAGAAGTGCCGGAATTCGTGAGATAGCATCCGCCGCCACCCGCGGTGTTCGCGACGTTATCCGCGAAGATGCACCCGTGCAACTGGAGATTCGGTGCCGTGTCGCTGCAAATCCCGCCCCCGTCCGTCTTGGCGCTGTTCTTGTAGAAGGCACAGTCGCGCACGATCGGCGACACATGATCATTGCGCATTCCGCCGCCCGAGTCGGCCGCCGTGTTCACCGCGTCATTCCCGTCATCGGCGACGCCCCCGGTAATCACGAAACCGTCCAGCGTGGCGTTGTTCGCGCCCAGCACCACGTGGAGCGCGGGTTGTCCGGCGCGCGCCCGCGATCCGTCAATCCCCGTCACATGACGCGTCGCATCCCGGGCGTCCCGATCAGACTCGTAACCTGCAAACCCCCCATACACGTTTACGCCGCTTTTCATGACCAGCGATGCGGTCTCAATCCCGCCCACCACCGAAGTGCGCTGCTCGTCGTAGCGCCCTTCCTTCACCCAGACCTCGCCCCCGCCCCCGAGGAACGCCGCATCGATCGCCGCCTGAATCGTGTTGTAGGCCATGCCCCAGCTTTGTCCGTCCGGGACGGAGGCCGGGCTCCACCGGTCCACCCGCCAGACCCCACCCGCTTTTCCCGCGTCCGCGAGGCACCACCCGCCACACAGCGCGAAGGCCGCTCCGGCAACGAGAATTCTCTGAAAACCCAGACCCGGTATCGAGCGCATGGCCCTTCCTCCTCACATAGCCGCCCTTGACGGATTGCAGCCGCCATCCTGTGACGCAATTATACGGCTTGCCGCAAAATGGCACAACGAAAAATGCGGGAATCCGTCCTGTTCCGGAGTGACGGCCGCTTGCGGGCCGCCTTCCTACAGCAGTTCCAGGAACTTGTGGTTGGCCTTGGGAAAGGCGAATTGCGTGAAGTCCGCGGGCGCCACCCAGCGCAGCTCGGTATGCCGGCGGGCCTTGGGCTCCTTGGCGCTGGCCAGGCTGCACCGGTACACACTGAGTGTCACGCGCAGGTGGGTATAGGCGTGATTCACCGACGCGACCATGCCGCCCACGCGCACGGGCACGGCCAACTCCTCTTTGCATTCCCTGATCAGGGCCTGTTCGTGGCTCTCGCCCCGCTCGACTTTGCCACCGGGAAATTCCCACAGGCCTCCCAGCAGCCCTTCCGGCGGCCGCTTGCCAATCAGATACAGCCCTTCGCGCCGGATCGCCGCCACCACGATCTCCTCGTGGGGGACCTCCTTCTTCGCCCGGCGCACGGGGCGCGCTTCCTGCAGTCCCAGCGCCTGGGCCTGGCACCACGCGCGCACGGGACAACTGTCGCACGCGGGCTTGCGCGGGGTGCAGATGCGGGCCCCCAATTCCATCATCGACTGATTGAAGTCGCCCGGCGACTTCTGCGGCACGAGCGTCTCGGCGAGCCCCCAGAGGTCCCGCTCCGTTTCCGGGTCATCGATGCAGGCGTCCAGATTGAACAAGCGTGACAGCACCCGCTTCACATTGCCGTCCACCACCGGCACCCGTTCGCCGAAGGCAATGCTGGCAATAGCGCCGGCCGTGTAACGCCCAATCCCCGGCAGCAGTGCGAGCAGCTCCGCGTTCTGAGGCAGCTTGCCGCCGTATTCGTCGACGACGATGCGCGCCGCCTTGTGCAGGTTCCGGGCGCGGGTGTAATAACCGAGCCCTTCCCACAGCTTGAGGACGCGATCATCCGTTGCGGTTGCGAGGTCCGCGACGGTCGGGAACGCCTCGATGAATCGGAGATAATAGGGCAGCCCCTGATCCACCCGGGTCTGCTGCAGGAGAATCTCCGAGATCCACACTTTGTAGGGATCTTTGGTTCTGCGCCAAGGCAGATCCCGGGCCTCCCCCTGAAACCATTGGAGCAGCGCATCGCGAATCGCCAGGGCATGTTTCATGGAGCAAGATACTTCCGAACTTCGTTCAATACATCGGCCCGATCCACCCACGGCTTGCACACCAGCCGCATCTCAAGGCCGTATTCCTTGCCGATCTCGTATTTCGGGACGATCAATTGAAAGTCCCAGGCGGGGTTGGATGCGTCCCCGGCCGCCGTCCTCCCGCCGCCCGACGGAGAATGCGCAAAACGCACCACCGGCCCGGGCTTGAAGATGTAGATAAGCACGTGGTCGCGAATCCGTCCGTAGAAGAAGGGGACGGAATAACGCAGCAGCGCCGGATTGGCGTACAGCAGATCGCCCGGCTCCTGGAAAGGCAATTCGAGGTTGTCGGACTCGTGTTGCACACTGCAGGCCCCGCCGTGCTTCTGGGTGCAGAGCTGCACCCAACGCGGCGCATCGAGCGCCGAACCGGCATCGAGAAAGTAGATGCTCTTGTCCTCGGGCGCGTTGATGTACGACGCCCAGAACACCCCGAAGAATCCCCCCTGAAACACCTCCTCGTGCGGAACGCAGCGGAATCGCATGTCCACGCAATTCGGCGCGGTCACCTCGAAACGGGTCCAGCTTTCCATCTTGAAGACCGGGCTCACGGGCTGATGCAGTTCAGCAACCTTGTCGCTCACGCGCGAGAACACCATCGGAGCGACACGCGGCTCGAAGAAAACGCCCTGTTCCGACGGCCGGACCCGGCCGTCGAAGTAGTGTTCGAGGTTCAGCCCGGCATACGCTTCGACGAACGGCGACTCCGTCATACCCGGCGCGGCGATGCTGAACACGCCGTTGTAACGTTCGCCATGCTTCCCCAGCGCTGCGTTGTCGCCGATGACACAGCGAAAATCGCCCGCGGCAAACGTCCCGTAGTGTTCCACCGCCTCCGCCGAAAGCATCGCAAGCAATAGGGTTATGGTAGTCATTCAAGCAGCCTCCAGAGTGGGAAGACCCGGTTCGAGCGCCGCAGCCCGGACGATTATAGGCAATAGCCTGCCGGCAACAGAAATGGCCTCAAGAAACGTTTGCACCCCGCCGGTGGGATTCTCGCATCTGCCGCTCAAGGCAATGTCGGCGATTGGAGTTTCCATGCAGCGTAAATGCTACTGCGGTAACGTTGGGATCGCCCGAAGCATGAACTCATCGAACAACGGGACTGTAAAGGCCATATCGCCATGGGCAGGACTGTAAACCATTCCCTTCTTTATCAACGTAGCCCGCACGGGACCAAGACTTGTGACTTTGATCTTCAGGATGTCCGCGATGTCACCCGTGCGGTGGGCGCCTGGCCCCAGTTCGGCGACCGCGCGCAGAAAGCGCTTCTCGCTGGGTGTCAACCGATCAAAGCGAACGCGAAAGAAGTTCTGGTCGAGCCGCGCGACAACGGTTGGAGAGGCGCGCTTGACGACCTCGAATGAGATCACGTTTGCGGAAGCCTGATTCCATGACTGATATCCCCATTCCTGAAGGAAATAGGGATAACCCTTTGTCAGCTGATAGACTTCTCTTAGCGCCTCTGCTTCGAAGACAACTCCCGCAGCTTGGGCTGGTTCTCTTAAGGCCTTTGCGGAGTCTTCTTCCGAAAGGGCGCCAATTTCTGGAAAGCTGAAGAGCCGTTCTGCATATGACTTCGATTCACCTGCAAGGCCCGGAAGGATCGGCAATCCAGCGCCCATGAGCACCAGCGGAAGCTGGTGCTGCTGCACTCGGTGCATTGCCATGATTAGGGCACCCAGTTCCTTTTGGCTCAAGTACTGAATCTCATCGATAAACACCGCCACCGCACTGTTTCGCTCCTCGGCAGCTTCGGCGACTGCGACGAACAGATTCGGGAGATCGATTTCCAGATCCCCGCTGTCGGCCGACCCATCCTCCGGATCTATGTCCAAACCGATGGCAATGTCGTTGTACGTGACTTTGAGGGCACCCAAGAAACTGCGAAGTACACGCAGGCCTCGTTTTGCCTTGTCTCCGGCGCCGGCAATTCGGTCCAAATCAAACAGCAGGCTTCGAAGAAACGGAGCCACAAGCGGTCCCAGTGGCTTCTTCTCGTGTGCCTCGATGACTATGGTCCGATAGCTGTCGGCTCTGGCCAGTCTCTCGATTTCGTTGAGCAGCACGGTCTTGCCCACCCCTCGAAGCCCCGTGAGCAGCATGCTCTTCTCGGGCTTCTTCACTCTTGCCCGCCCGAAGAGGATGCGTGCTTGCTCCAACACCCCATCCCGACCGACCAGTTCCGGAGGAGGTGAACCCGCACCCGGAGAATAGGGATTCCTTATCGGGTCCATGCTGCTCTTACGCTCCAAGAATCGAATTTATAGCCATTTATACCCGATTATAACCAAGTCTGGGTATAAACAGCTATAATTCGGTGCCCCGCCCGAAACTTGTTCATCCCCTTGTCGCCGGGATCTCAGAGGATTCTGACGGCGATGCAGGTATCACCTCGTTCCCGTCCCGCAGTGCCTGCACACGTCATGTATTGATCCTCGATTGTACGGGAACGTGCGCCACCGCTGCTAAGTCCCATTTTAAGTCTTACCACATGCAAATACGTGGACCTGCACACGGCGGTTGCTTTCAGGATACACGCCGATGCCTCGATGTCCTGTCTGGCAGCCCTTTCCTGAAAGAGTGACCGCTCAGCGCTCCACGCGCAAAACCAGGTCGCCCAGCCCCCGGGGGCCTTGATCCTGTCCGGGCGGTTCTCCGTTATTGTCGCGCAAGTCTATGCCAACGCTGTAGACCAGATAGCCGTTCTCCTCGAGGCGAAAACGCAGCGGGTGGCCGTCGAAGGGGTCCACAGGCACCGTTTCCAGGAAGGACGGAACGAGGTCGTCCAGGCGTTCGGGCGCGCGATTGTACACGAGCCGGTAGCGCTCCACTGCCACCGCGGCATACGCCGCGCGGAGATTGGCCTGGTCGCGCGCCACAGACTCCTCCACGCGCGCCAACGCGGGCAGCACGATGTCCGTCATGTTGGGCAGCCAACCGCGCTCGGCTTGAATGCGCCGTTCCAGGGCGCTCATCGCAGGCAGGGCCTCGTACGTGGGCAACTGGCTCACCTGTATCATCTCGCTCATGAGGGAGAGGTAGCGTTGTCGGTCCCAATTCGTGTATCCGGTCAGATTGATGAGGCCGGCCAACAAGCCCGCCGCTCCGGGCAGCGCCTGTTCCATTTGCTGGACCCACTTGTCCGATCCAACCATCTGCTCCGGATGCTCAAATGCCATCAGGACATTGGCGCGCTCACCCGCGAGTCCGCAAGTCATTGATCTGGGATCCTCGGCCTTCTGCAGCGCGGTGCACAAGGCCAGCAACTGCTCTTCCGAGTACGCGCCCATGCCCAGTGCGCGGCTAACCGTGGCCGATATGATTCCGTCGAGGGCGAAACCCACCAGTTGCGAAATGACCAGCGGCTCGAAGCGCACCGAATCGCGGACGGCCAACGCCGCCAGAATCGCCTCCACGGCACGATTCGCGTCTCCGTCTTCTGCGGCGATGAACGCTTCCAACTGGAGCAGCCGCACCGAATCGCGGAGTTTGCTTAGGTGCGACAGATCCATGTTCAGACCTTTGCTGAGGTCCACGGGGAAACGGGTGGCGGGACGCTTCGCCGCCTCATGCAGGAGCCGCAACACCTCCGCATTCTCCGAAAGATGCTGCTCGACCAGCTTGTGCAAGGCTTCGGAAAAACGGCTTTGTTTGGACTCCTCCCGCATCTTCTCTGAAAGGTTCTTCTTGTACGATTCCTCCCCGCCCGCGCCCTTCCGCGCCTCGAACGCCTTCTGATAGACCTCCGCGCCGTTTTCCTCGGGCGGCGGCTTCGGATGCCATTCCTCCAGTTCCTTCACGGAAGCCGGAAAACCCGAGGCGCGAATCGCCGCGATCTGCTGCTCGTAGCGTCGCGCGTTCCGCCAGTTCAGCACAGACAGCCCGCCCACCGCGAGAATCACCACCGCCGAGAGCGCCAGCAACAGTTTCCGGCGCCGCCGCCGCCAGGGATACGTCTTGGGTCTGTTTTCCATGAGATCTGTACCTCCCTTCATGCCATTCTACACGTGCAGATGCAGAATTTCCCCAAGAGCGATCACCCCGTCTTCTTCTGAAAGGGTCCGGGGAAACTCTTCTTCTTCGCAGAAGAAGAGTTTCCCCGGAGAGAAGCCTCGTGAAGACTTTCTTATATGCCGAGCTTGTTCAGTGCGATCATCTCTTCTGCGCTGCGGTTGGCGACCGGCGTGTAGCCCGGAAGCGGCTTGATCTGCTGATGATACGCGTCGAGGAAGCTGAAGCCTTGCGGGAAGTAATCTTCTTCCTTCTCGGCGGGCGGCACGATCCAGTTTTGCGCGCCGATCGTGCAGACGGGCGCGTCGAGGTAATCGAACGCGATCTGCGAGATATGGCTGGCGATCGTGTGGATGTAACTGCCGCGTTCACAGGCGTCGCTGCACAGGAGCAGCTTGCCGGTCTTCTTGATCGAGTCGACGATCGGCTCGTAATTGAACGGCACAAGCGTCCGGCCGTCCCACACTTCCGTCGAGATGCCGAAGTCCTTTTCGAAGCGCTTCGCCGCGTCCATCGCGCGATAGAGCGTCGCGCCGAACGTGAGGATCGTGAGGTCCTTGCCTTCCTTCATGCAGGCCGGCTCGCCGATCGGCAGGCGGTAGTATTCCGCGGGCACACCGCCCGGCTGGAAGACTTCGACCTGGTTGTACAGCCGCTGGCTCTCGAAGAAGATGACCGGGTCGTTGCCGCTGAGCGCGGTGGCCATCAGGCCCTTCGCGCTGTAGGGCGTGACCGGAAAGACCACCTTGAGTCCGGGCACGTGCGCACAGAGCGCCGTCCAGTCCTGCGAATGCTGCGCGCCGTATTTCGCGCCCACGGAGACCCGCAGCACCACCGGCATCTTCAGCAGCCCGGCGGACATCGCCTGCCACTTCGGCAACTGGTTGAACACTTCATCGCCCGCCCGGCCCATGAAATCGCAGTACATCAGTTCGACCAGCGGACGCCCGCCTTCCATCGCCGCGCCCACCGCCGTGCCGACAATGGCCGCCTCGGAGATCGGCGAGTTGAAGAGCCGGTTGTACGGCAGGGCCTCCGTCAGGCCCTGATACACCGCAAACGCGCCGCCCCAATCGCGGTTCTCTTCGCCGTACGCAAAGAGGCGCGAGTCGCCGTAGAAGTGATGCGCCACCGCCTCGAAAACGGCCTCGCCGAACGTCACGGCCTTCGTGCTCTTGAGCGGCGCGCCGTTCTCATCAAACCCGTTGCGCGACTTCTTGGCAATGCTCTTGACGCGCGGATTCTCTTCGAGCGGCATGCGCACGTCGGCGGGACTCTCGAGGCCCGGAAGCTCTTCGACCACGTTCTTGAACATCAATTTCGACACGCCCTGATGCGGCGTGAGGACCATGCGCGGCGCAGTCTCTTCGCTCACAGCGAGCGTGCAGGCCTTCTTGACCTTCCGCTGCACATACGCCTGCACCTTCTTGATCTCGTCTTCGGAGACGAGCCCGCTTTCCGTCAGGCGCGCCGCATATTCCACGAGCGGGTCCACGGACTTCCACAGTTCGATCTCATCCCGTTCGCGGTACGACGATTGATCGCTGGGCGAGTGGCCGGACTGCCGATAGCACAGCACGTCGAGCAGGATCGGGCCCTTGCCCGACTTGATCAGCTCGATCTTGCGCTTGTAGGCGTCCGCCAGCGCAAGCGGGTTGTTCCCGTCCACGACCTCGGCGTGCATGTTGTCGGGATTGAGCCCCGCGCCGATGCGCGCCAGGTGCTCGAAGCCGGCCGTCTCGCCGATGGGCTGGCCGCCCATGCCGTAGAAATTGTCCATGAAGTTGAACACGATCGGCAGGCCGCCTTCGAAGCCCTCGCCCCACAGCGTGTTGTATTGCGCCATCGTCGAGAAGTTCAGCGCTTCCCACACCGGCCCGCACGCGAACGACGCATCGCCGATGTTCGCCACCACGATCCCGGCCTTCTTGCGCGCCTTGCGGTAGAGCGCCGCGCCCGTGGCGATGTCCGCGCTGCCGCCCACGATGGCATTCGCGGGATACGCGCCGAACGGCGTGAAGAACGCATGCATCGAGCCGCCCATGCCCTTGTTAAAGCCCGTCTCGCGCCCGAAGATTTCCGCGAGCAGCCCGTAGAGCAGGAAGTCGATGCCCAGCTCTTCTTCTTCATTCGTGGAGAGAATCGCCTTCTTCTTCCCCTTCTCGGCTATTGTCAGGCCTTCCCAGTTCGGCTCGAAGGCCTGGACAGTCTTCAGAATGACGCCGCCGAAATAGCCTTCCATGATCGACGCCAGGCCCTTGCCCGTGAGGTCCTCGACTGCGCGCAGGCCCTTCGCGATGATTTCGCCGTGGCTGCGGTGGCTGCCGAAAATGTGGTCGTCCACGTTCAGATGCACGCATTCGCCGACCGCCGCCCCTTCCTGGCCAATCGAAAGATGCGCCGGACCCGCATGATTGTAGGCAAGGCCCTGATAGCTCCCCAGCTTCTTGATGTTGTCAAGCATCGTCTCGAACTCGCGGATCACCGCCATGTCGCGGTAAATGCGAAGACACTGTTCCGCACTCAGGCCGGACTTCGAGTCTACCTCGTCCTTGATGCCCTTCTTATACGTGTTCACGGGGATCTTGCCCAGATCGATCGAGTGACTCTTCCGAACTTTTTCGGGCACCACCATCAGCTTCTTAGCCATAATCCACGCACCTTTCTCAAAACAGCGATTGCGCCGGCAGGTTGCAGTTCTCCCCCTTCGCACCTTGAAGGGTAAGCGGCCGGACGAAGCCCGAGTATAGCATTTTCCCGCTCAGCAAACAAAAAACCTACCGGTCGGTATATAACCCCGGGATCTGGCAGGGCCGCGCGTGCCTGCCCGCTCAGAGCTGTTCGCGCAGCTTTCTGAGCTGATCGAGCGTCTTCGAATCGAGGCGGTCTTCCAGATGGGCCGGCGCCGAGGCCTTCTCGAGATTCTTCAGGACCTGGCTCGTGCCGGCGCGGGTTTCGCGGACGCTCTCCAGGAAGTTGTCGGCTTCCATCGTGAGTGCCCCGAGGTTCCGGCACAGATCGCGCAGACTGCGGTCGTTGCTGACCACCACGAAGTCCAGGCGGTTGCCCGCCTTGTAGATCATGCGTTCGATGACCGCATCCGCCGAGAGATCAGCCGGTGAATAAAGAATTTCGAGGCCCTTTACGAGCGTCTTCGGCACGGCGCGCTCGGGATGGCGCTGCTCGCCCCGCCCGTCAAACACGATCACCGCGTGTGCGTTCAACGCGACACAAAAGCCCGCAACCTTCTCGATGAGGGCGTCGCGGGCCGCCTCGAAGTCCTTCACTGCAAGCGGACGCAGCACGGACGACTGATAGAGGACATTGTATCCGTCAATGTAGTACGTGGAAGACATGCGATCTCCGTCACGGGTTGATGTATTCGCGAGGAACGCGATGGCCGATCCCCGTGAGGATGTCGTAGGGGATGGTTCCCGCGCGTTCCGCCAGTTCGACCGGCGAGATGCTCTCGCTGCCATCCGTCCCGATGAGCGTGACCATATCGCCCGAGGCGGCGTCCGCGACACGGCTCACATCCACCACGATCTGATCCATGCATACGCTGCCGCGGACAGGGCAGCGCTGCCCGCGCACCAGGACCTCCGCGCGGTTGCTGAGGCCATGTTTGTAGCCGTCGGCGTATCCGACGGGGACCACGGCCGCGCGCATCCGCACCTCCGTGGTGTAGGTCCGTCCATAGCCGATGCTCGATCCCGGTTCCAGTTCCCGCACCTGCCCCACCCGCGACTCCCAGCGCAGCACCGGCTTCAACAGATCCCGCGGCGCGGGCGTCTTTGCAGGCCATACGCCGTAGGTCATCAGGCCGGGGCGCACCATGTCGAAAATGCTGCCCTCATAATTGACAATGGCCGCGCTGGCCGCGGCATGGGATATCTCGTACGGGATGCCCAGCCGATCCAGCTGGCGCAACACCTGCTTGAACGCCTTGATCTGGTTGAACGTGAAGGAGTCATCCGGCTGATCGGCCGCCGGAAAATGCGTGGCGATCCCCTCGATGTCGATGTGCGAAATCCGGGTGAGGAACTGGAGATCGTGCGCGGCCGCGCCCATGGAAAAACCCTGCCGGCCCATGCCCGAATCCACCTTGCAGTGCACCGGCACCACCCGGTTGTGCCGGTGCGCCAGCTCGCCAAGCTTCTCGGCCACGGCCACGCTGGAGAGCATGAGGGTAAGCTGATGTTCGATCACCTCGAAAAGCGCGGATTCATCCGGTTGCACCATCACGAGCACCGGCAGCGAAATCCCCGCCTCGCGCACCTGGACGCCCTCGTCCACCGTGGCCACCGCTAGCATGCGCACCCCGCACTCCGCGGCCTTCGCCGCCATCGGGATGAGTCCATGCCCATAGGCATTGGCCTTGACCACGGCGGCAACCGCGGTATCGCGGCCCAGATAGCGGCGGACCACCCCCAGATTGTGGGCATAAGCCGCGAGATCGACGATCGCGCGCGAAGGAGCGGTGATGCTCATAAGGCGCCGTCCAGTCCCAGGCTTCTCCAATTCGCCCGGGCAAATTGCGCGCCGGAATACACCGTGAACAGGGCCACGAGCACAATGGCGCCGCGCGAGGCCCAGCCAATCCCCTGCCGGTATATTTCGACCCCGCCCGGCAGCAGTGCGCCGAGGCCGGCGTAAGTATCCACGAGTTCCAGCAGAATGGCGAGGAACAGGAAGGTCAGCACATAAACCATCTGAATCACCGTCTTGGCCTTGCCCCAGCGATCCGCGGCGATCACCATGCCTTCGGCCGCCGCCAGCGTGCGCGCGCCCGTCACCAGGAACTCGCGCGAGAAAATCGCCACGATGGTCCATCCCGGAATGCGCAGGTCCGTGATGGTCATCAGCATGATCAGCGCGGCCGTCATCAGCACCTTGTCCGCGACGGGATCAAAGAGTTTCCCGAAGTTGGTGATCAGGTTGCGCTCCCGCGCGATCTTGCCGTCGTAATAATCGGTCAGCGCGGCCGCGACAAACAGCACATAGGCCGCGCAGTACCCGAACACGTTTCGGAAAGACAGAATCCCCACGAAGATCAGCGCCATGATGCAGCGCGCCAGCGTAAGCTTGTTGGGCAGATTCATAACGGCGATATTCTAGCAGAAAGGGGCACTGTGAGAAAAAGTGCGCCTGCCCCTCGGGTTGAAGAACGCAATCCCTCGCCGCGCCTTGCGGGCGCCGGGCCACAGCCGCCGCTCAGAATCCCTCGTCCATGTGAAGCTGCGGCGGCTTGGGGGCTTCGAGCGTGCCGGCGTCCACACGGGCCGGCTTGTTCTGCGCCACCGGGCGCACCACCACGCTGTAGGTGAACCAGCCGAGCAGGAGGAACGCGCACACCGCACTCCAGGCGATGAGGTCGCCCACCCAGCGGGGCCGCGGTCGCGGCGCCGCGCTCGCCGAGACGGACCGGAAGCGGTTGCCGGCATGCGGCTGCGCGCAGGCGCGGTACTGATCGACGAAGGGTTCGGGGTCCAGGCCGAGGAACTGGCAATAGGAGTTCAGGAATCCGATCGTGTAAGTGGGAATAGGCAAGAGGTCGAGACGGCCCTCTTCGATGGCACGCAGATACTGCACGGGCACGTGGACATGATCGTGCACCTCGAGAAGCGACATGCCTGCCGCTTCCCGGCCCAATCGAATCAACTCGCCTGGGAATTTTGCTTGTTTCATGCCACTTCATCCTCCACCGGCGGCGCGTTCACCAGGATTTCCCGCGCTTTGCTTCCCGTGTGAGGTCCCACAATCCCTCTCAACTCCATCATGTCGATGAGCCGTGCCGCCCTAGTGTACCCTACTCGCAACCTTCTTTGCACCATCGAAATTGAGGCCTGTCCCGTATCCAAAACCACCCGCACCGCTTCGTCGAAAAGCGGGTCGCTTTCGTCCAGCAGTTCCTCGAGATTCTCCTTGGTCTTCCCGAAGTTCTCGATCTCGTCCCGGTACTGCGGCGGCGCCTGCGTCTTCAAATACGCGATCAGCGAATTCATCTCCTGGTCGCTGACAAACGCACCCTGAATCCGGTTCGGCTTGGACTGCCCCGCCGGCAGATAGAGCAGGTCGCCCATGCCGATGAGCCGCTCCGCGCCGATCTCGTCCAGGATGCAGCGCGAGTCCACCCGTGACGACACCTGGAACGAAACCCGCGCCGGGAAATTGGCCTTGATCACGCCCGTGAGCACGTCGACCGAAGGCCGCTGCGTCGCGATGATCAAATGAATGCCCACCGCGCGCGCCAATTGTGCCAGACGCGCGATGGCATCTTCCACTTCGGCCCGCGCGAGCATCATCAGGTCCGCCAACTCATCAATGATGCATACGATGTAAGGCAGTTTCCGCACCAGGTGCATGGACTGCGTCGCGCCCTCGCCGTCCTCCGGCTCCATCTCGATCTCGCCGTTCTCCACGCTCTGGTTGTACACTTCGATATTGCGCACGCGGAGTTCGGCGAAGAGCCGGTAGCGTTCCTCCATCTCGTTGATCAGCCAGTTCAAGGCGGTCGCCGCCTTCTTCGGGTCGGTGACCACCGGCGTGATCAGGTGCGGAATGTCGTTGAACACGGAGAGCTCGACCATCTTCGGGTCGATGAGCATGAGCTGCAGTTCGTCCGGCGTGTGCTTGTACAGCAGGCTCGCAAGCAGCGCCTTCACGCACACGGTTTTGCCCGCGCCCGTGGCGCCCGCCACGAGCAGGTGCGGCATGCCCGCGAGGTCCGCGATCTTCACGTCGCCCTCGATGTCCTTGCCCATCGCGAGGTTCAGCTTGCCCTTGCTCTTCTGAAACGCGGCGCTGGTGAGCAACTCGCGGATGAGCACCTGATCCCGCTCGGCGTTGGGCACCTCGATGCCCACGCGGCCTTTGCCGGGGATGGGCGCCTCCACACGGACACGATGCGCCTTCAGCGCCAGCGTAATATCGTCCGCCAGCGCCTGGAACCGGCTCACTTTCACCCCCGGGGCGGGCTCGAGTTCGAATCGCGTGATCGTGGGGCCGCGCGTGATATCGGTCACGTGCGCTTCCACGCCGAACGTCTTCAGCGTCTCCTCCAGGAGCGCGCCGGTCGCGCGAAGCTGCTGCGTCAGGTTCGGAATGACCCGCGGCGACGGCGGATCGAAGAGGTCAATCGACGGCGCCGTGTAGCGTTTGGGATACTCGTAGTCCGGCGGCAACTCATCAAACACAATCGTCTTGCGCCGCGGTTTGCGGGTGCGGCGCTTGGATTCCGAGGAGCTTTCCGAGGGCACCAAATCCATCTGGCCGGCGCTCGGGATGGGTTCCAGATCCAATCCGTTCCCCTCTTCCTCGACCATCTCCTGGGAGGGCTCGGGGAACAGATCATCCTTGAAGGCCGGGGGCGGCGGCGTCTTCTCGATGAGCGGCACCGCGTCGAAGGGCAGTTCCTGAATCTCCGGCCGTGCCAGGATCACCGGTTTCGGACGGGCCGGTTCTGCCCCGGCTTTCCGGCCGCGTTCCTCGCCGCGGCCGCTTTCATGCAGCCGGAGCACAGGCTCGCGTTTCGTCAGGGTATCCGCCGCGGTCACCGGCTTGGGTTTGCCCGTAAATACCCGGTACATCAGCCCGATGGCGCCCTGGAGCAGGGCCAGA